>JALEIR010000082.1 GCA_022769665.1 Lachnospiraceae bacterium | reverse complement strand
GTGCCTGGGAGATGCCGATATAGTCAGCAACCTCCATTTGCGTCTTCCCTTCAAAAAACCTCAGGGATATAATTTCGTGTTCTCTGGGGTTTAATTTCTTCATGGCTTCGCTCAGGGAGAGGTGTTCTACCCAGGTTTCTTCCTTATTTTTCTTGTCGCTGATTTGATCCATAACATAGAGAGTATCTCCTCCGTCGGTAAATATCGGCTCGTAGAGACTCATTGGATTTTGAATGGCGTCCAGAGCATAGGCGATATCCTCCTTGGCAACGCCGATTTCGGCTGCAATTTCCTCAATGGATGGCTCCTTTAAGTTCTTTCTGGTAAGAGTTTCCCTGGCGTAAATTGCTTTGTATGCAGTATCCTTCAGGGAGCGGGAGACTCTGATGCTGTTGCTGTTGTCCCTAAGAAAACGTCTGATTTCTCCGATTATCATGGGAACCGCATAGGTGGAAAACTTGACATTCAGAGAGGAATCAAAATTATCGATTGCCTTAATCAGACCGATACAACCAATCTGGAATAAATCATCTACATTTTCACTGCTGGAGGAAAAGCGTTTGATAACGCTTAGGACAAGACGAAGATTTCCCTCAATGTAGGTTTCCCGGGCTTTTGAATCCCCCGCTTCGATTTGATGAAACAAAGCTTCTTTTTCTTCGGTTTTCAGTAGAGGGAGTTTGGAAGTATTTACCCCGCAGATTTCGACTTTACCCTGTGCCATGCTTTTCCTCATTTCCGCGCCGTGCGCCTGTATTATAGAATGGATAGTGGTAGTATGTACTCCGGAGCGGAAATTATTCCGTTTCAGGGAACGATATTTTTGTACCGGGGAAGACAGTAACGGCATATATTGATAAAAACGGATATCGGTGAGCAGAATGCTTTTTTCTGAGTTGAAATGCAAAGATGTCATCAATGTTAAGGATTGTAAAAAGCTGGGGAAGGTCTGTGATTTGGAATTCGATTCCTGCAGCGGATGTATCTGTAAGATTATGGTACCGGGAAACAACAGGATACTGAGTTTCTTAAATTGCGAGCCGAATATAGTGATTCCCTTTAAGGATATCTGTCAGATTGGACCGGATATCATACTGGTTGACATCCACTGTTAATTGTGATAAATTTGATAGTGAATATCTATACATTTTTGGCAAAAATAACTGAAGAGGAGAGAACCTATGAAGTGTCCTTTTTGCAATCACGAAAATACAAGAGTAATTGACTCCAGACCCGCTGAGGACAACAATTCCATTCGGCGCAGACGTGTCTGTGATGAGTGTGGCAAACGATTTACCACCTATGAAAAGATAGAGACGATTCCGTTAATTATTATTAAGAAGGATAACAACAGAGAAACGTACGACCGTTCCAAGATTGAGGCGGGAGTCCTCCGCGCGTGTCACAAGCGTCCGGTGAGTGCGCAGCAGATTACCAATCTGGTGGATGAAGTGGAAAATGAGATTACCAATATGGAAGAAAAAGAAATCTCCAGCCAGGTAATCGGTGAGCTCCTGATGAACAAACTGAAGGATTTGGACGCAGTTGCTTATGTGCGTTTTGCGTCTGTGTACAGAGAGTTTAAAGATGTCAATACCTTTATGGACGAGCTGAAAAAAATGCTGAAGTAGTCTAAGCTTTGGCTGAAAGATACCGATATATGTTACACAGGGAATATATTACAAAGGATAAAGTGAAAAGGAGGTGAAGATGTGGGCATTGGAATAAACGGATTCAGCGATTACAGCAGTTTCCTTCAGAACTATAAGGTTCCGGTTATTCCCAGCGTCAGCCTGGATGAGGTTCGGGAACAGGATCGACTGGCGCGTGATGCGGAAGCTGCCGTTCAGTTGACTGCCCATGAAAGCACCTCCGTTACCGTTCCGGAACGAAAGGATGCTCCGTTGGAGGATATATCGATTACCTTCAACAGGCAGGAGGATTTCGGGTACATAGGTAAGGATAGTGATATACATTCTCTTGATATGGAGAAAGCAATCGACGATATGAAAAAGGACAGCATTCTACAGCAGTATCAGTATTTTGTTGGAAACTCCAGAAATTTGTACACCAATGAAAGTGCCGACGGAACTGTAATACAAAAATTTTAGAGCGCCACCGTTATTTACGGGAGGCGCTTGTTTTATGCCTGTCGCAGAAAGCGGTACAAACACATCAGGTAGAGAATTCCCAACGTTAACTGACTGACCAGAAGTCCCCACAGATAGCCTTTGATACCGACACTCGGAACAGCAAAAAAGATGAAAGACAGACGAATCAGAAGACAGATGACGTTCATGACAAAAATATGTCCTGCTTTACCCAGTCCCTGGAGGATGCTGGAAAGTGTAGTGTCCAGATACAAAAAAGGGCAGATGAAGCCCATGGTTGTAATAAAGTAGCCTGCCAGAGGGCTGTGAAAAACGGCGGTACCTGCCCAACGGCCGAAGCATACGAAGACAATCATACAGCAGAAACCCATAAATCCGCAGTATTTTATGGTTTTGACGGTGGCGTTTCGAACAGCATCCTTTTTTCCCAGCGCATCATTTTCAGAAATGAGAGGAAG
The DNA here is from genome assembly GCA_022769665.1 of Lachnospiraceae bacterium. Taxonomy (GTDB): domain Bacteria; phylum Bacillota; class Clostridia; order Lachnospirales; family Lachnospiraceae; genus Acetatifactor. Next base: position 60,670 of record JALEIR010000082.1, on the reverse strand, counting down.
CAGGAGAACGGCAACAGAACCGGTCACCGCATTGGGAAAGTAAATAAACGGCATAGCCATACCGGTTAAGACACCGTATACACTTAAGGCAGTAATGTTGTCATAACCGTAACGCTTCAGCATGGAAGGAATGGAGACGGCTTCCACACTTTGAAGCATATTCAGAATAAGGCGATTCGCGGTAAGGGGCAATGCCATGGAAAGAAGTCCACGGTATAACCCTGGGAAAGATGAGAAAAGCGGATTGGAGAGCCGGGATAATCTATAACTGCAATGCCACACGGAAGCGGCGGAAAACAGCATGGAAAAAAACTCTCCCACAGTCAGACCCAAGACTGCTACACCGATGGAAGGCATTTTGTTTTCAGCCAGGAAGCGGGCAGAGACAAGATAGACACAACCTACCCGTGTTACCTGCTCCAACAGCTGGGAAGCGGCTGGAATACCGGCTTTTTTGATGCCGTAGAAATAACCGTTGACACAGGAATGAACGGCACTTAAGGGGATGGAGAAGGACAGAATGCGGAGCATGGGAGCTGTTCTGGACTCCCGTATCAGATTTTCGGCAATGAAATCCGCTCCGAAGTAGATAGCGGCATTACAGAGCAGAGACAGCGGAATGGATATACTTAAACCTGCGAACATGGAACGCAGGGAAGGGGTTTTTATGGTGGCACTTTGCTCTGCAACAAGTTTGGAGATTGCTGTCTGGTATCCGGCTGCAGTAAGAGAAAAGGAGATGGACAAAACAGGGCTAAGAAGCTGATAGAGTCCCATTCCTTCTTCTCCGAAAAGTCGGGAAAGGTAGATGCGATAAAAGAAACCGATGATGCGGCTCAGAAGCCCGGTAATTGTGAGGATAAGCGTACCCGTAACCAGAGGGTGGCTTTTGGCGGATTTCATAGGATATCACCGTTGCGATACTTTTCTCTATATATATTCTGTCCCGGCGGTTGACAGAACAGTATGTGGGTGATATAGTAGATATGCAATTCCTAGCAGAGAGGTATAGATTAGATAATCTGCGGGGAAAGTGACAAAAAGAAAAGAGGTAAAGGTCTATGATATATTTGGATAACGCGGCAACCACAAAAACCGCACCGGAGGTTGTGGAAGCTATGTTACCGTATTTTACGGAAAACTATGGGAATCCCAGCACAATCTATTCTCTTGGTTCGGCTTCAAAGAAGGCGGTGAATCAGGCAAGGAGAACTATTGCGGAAGCCATCGGTGCAAAACAGGAGGAAATATATTTTACGGCAGGCGGTTCGGAGTCAGACAACTGGGCACTAAAATGTACCGCAGAGGCATATGCGTCCAAAGGAAAACATATCATCACCACAAAAATCGAGCATCATGCCATTCTCCACACCTGTGAATACCTGGAAAAACAGGGATTTGAGGTGACATATCTGGGAGTGGACAAGGATGGACTGATAGATTTGGAGGAACTGAAGAATGCGATTCGTCCGGATACTATTTTGATTAGTGTGATGTTTGCAAACAATGAAATCGGAACGATTGAACCCATTGCGGAAATCGGTGCCATTGCGAAAGAGCACGGTATTCTGTTTCATACCGATGCGGTACAAGCTTTCGGTCAGGTGCCCATCAACGTGGATGAGTTGAATGTGGACATGCTCAGCGCCAGCGGGCATAAGCTGAACGGCCCCAAGGGAATCGGATTCCTTTACATCCGTTCGGGGTTGAAGCTTCGTTCTTTCATACACGGCGGAGCCCAGGAGAGAAACCGCAGGGCGGGGACAGAAAATGTTCCGGGAATTGTCGGTCTGGAAGTCGCAACGAAAAGAGCGCTTCGTATTATGGAAGAAAAGACAGCAAAGGAAGTGGAACTCAGAGATTATCTGATAGAACGGATTGAGAAGGAAATTCCCTATTGTCGTTTGAACGGGCACAGGACAAAGAGACTTCCCGGTAATGTCAATTTTTCGTTTCTGTACATTGAGGGAGAATCCGTGTTGATTATGCTTGACATGAAGGGAATCTGTGCTTCCAGCGGTTCAGCCTGCACTTCGGGCTCTCTGGATCCCTCCCATGTTCTGCTTTCCATCGGCCTAAAGCATGAGGAAGCTCATGGATCTCTGAGAATGACTCTGTCGGAGGAGAATACAAAGGAAGAGTTGGACTTTGTGGTGGATAATTTGAAGGAGATTGTTCAGAAGCTTCGGAATATGTCTCCGTTATATGAGGATTTTCTAAAGAAAAATAAAGCGTAAATGTGATACTGCTGCGCCAATGAAACAGTTTATTTATGAAGAAGGACAGCAGGGAATTGGAGGAGAATATGTACAGTGAAAAGGTGATGGATCACTTTCAAAATCCCAGAAATGTGGGAGAAATAGAAAATGCCAGCGGAGTCGGCACGGTTGGAAATGCAAAATGCGGAGACATCATGAGGATGTTTCTTGATATTGATGAGAATGGCGTTATTCGGGAAGCAAAATTTAAGACTTTCGGCTGCGGTGCCGCTGTAGCTACCAGTTCCATGGCTACAGAGCTGGTGAAAGGTAAGACAATTCAGGAGGCCCTGCAGGTGACAAACAAGGCTGTTATGGAAGCGTTGGACGGTTTGCCTCCGGTTAAGGTGCATTGTTCTTTATTGGCGGAGGAAGCCATACATGCCGCGCTCTGGGATTACGCAGAAAAGAACCATATTGTGATAGAAGGTCTTAAAAAACCAAAGTCCGATATCCATGAGGGTGAGGAAGAAGAGGAATACTGATACAAGCGGCTGCGGAGTAAATAAATTGAGGGGAAAAGGGGAATGGAAAAATACAGGATTCTTGTGGTGGAGGATGAATCGGTCATTGCGGAACAGGTGAAGAACTATCTGGAAAAATGGGGATATGAGGTGTTCTGCGTAAGAGATTTTCAGAATGTCATGAAGGAATTTACTGATGTAGAGCCGCATCTGGTGCTTATGGATATTGGGCTGCCGTTCTTTAACGGACATTATTGGTGCGGGCAAATCAGGCAGGTGTCTCAGGTACCTGTGATTTTTGTTTCTTCGGCGGGAGACAATATGAATATTGTCATGGCGGTAAACATGGGTGGAGATGATTTTGTGACGAAACCCTTTGAACTTGAGGTGCTGGCAGCAAAGATACAGGCAATGCTTCGCAGAACTTACTCTTTTCGCGGACATACAAGTGTCTTGGAATATAAAGGAATCTTTCTCGATATGACAGATGCCGCGGTGCTGATTGACGGGAATAGGCAGGAGTTGACGAAGAACGAATTTCGGATTTTACAGCTTCTGTTGGAAAATGCGGAACAGACCGTATCCCGGGAAGTGATTATGAAGCGTCTTTGGGACAATGACTGTTTTGTGGATGATAATACCTTGACCGTTAATATGACCAGACTCAGAAAAAAACTGGAGGTATCCGGCGCGGGGGAGGTTATACACACCAGAAAGGGACTGGGCTATTGCCTGGAGAAAAGAGAATAAAGCAGGATGAAAATCTGGATACAATTTCTGAGAGAAAAAAAGACGGCAATTCTGCTGTATATTGTCACGGTACTCTTATTTCTGATTACCGGCAGCCTTTACCATGTGGAAAACCTATACAAGCTTTTATATGCAACTCTCCTAACCTTTGCAATTTGGTGCACTGTGGGGGTGGTACAGGGAATCAGGTACGCGGACAGATACAGAAAACTGGAGGCGGTCAAACAAAAGCTGGAAACATACGGGGAGCCGGCATTGAACGAAATTGTGAGCAGCGGTGAAGTTTTCCCAAACGACGTGAACAGTTTTGACGGGGCAGAGCAGCAGTTGGAACAGTTGTTTATACAGGCAAGTCAATGTTGGATAAAGGAACGGCAGAACGAGGAGGAAAAGGCGGCTGAACGCCGGGATTATTATTTGATGTGGACCCATCAGATTAAGACCCCGATTTCCGCACTGAAGCTTTTGCTGGAGAAAAATTCCGATGGCAGGGATAGTTTTCTGATGCGTGAGGAGCTGTTTAAAATTGAGCAGTATGCGGAGATGGTGCTTACATTTCAGCGCTTGGACAGCATAGCTTCCGATTTGGTATTGCAGGAATATGAGATAATTTCACTGGTCAGACAGGTAGTGAGAAAATATTCGGTTCTGTTTATCAACAAAGGTCTGGGAGTGGAAGTGCCTGATGAGGATGTGAAGATTCTTACGGATCAAAAATGGTTTTCCTTCTGCCTGGAGCAGTTGCTGTCCAACAGTATAAAATACACGGAAAACGGAAGTATTCGTTTCGAAGTGGAAAACAGGGAAGAGACGGTGAGTCTGACCATTGCGGATACCGGAATGGGTATTCGGGCGGAGGATATTCCCCGTATTTTTGAAAAAGGCTTTACGGGTTATAACGGGCGGTTGGATAAGAGGTCTTCCGGTATCGGACTTTATCTGTGCAGGCGGGTTTTTGACCGACTGGGCATCACTGTTTCGGTAGAGAGTGAAGTGGGTAAAGGTACAAGAATGACTTTAATCATACCAAAGCCGAAAGAGTCTGTAAGAGTATAGGAGTTAGAACCTTACAAAAATGTAAGATTAGAGAAGGAAATGTAAGGCAATTCGATTGCTGAACATTTCCTCTTTTTGTATGATTGTATCAAGTGATTGATACAAGGAGGAAAAGTTATGGCACTTTTGGAAGTCAAGAATTTAAAGAAGGTATATACAACACGGCTGGGCGGAAATAAGGTACAGGCACTGGATGACGTGAATTTTTCCGTGGAGCAGGGAGAATATGTTGCAATTATGGGAGAGTCCGGTTCCGGAAAAACGACGCTGTTGAACATCATGGCATCTCTCGACAAACCCACAAGCGGACAGGTCATTTTGGCAGGAAAAAATATGTCGGAAATCAAACCCAGAGAGCTATGTGCTTTTCGCAGGGACAATCTGGGATTTGTGTTTCAGGATTTCAACCTGTTGGATTCCTTGTCGTTGAAGGATAACATTTTCCTGCCTCTGGTGCTGGCCGGCTGTAATGTTAAGGTTATGGAAGAGAGGCTGGTACCGTTGGCAAAAAAGCTTGGTATAGCAGAGCTTTTGGAAAAATATCCCTATGAGGTTTCGGGAGGGCAGAAGCAGAGGGCAGCGGTTGCCAGAGCTTTGATTACGAAGCCGCAGATTTTGCTGGCGGATGAGCCCACAGGCGCATTGGACTCCAAGGCTTCCGATAAGCTGCTGCGGATTTTTGCGGAGGTGAATGAGGACGGTCAGACCATTCTCATGGTGACACACAGCATACAGGCAGCCAGCCGGGCGGGGCGCATTATGTTTATCAAGGACGGTTGTGTGTTCAATCAGATTTATCGCGGAAATATGAATGATGATGAACTGTACCGCAGAATTTCTGATACACTTACGATTTTACAGACAGAGAGAAGGAATGAAGAGCAGGATGAGGAGCCTGTCGGAAAGGAGGAGGCATAAATGAAAAGTAAGATGTCTCTTTTGCCCCAAATGGCGGTAAACAATATCCGCAAAAACGGCTCCACTTATTTTCCTTATATCGGAGTAAGCGTTTTCGCTATGTTTACTTATTTTGTATTTGATTTGATTTTAAAGAATGACATCATGCATTCTTTGCCCAAGGCGGCTTACGCTATTGTGCTGGTTACCATAGGTTTCGGACTGTTGGGAGTCATTATGGTTCCCTTTCTCTATTATACCAACAGCTTTTTGATCAAGCGAAGAAAGAAAGAACTGGGACTGTACAGTATTCTGGGAATGGAAAAGAAGCACATCGGAATTATGATGTTCTGGGAGAGCCTGATGCTATACGGAATTGTCATGACAGGTGCTATTGTGCTGGGGCTTTTGTTTTCCAAACTGATTTTTCTGCTGCTGCTTAACCTTGCCGGACTGCCCGTAGAGGCAGACTTTTCCATCAGTCCCCGGGCAATACTGGACACGCTGGTGTTTTATGCGTTTGTCACCGGGTTGAATCTGTTTGTGAATCTGGTGCAGGTAGGCAAGGCAAGACCTGTGGAGCTGATGAGCGAGTCAAAAAAGGGAGAGAAGGAGCCGAAGCATATCGGGCTGATGACGGTTCTGGGACTGCTCCTGCTGGGCTGGGGATATTATCTTGCAATTTCTTCCAGCCTGGACAGTATGATTTTTATGAACTTTTTCCTGGCAGTGTTTTTAGTGATATTGGGAACTTATTTCCTGTTTACCTCCGGCAGTATTGCATTGCTTCGCTTTCTGAAGAAAAGGAAGAAGTATTATTACCGGGCTGATAATTTTGTAACGGTTTCCGGGATGCTTTACCGCATGAAGAAAAACGCGGCAAGCCTGTCAAACATCTGCGTTTTTGGCACCATGGTGATGATAACGGTAATTTGTACCCTCAGTGTTTGGATGTGCACGGATTCTATCATAGGGCTGTTTTATCCCAGAACTTTTAAGGTAACTTTTCTGGGAAAGCAGGATGAAACGGCGTTTCAGACAGAATTGGAAAGCATAGCGGATAAGAATGGTGTGGTGCTGGACGATTATCTGAGCTACTGCTATGTGAAAGTACCGGTGTACAAGGAGAATCATCTGTTTCGTGCCTGCAGGGAAGAGGATAAATATGACTACGCAAATCAGTACAGTATCAAGTTGACGGACTTAGATGCATATAACCGTATGGAAGGTGCCGATATGACATTGGAGCCCGGAGAGGCGCTGGTGTTCGCTACCGGTTCGGATTGGGGTTATGACAAACTGCTTTTCGGCGAATATGAATATCGGGTGAAGGAAGAATTGATGCAATGTAAAGTTCAGCGAAAAGCGCCGAGGGATGAATTCAACTGCTGGTATCTTGCAGTGCTTCCCACAGAGGAGGATGTGAACCGGGTTGCAGAAGTCTTTGGCGTCAATGCGGCGGAGAGCAGGGTGACGGAAATAACAGCCAATCCCATGGGAGAAAGCGAAGCCGTTGATGCCTTCAGGCAGGAGACGGAAGAGCGGTTTATGGGAAGTGAGAATTATGCGGGGTGCATGGACTACCGTGAGGATATTCAGGATCTGGAGGGAATGTACGGCGGACTGCTGTTTATCGGCATTTTCTATGGAGCTATTTTCCTGGTTTGTCTGTTGATTATTATGTATTACAAGCAGATTACGGAGGGCTTTGAGGATCAGAAAAATTTTGAAATTATGCAGAAAGTAGGAATGAGTGATGAGGAAATTCGAAAAACCATCAGGAAGCAGATATTACTGGTGTTCGCATTACCTTTGGCGGGTGCGCTGCTTCATACGCTTGTTGGCATGAAGATGGTGATAGTACTGATGGCCGCAATCAGATGCGTGGAGGTACCGCTGATGCTTGGCTGCACCACGGCTGTGTGCGTGGTCTTCGCGGTGCTGTACAGTATATGCTATAAGAGAACTTCGGCGACGTATTACAGAATTGTGAAGCAGATGGGATAAGGCAGAGTTGGAGGATGTAATTTGGAACTTGACAAGATGTGCCTGAATCCTGAAAATGAGATGCCTGAAACAGAGGAAACAGTTGTGCTTTGGCGAAGAATAACGTATAATGTGCGCAAAGGACAGAGAAAAAAGCGGATGAAACGGAGGAATACAAAATGGGTTGTTTAGGCAATATATTATGGTTTCTGTTCGGAGGCTTTATCAGCGGACTAAGCTGGTGTCTTGCGGGATGTCTTTGGTGCATTACGATTGTTGGAATACCTTGGGGAAAACAATGTTTTAAGTTTGCTTCGCTTTGCTTTTTTCCCTTTGGCAAGGAAGTGGAATACGGCGGCGGTGTGGGCTCATTGATTTTGAATATTATCTGGCTGTGCTTGTCCGGAATTCCGCTGGCTCTGGAATCCTTGGTTTTCGGGTGTATTCTTTGCGTGACCATTGTGGGTATTCCTTTCGGATTGCAGCATTTTAAGATTGCCAAGCTGGCACTGATGCCTTTCGGAGCCAGAATTCGATAAAAGGATTTGACTCTGATATTTGGGAAATAGAGAATCAGATTGGATAAGTAAGGAAAGAAAATGCGGAATAACAGGAACAAAAAAGTTGTGGTGGGCATGTCGGGAGGGGTGGATTCCTCTGTGGCAGCCTACCTCTTAAAGGAACAGGGATATGATGTAATAGGGGTTACCATGCAGATTTGGCAGGATGAAGCAGAGGAGCTCAAGTCGGAAAACGGCGGCTGCTGCGGGTTGTCTGCGGTGGATGATGCCAGGCGGGTAGCCGAGCGTTTGGATATTCCCTACTATGTCATGAATTTTAAACAGGAGTTTAAATGCCGCGTCATGGATTATTTTGTGGAGGAATATTTGCAGGGACATACGCCCAATCCCTGCATTGCCTGCAACCGTTACGTGAAGTGGGAATCCCTGCTGAAGCGCAGCTTGGAGATTGGCGCGGATTACATTGCAACGGGCCATTATGCCAGAATTGACAGACTGTCGAACGGAAGATTTGCTATCCGCAATTCCGTGACCGCAGCAAAGGATCAGACTTATGCGCTTTATAACCTGACCCAGGATCAACTAAGACATACCCTGATGCCCGTAGGGGAATATACAAAAGAACAAATCAGGAAGCTTGCGGAGAAGGCCGGGCTGCCGGTAGCCCACAAGCCGGACAGTCAGGAAATCTGCTTTGTACCGGACAATGATTATGCCAAATTTATTGAGCGGGAGGCAGGAGACAGAGTCCCGGGACCGGGAAATTTTGTGACGGCAGAAGGAGAGATTCTTGGTCGACATAAAGGAATCACCCATTATACCATCGGACAGCGCAGGGGACTGGAACTGCCCATGGGGGAGAGAGTGTTTGTCACGCAGATACGTCCGGAAACAAACGAGGTTGTCATCGGCAGAAATGAAGATATTTTTGTGACGGAAGTATTTTGTGACAAGGTGAATTATATGGCGGTGGAGGATATTGACGGTCCTGTACGTGTGAAAGCAAAAATTCGTTACAATCACGCAGGTGAGAACTGTCTTATCGAAAAACAGGAAGCAGGCACTGTAAAATGTACCTTTGAAAGGCCTGTGCGTGCAGCTACACCGGGACAGGCTGTGGTGTTTTATGACGGGGAATATGTGCTGGGCGGCGGGACGATTACCGGCAGCAGACCGACAGAATGAGAAAGAACGGCAGAACAGGCACGGAGAAGAAGCTGTTGCATAGAATGATGAGAGAACAATATTTATCGGGAGCACTTTTAGTATGGATTTCAATTTTAACGGGAGAATGCCCTTCAGAAGAAACCGTTTCGGTTCTGTAACAGGAACCATTGTGGATATGGTACCTACCAGGATCGGAAACCGCAGGGCAAATGGGTGTATGATTTTTGTCACTCTGGAGGATAAGGATGGGAACACGGTGAACTTTGTCATGACGCCGTCTACTTATGTGGTTGATTTTGAGACGCTTTCGGTAGGAATGATGTGTACCTTCTGGTATGCGGCAGATGCGCCTATGCCTCTGATTTATCCGCCTCAGTATAATGCGGTGGTTGCAGCACAGGAAAAAAACGGACGAATGATTGATGTAAGCTACTATAATATGACCATGGTGAACGAGGAACAGACTCTGCAGCTGAACATGGACGGCTCGGTGGATGTGCGTACCACAAACAATCAGTATTTTCAGGGCAGTCCGGCAAATCACAATTTAGTGGTCATCTACGATAATTCTACCCGGAGCATTCCGGCTCAGACGACGCCGAGGCTTGTTGTGGTTCTCTGCGATTGAGAGAGGAAAGGGTAGTTCCGAAATCAATGCATTAACGAATGATGTGCCTTCCGTAACCGGAAGGCACAATCTGTATAACAGTATTATAATTTTATATATTCGGGCGTTCTCTGCTCAAAGACGGTGTAGTAACGGAAACCGCATTCCTTCAGTACCTCTGTTGCTCTTTGAAAATAATCTCCGATATGAGCGATATCATGAGAGTCGCTTCCCACGGTAATTATCTCACCGCCAAGCTCACGGTAGCGTTTTAAGATATCCGTACAGGGGTGAAAATCTTTCATTCCGGATTTGATTCCTCCGGTATTCAGTTCAATACCTTTCCCTTTTTCCAATAGTATTTCAAGAATGGCATCAATAATATCCTTATACTTATCATAGCTGTAATTACTGTCTTTATCGGTACCGTACCGTATTACGTAGTCTAAGTGGCCGCAGACATCAAAATTGGAAAACTTTTTTATATTTTCCAGAATGGATTCAAAGTATTCACGATAGGCTTCTTCCACACTGCGTCCCTCGAAGAAAGCCGGATAGTAAGGGTCTTTGCCGTGACAGATGTGGGTAGAACCTATGATAAAGTCAAATTCGTAGGATTTCGCGTATATTGCGTTTTGACGCATAATATCCGGTTGAAGCCCAAGCTCGACTCCAAAGAGCAGACGAATCTGATTTTTATATTTTTCCTTCAGGCAGGCTAACTCATAGAGATAGGAGTCTGTATTCAGCAAAAAGATGTTGCCTGGATTTTCGGGAGAGTCGGGATAATTGATATCCTGATGTTCTGTAAAACACATAGTGGTAAGTCCCCGGGCAATTCCGGCTAATATCATTTCTTCCATGGGAGTATTTGAGTCGCCGGAATGGGAAGAGTGTAAATGGCAGTCCGATTGAATTGGCATAGTATCTCCTTTCTTACATTGAAGCAAATGCGCTTTCTAACTGTTTTACCAGATTTTCGTATCTTTCGGTAAACACTTCCGTATGTTCATCGAGGTATTCATATCGTCCTTCCTTTGCTGCATACTCCAGATTGCGGGCAGCCTCGGCCAGGGAAGGATTACCAATGTTCAGCAGTTGCCCCTTTAGGGAGTGGATATGAACTGTGTAATTATCGTAATCTTTTTCAGCAAGGAGCTTTTTCAGCTCTGCAAGCTGATCGGGAGCAGATTCATGTACCATGTGGAGAATCTCTATATAAAGAGAAGATTCTCCTCCGCAGTGGTTAATGCCGTCCTCAACATTTAAGTCGGGGAGGAGTTCGGATATGGGAAGTCCTGAAGCTTCGTTTTCGGCACTGAGGAATGTGATTTTTTCAGAGGGAACAAAGAGATTGATGATACGTTCCAGTTCTCTGAAGTTTATCGGCTTTCCGAGATATTCGTCAAATCCTTTTTCCATCAGTTCCCTACGCATTCCGGCGATTGCGTTTGCTGTCAGAACAATGATTTTTCCACGGCCGCCGGCGGCGTAATGCGGCGAAAGAGCCCGGATTTGACGCATGGCTTCTATTCCGTCCATGCCGGGCATCATCTGATCCATAAATACCAGATCGAATTCCTTTTGGCTGCAAAGTGCAACGGCATCCGCACCGCAGGCAGCGGTATCTACCGTAAAACCATAGTATTCCAGTGTGTTCCGGATGACTTTTAGGTTGATTTGGTTATCGTCCGTTACAAGCACACTGACATCCCGGATTTTGATTTCGTGTGTATTCAGAGCGCTTGTTTCCCGGGAACAGACATCGGGAGTTTCGATGGGGCGTGCATCTACAATTTGGTGGGTGAGTGTAACCGTAAAGGTAGAACCCTTACCGTAGGTGCTGTCAACGGCGATGGTGCCTCCCATCAATTGTACGTATCCGTTTACGATGGCGAGACCGAGACCGGTTCCCTCAACATTTTGATTCTTTTTTTGATCAAAGCGTGAAAAACTTTCAAAAAGATGTTTCTTATCATCTTCGGTAATGCCCATTCCGGTATCTGTGATGACATAGGCCATCTTTACGGTATCCGCCGTTTTCTCAAGAACTTTGACAGAGAAGGAAACGGTTCCCTCGGAGGTGTATTTTATCGCATTGCTTAGGATATTAATCAGTACGCCCCGGATTCGTGTCTTGTCGCCGTAAAGCTCCCTGGGTACTTCGGGATCCACATCCATGGTAAACAGCAATCCCTTTTTGCGGGCCTGAATATCAATGATATGGAAAGTATCCTGAAGAAGAGGACACAGATGGAAATTGGCACAGGAGAGCTCCATTTTTCCGGAATCCAGTTTGGAAATATCAAGGACGTCATTGATGACGGCAAGCAGGTTCTGGCAGGAACTTCTGATATCTGCCACGTATTCCCGCACCTTTGTATCAATATCCATTTTCAGAATCAATTCAGAGAATCCCAGAATGGCATTCATGGGTGTACGGATTTCGTGGGACATGTTGGCCAGGAAGGAACTCTTGGAACGGTTGGCAGCTTCGGCGGCCAGTTTTGCTTCTTCCAGATTCTGCATGGTTCTGATGCGTTCGGATAAATCTGTTACAACAATGATATATCCGATTATATCATCGTAGCGGTCCTGAATTTTGTTGATTGCCAGATTGCAATAAAGTTGGTTGCGCTCGCAGACGGAGTCGAGATTCAGACTGTTTCCGGAAAAATCGAAAACGGTATCTCTGTCTACCCGGAACAACTGGGAAATCGTAACTGATTTCTGAGACAGTACGGAAGGGTTGATATTTAAAAATTCTGCCGCAGCGTCATTGGCAATCTGAAGTCTGGAATCCGCATCAAAAACCAGGATGGGCGTGGAAATGGAATAGTAGATATATTCAGACATGTTTTCCACGTTGATTTTGGAACGGTCATTTATCTGCACGGCCTTCAGGAGGAGAATCAACCCCCAGAACTGGGTCATCGTGCTTCCGGGAATGGCAGGTACGCCGAGAAAAGGCAGAAGCGTATCCAGGATAGTGCCAATCAGCATCAGGGCAACCATCAGAAGAAAGCTTTTTCCGAAGAATTGAAGCCGCTTTACCCTGGAAAAACGAATCATATAGATGCTGATTCCTATTATAGCAAGGATGAGCATTGCGGTGTAGGCTGTATAGGCATTGTTTGCAAAGCCCGGGACAAAGGAATAGGTCATACCCAGACGGCCGGGAAAATACACAGACTGACTTTTGCCGGTGATAAGTATACATATGGGAATGCCTAACAGGGAGAGCCCGTCAAACAAAACAGTCCAGCCTTTGGGAATTTTGGAAATATAACATATCAGAAACTGAACCATAATGAGATAAATAAAGGTTCCGTACAGACCGAAGGCACGGCAGTAGTATGCTGCGTCGGGGGAATGCTGTAAAAGCATGGCTCCGAAGCCCACACTCCAGATACCGCTGCCGATGGACATACCTGCCAGCAAGCGATAAGCGATATGCTTTTTCGAGTGGGAACAAAGAATTCGGAACGCAAAATAAAACGATAAAACGCTGCATGTATAAAGAATAATAGGACAAACGTATCTCATATTGTTGTTTCCTCTTTGGTTGTGATTAGTTGCTTGTTTACAGTATAAATCAAAACAGAAGAAAAGGGAATAAGAAGTTAAAACATAAAAATTAGAAGAAATGGAAATTATTTTTCATTTACATCTTGAATTATCGTGGGAAATTAGGTAAAATAGCTTTGCTGATAAAATTTTGACAATCTGCGGTCAGGCTTGTGACAAGCTGTAAGCGGAGAAGTCGAAATGATATAATAATATATTTTAGGAGGAAACTAAAATGGCAGTAAGAGTAGCAATTAATGGTTTCGGCCGTATCGGTCGTCTGGCATTCAGACAGATGTTTGATGCAGAAGGATATGAGGTAGTAGCAATCAACGATTTGACCAGTCCCAAGATGCTGGCACATCTGTTAAAGTATGACTCTTCACAGGGTAAGTACAAGTATGCTGATTCCGTAGTAGCAGGCGAGGATAACATCACCGTAAACGGCAAGACCATCACTATCTACAAGGAAGCAGATGCATCCAAGCTTCCCTGGGGCGAGCTGAAGGTTGACGTTGTTCTGGAGTGTACCGGTTTCTACACCTCTAAGGAGAAGGCTTCCGCTCACATTACCGCAGGCGCACGTAAGGTTGTTATCTCTGCTCCCGCAGGAAACGATCTGCCTACCATCGTATACAATGTTAACCACAATACCCTGAAGCCCGAAGATACCGTTATTTCCGCAGCTTCCTGTACAACAAACTGTCTGGCACCCATGGCTAAGGCTCTGAACGATTTCGCTCCTATCCAGAGCGGTATCATGACCACTGTACATGCTTATACCGGCGACCAGATGATTCTTGACGGACCTCAGAGAAAGGGCGATTTGAGAAGAAGCCGTGCAGGCGCTTGCAATATCGTTCCCAACTCCACCGGTGCTGCAAAGGCAATCGGACTTGTTATTCCTGAACTGAACGGTAAGCTCATCGGCTCCGCACAGCGTGTACCTACCCCTACCGGTTCTACCACCATTCTGGTAGCAGTTGTTAAGGGCGAAGTTACCAAGGAAGGTATCAACGCAGCTATGAAGGCAGCAAGAACTGAGTCCTTCGATTACAATGAGGACGAAATCGTATCTTCCGATATCGTTGGAAGCACCTACGGTTCCATCTTCGATGCAACCCAGACCATGGTTTCCAAGATGGATGACGGCAACTCTCTGGTACAGGTTGTTTCCTGGTATGACAACGAGAACAGCTATACTTCTCAGATGGTTCGTACCATCAAGTACTTCAGCGAGCTTAAGTAAGGCGCTGTAAAAGAAAGACCTTTAGGGGGTCCGGTCATTTGGACCGGGCCCCTTTAATGTAATGTTAAAGAAAAGGAGATTGTAAAATGGGATTGAATAAGAAATCCGTTGATGACATCAACGCAAAGGGCAAAAGAGTTCTGGTAAGATGTGACTTTAACGTACCTTTGAAGAACGGTGAGATAACCGACGAGACAAGAATCGTGGCAGCTCTGCCTACCATTCAGAAGCTGATTAACGACGGTGGCAAGGTAATTCTTTGCTCCCATCTGGGCAAGGTAAAGAACGGACCCAATGAGGGTGAGTCTCTGGCACCTGTAGCAAAGAGATTGTCCGAGAAACTGGGCAAGGAGGTTACCTTTGTGGCAGATTACAACGTAACCGGCCCTGAGGCAACCAAGGCTGTTGAAAACATGAAGGAGGGTGATGTTGTCCTGCTTCAGAATACCCGTTTCCGCGGTGCGGAGGAGACCAAGAACGGCGAGCAATTCTCCAAAGAATTGGCCGATTTGGCTGACTTGTATGTATGCGATGCTTTTGGTTCTTCCCACAGAGCACATGCATCTGTTGAGGGTGTTACCAAGTTCATCACCGCAAAGGGCGGCGAGAACGTTGTAGGTTACCTGATGCAGAAGGAAATCAACTTCCTGGGCAATGCGGTTGAGAATCCCGTAAGACCCTTTGTTGCAATTTTGGGCGGTGCCAAGGTTGCGGATAAACTGAATGTTATCTCCAATCTGCTGGAGAAGTGCGATACCCTGATTATCGGCGGCGGTATGGCTTACACCTTCTTAAAGGCACAGGGCTATGAAATCGGTAAGTCGCTGGTTGACAATGAGAAGATTGATTACTGTAAGGAAATGATGGCAAAGGCTGAGAAATTGGGCAAGAAGCTGTTGCTTCCCGTTGACTCCGTAACCATCGCTGAGTTCCCGAATCCCATTGACGCACCTGTTGAGGTTGAGGTTTATGATGTTAACAATATGCCTGCAGACAGAGAGGGTTGTGATATCGGACCTAAGACTGCAGCAATGTATGCCGATGCCGTAAAGAGCGCAAAGACCGTTGTATGGAACGGACCTATGGGTGTTTTCGAGAATCCTACTCTGGCAGCAGGTACCATCGCAGTGGCAAAGGCTTTGGCTGAGACCGATGCAACCACCATTATCGGCGGCGGCGACTCCGCAGCAGCTGTAAACCAGCTTGGTTTCGGCGACAAGATGAGTCACATTTCCACCGGCGGCGGCGCTTCCCTGGAGTTCCTCGAGGGCAAGGTACTTCCCGGCGTAGCAGCAGCGGACGATAAATAAGTTAGAAAGAGGAAATGATTATGGCAAGAAAGAAAATCATTGCCGGCAACTGGAAGATGAATATGACTCCCAGTCAGGCAGTAGAGCTGATTAACACCCTGAAACCTCTTGTAAAGAATGATGATGTGGATGTACTGTTCTGTGTACCTTCTATTGACATCATTCCTGCCATGGAGGCAGCAAAGGGTACCAATATTCAAATCGGTGCTGAAAACATGTACTTTGAGGAGAAGGGTGCATATACCGGTGAAATCTCTCCCGACATGCTTACCGATGCAGGTGTAAAGTATGTAATTATCGGACACTCCGAGAGAAGAGAGTACTTTGCAGAGACGGATGAAACTGTGAATAAGAAGGTTTTGAAGGCTTTTGAACACGGTATTACCCCTATTATCTGTTGCGGTGAGACACTGACCCAGAGAGAACAGGGAGTTACCATTGACTTTATCCGCCAGCAGATAAAGATTGCTTTCTTAAATGTTACCGCAGCACAGGCTGCAACAGCTGTCATCGCATACGAGCCTATCTGGGCTATCGGAACCGGCAAGGTAGCTACTACCGAACAGGCTCAGGAGGTCTGCAAAGCCATTCGTGAGTGCATAGCTGAAATTTACGACGAGGCAACCGCCGCCGCAATTCGTATCCAGTACGGCGGCTCCGTATCCGCATCCAGTGCTCCCGAGCTGTTTGCACAGCCCGACATTGACGGCGGTCTGGTAGGCGGTGCTTCTTTGAAGCCTGATTTTGGTCAGATTGTAAATTATAATAAGTAAGATAAGTTTTCTACGGGCCCTCATTGTCAGCACGATGAGGGCCTTATTCGTGCACAAGAAACTATGGCGTATTTTTTGGGAATATGATATTCTGTTTATAACAGTTCAGCCATAAAATATAAAAATGGACTGTCACAATCAAATGTATAAGAAAGCAGGTAGCGCAGACAACGCAGAACAGATGCGCGCCCGCAAATACATAAGAGGGGGTAAGAAATGTATTTCAGATGTAAAAATTGTGGAGGCAACGTGGTATACAGCCCGGAGAAGCATACCATGTTTTGTCCGTTTTGTGAAAGTGAAAAGAGCGAGGAACTTGCAAACGGTACCTCTCCGGAGATGGCTGTCTGTCCCAATTGCGGCGGTGAAGTTCCTGTGGAAGAGCATACCTCTGCAACCCAGTGTCCTTATTGTGACAGCTACCTGATTCTGAATGAGCGGGTGGAGGGAGAGTATACACCAAAGCTGATTCTGCCTTTTCAGCTGGGGAAGGAGACTTGCAAGAAATCCATCAGAGAAAAGTTCAAGAAAAATCTATTTGCACCTACGGACTTTCTGTCCGAAGTGCGGCTGAACGGCATGCAGGGTGTCTATGTGCCCTATTGGCTCTATAATTATAATACCCATTGCTCTTTCAGGGGAGAGGGAACAAAGGTCAGAAGCTGGCGCAGCGGCAATATGGAGTATACGGAGACCTCTTACTATGCGGTGAACCGTGATTTGGACATCGGATTCGATAAAATTCCCGCGGATGCTTCCGAGGCAATGCCCGATCATGTCATGGATTTGATGGAACCGTACAACTACGGACAGCTTATTGATTTTAAACCTGAGTATATGTCCGGATTTTATGCGGAGAAGTATAATATGCCTTCCGACGCCATGGAACCCCGTGCGAGAAAGAAGATGAATGAGGATGCACAGGCATTGCTGAAGGAGAGCTATGCCGGATACAGTTCCGTGAAGGTTATCAGTCAGGACATACAGATTCTGGACAGTGACGCAAGCTACGGCCTTCTTCCTGTCTGGAAATATATGTATACCTACAATGGGCAGGAGTATCCTTTCTATGTCAACGGACAGACAGGGAAGATTGTGGGAGAGGCTCCTACATCAAAGAAGAAAGCACTTGCCTATATCGGTACATTATGGGGTTGTCTGATGGCAATTTTAATAATGGCACCGCTTTTGGTATCATGGCTGTAGGAGGATGGGAAAATGGACAAAGAGTTAAAAAGAGAGGCGAAGAAGCAGTATCTACATTACTTCCGTTTTTGGTTTATCGTGGTTGGGGTATTGCTTGTCCTGACTGTGGGAACGGGGATTTGGCATGCGTTGAAAAAGGAAACGGGGAGAGCCAATACAACAGCACCGACAGAACGTGTTTATGACTATGCGGACATTCTTACGGACGAAGAGGAAGAAAAACTTCGGGAATATATTGCGAGGAAGGAAGCAGAGGTCCAAGCGGATTTCGTTATCCTTACCTTCAGCCAGCCGGTAGAAGGTCAGGAAGCAAAGGAGCAGTACGGCTATGATTCTACAGACTGGGAACATAATATGATGAATATTGCCGACGACTTCTGGGATGTGAACGGATACGGCTTTAATAAGAATTTTGAAGGGGACGGCTCCATTCTGATTGACAACCGGTATCAGGGTCAGCGGGGAGAATGGCTGTCAACCAGCGGAAAAGTGGAAGATGCTCTGGGTACATATGATGTGGAAAATGTATTGTATGCGGTGGATACATATTATGACAGCGATCCCTGCAGAGCATACATGCGTTATATTGACAAGGTGTGCAGCTATCTGGACCGTGGCAGTATACAACTTGGACCGGGTTATTATTTGGGCGCTTTGATTATTTCGGTAATTGTGACTTTAGTGTACGCGACCTCACATCTTGGTAAGAACAGAGCGAAGGATACCGTGGCGGTGAATGCTTATGTTAACGGCGGAAAGCCTATGCTTCGCAATAAGGGAGATGACTTTATCCGCAAAAATGTGGTAAGCAGACGTATTGAAACGAGCAGCGGAAGCAGCGGAGGAGGACACAGCAGCGGAGGCGGAGGACATCACGTCAGCCACAGCGGAGCCAGCCACGGAGGCGGCGGTCACAGACATTGATAAATTAAGCCGGCAGGGAGGAATCTCTCATGCCGGTTTATTACATAAAAAAATCCTCACATCTACATGACGGTATAGATGTGGGGATTTGTTTTTTTTTATGTGCTGAGAAATTTAAGCCATTTCGTTGACAGCCTTGCTGATACGGGCAACCTTGCGGGCTACATTGTTCTTGTGATAAACACCCTTGCTTCCTGCCATCTCAATGGTCTTGGTAGCAGCAACCAGCTCGGTCTGAGCAACAGCCTTGTCACCTGCTTCAACAGCAGCAAAAACTTTCTTCATAGCAGTCTTAACACCGGACTTGATAGCCTTGTTTCTATCAGCCTTTGTGCGGTTAACCAAAATTCTCTTCTTAGCGGATTTAATGTTAGCCAAAGTCGTACACCTCCAATTTGTATACAATGAATGATTGTTTAACTGTTTCACCTTAGCCAGACACGGAAGACTAACGTAAACATACTATAGTAGTTTAGTAAATAATAGAAATTTTGTCAATACATATTTCCACGTTTTTTCGTAAAAAATAGAAAAAAGATGGCAGATGAGTTGCCTTAAATGAGATATAAACGGGAGAAGAACCATGGGAAGTTTTCAGGTGAGAACAGATTTGGCGCTGGAGGCGCGGGAGAGTATCGGAGAGGCGGAGAGCGAGCTTCGGGGTGTTAAGGTGGATGAGTATTACAGGGAAGAAGAGGATGTGCGTGTGACAAAGGTCACCATCGACACAAAAAATGCAGCGAAGGCAATGGGAAAGCCTATGGGAATTTATGTGACCATGGAGGCGCCTGCCATGGTGGAACCCGACGAGGACTACCATCGTGAGATTTCGAAATGCCTGGCGGAAGAGTTGTTGAAGCTGCTTCCGGGAGAAGACAGTGAACAGAATATCATGGTAGTGGGTCTTGGAAACAGGGAGGTGACTGCTGATGCATTGGGACCGCAGACAGTGGACAATCTTTTCATTACAAGGCACATTGTAAAGGAGTACGGAAAGGCAGCTTACAACTGTAACAAAATGAATCTTCTGAGTGCGTTGGAGCCGGGTGTGATGGCTAGAACGGGGATGGAGACGGCAGAAATTGTAAAAGGAGTGGTGCGGGAGACAGCGCCTGATATCTTGATTGTGGTGGATGCACTGGCGGCACGCAGTACGAAGCGGCTTAACCGGACAATACAGATTACCAATACAGGTATCCAGCCGGGTTCCGGCGTGGGCAATCACCGAAATGCTTTGACCAAGGAAAGTCTTGGTATTCCCGTGATTGCAATCGGAATTCCCACGGTAGTGGATTCTGCCACTATTGTTATGGATGCCATGGAAAAGCTTTTGGAGGAAGAACAGGGGCTGGATGCCGTGAAGTTGTTGAGCAGGCACGCTTCGCCTTTCCCGGAGCTGAACAATATGTATATGACGGGAAAGGATATCGATGCGGTGATAAAAAGAATCAGTTATACCATATCCGAGGGAATCAACATCGCCATGGAAATGCGGATGGAGTAGTTCTGAACAATTTCGGACAGACATATGCTGAAATGAAGATGTAGGTGAAGGGAAAGGGCCGGTGGGAAGAAGAAACAGGAATACCCGGCAAAGAATGATTGGTATAATTTTTGCAGTATTGCTGATGCTATTGCTGTATGGGAGTATCACCGGCAGCGGGACGGAGCGCAAAAAGACGGGGTTAAACTCATTCGGCATATTTATGTTGCGGGAATTTGCGGGTGTGTTGGAGGAAAATCTGTATAACATATTTACCCCGTGTATTTCTTTTACCGGAACCGGGGGACACGAGACACACTGGCTTTTTCAGGGGCAGATTGACGGCATTTTCCCTCTTTACGGTTATGTCATAAGGGATGTGCGGGAAGGAGAGACAGACGGCGATGCCGCGTTTCGTGAAATTTTGTTGGCGGAGGCGGAGGAAGGAATTTGCGGGGAACTGTCGGACAATATTATGAAAGAGCGGGAAGAGGTACAGGAGCAGCCGGAGGAAACAACGGTAGATATGCCGAGGACAGAGACGGAAGCAACTGTGCAGGAACAGGAGATTTCGGCTCTGTTTGTTCCTCATGCAGAGCCGCAGTCCTCTGTGGATTTCAATTTGCTGCAGGATTACGAGACACTGCTGACACAGTTTTACACGGTGGATTCCAACACAATGATAGGCAGCGACCAGCTGAATGCGAAAAGCTTTCTGGAAAAGGATATGAAGGTATCAAAGGAAGGTGCGGGGCCTCAGATTTTGATTTTTCACACCCATTCCCGGGAGAACTTTGCGGATTCGGTACCGGGAGATGAATCCACCTCTATTGTGGGGGTTGGAGAGCGATTGGCAGAAATTTTGACGGATACATACGGTTACGAGGTCTTACATCACACGGTTGCCTATGATGCAGAGACAAGAGATGACGCCTATTCCAGAGCCTTGCCCGGAATAGAGAAGGTTTTGCGGGAGAATCCGTCCGTACAGGTAGTAATTGATTTGCACAGGGATGAAATGCCGGAGGAAACAAAACTTGTGATGGACCTTGACGGAAGACCGACTGCACGGTTCATGTTTTTCAACGGGTTGTCGCGAACTAAGAAAACCGGTAATATTTCTTATCTGTACAATGAAAATCTGGAATCTAATCTGGCATTTTCTTTTCAAATGCAGTTAAAAGCCGCGGAGTATTATCCGGGACTGACCAGGAAAATATATCTGAAGGGTTATCGCTACAATATGCATTTGAAAGACAAATATCTGTTGATTGAACTGGGTGCACAGAATAATACCGTGGAGGAAGCCATGAATGCATGCAATCCTCTTGCACACATTCTGGATATGGTGCTGAGCGGCAGTCCGGAATGATACTGAGCGTCAGCACGGTATGATAAAAACATAGACAATAAGTATAAATTCTGCTACAATCATTACGATTAAACATTGGGAACGAGGAGCGAAAAATGGCATTGGCGGACCAAAGTAAAATACGGAATTTTTGTATTGTAGCACATATAGATCACGGCAAATCGACTCTGGCAGACCGGATTATCGAAAAGACGGGTCTGCTCACCAGCAGGGAAATGCAGAATCAGGTTCTGGACAACATGGATCTGGAGAGGGAGAGAGGTATCACTATTAAAGCCCAGGCTGTCCGAACCGTCTATAAGGCACAGGACGGGGAGGAGTATATTTTTAACTTGATTGATACTCCCGGCCATGTGGACTTCAACTATGAGGTGAGCCGCTCGCTGGCAGCCTGCGACGGGGCAATATTGGTGGTGGATGCGGCACAGGGAATCGAAGCACAGACACTGGCAAATGTTTATCTGGCATTGGATCATGATTTGGATGTTTTTCCGGTTATCAACAAAATTGATTTGCCAAGCGCCGATCCGCAGAGAGTCATTGAGGAGATTGAGGACGTTATCGGTATTGAGGCTCAGGACGCTCCGTTAATTTCCGCAAAGAACGGAATCGGTATTGATGAGGTACTGGAGCAGGTGGTAAAGAAAATTCCCGCACCGAAAGGTGATCCCGATGCGCCGCTTCAGGCGTTGATTTTTGACTCTCTGTATGATTCCTACAAAGGAGTTATTATCTTTTGCCGGATTATGGAGGGAACTGTCAGGAAGGGAACCAATATTCTCATGATGGCCACCGGCGCAAAGGAAGAGGTTGTGGAGGTGGGATATTTCGGGGCAGGACAGTTTATCCCCTGCGAAGAATTGTCTGCCGGAATGGTTGGATATATCACGGCTTCTATTAAAAATGTGAAGGATACTGCGGTGGGAGACACTGTGACGGATGCGGACAACCCCTGTGCGGAGCCTCTGCCCGGTTACAAAAAGGTACAGTCCATGGTTTATTGCGGACTGTATCCCGCAGACGGTGCAAAGTATCCCGATTTGAGAGATGCCTTGGAAAAACTCCAGTTAAACGATGCCTCGTTGCACTATGAGCCGGAGACATCTGTGGCTCTGGGGTTTGGATTCCGGTGTGGATTTTTAGGACTTTTGCATTTGGAAATTATTCAGGAGCGACTGGAGAGAGAATATAATCTGGATTTGGTTACCACAGCCCCCGGCGTTGTATACAAAGTGTTTAAGACCAACGGCGAGGTAATAGAGCTGACCAATCCGTCCAATCTGCCGGACCCTTCGGAGATTGAACATATGGAAGAACCTATCGTCAGTGCTGAAATCATGGTGACGAGTGAGTTTATCGGTTCCATCATGGAACTTTGCCAGGAGAGACGGGGACGCTATCTGGGGATGGAGTACATTGAGGGGACAAGAGCCCTGCTTAAGTATGAACTGCCTCTGAATGAAATAATCTATGATTTCTTCGATGCGCTGAAATCCCGTTCCAGAGGTTACGCTTCCTTTGATTACGATATCAAGGGTTATGAGCCCTCCAGGCTGGTGAAGCTGGATATTCTGATTAATCGTGAAGAGGTGGATGCCCTGTCCTTTATCGTTCATGCGGATTCCGCCTACGAGCGGGGAAGAAAGATGTGTGAGAAATTGAAGGATGAGATTCCGAGACATCTGTTTGAAATTCCCATTCAGGCTGCCGTAGGAGGAAAAATCATTGCCAGGGAGACTGTGAAAGCTATGCGCAAGGATGTGCTGGCGAAATGTTACGGCGGTGATATCACACGTAAAAAGAAACTGTTGGAAAAACAGAAAGAAGGAAAGAAGCGCATGCGCCAGGTGGGAAATGTGGAAATCCCTCAGAAGGCATTTATGAGTGTGCTGAAACTGGATGACAAGTAATATGCGGCCGTTGGAGATATACATTCATATTCCGTTTTGTGTCAGAAAATGTTATTATTGTGATTTCCTTTCCGCGCCGGCAGACGAGAAGACCAAGGATGCCTATATGGAAGCACTATACACGGAACTGACAAAACGGGCGGAAGAGTTTGCTGAGTATACCGTGGTGTCTGTTTTTGTGGGAGGCGGGACGCCCTCAACGGTGAGAACGAAACAGCTGGTAATGCTGTTGGACGGCTTAAGGAAGTACTATCGGATGGACCCTGATGCGGAAATTACCGTAGAAGTTAACCCGGGTACCGCAGACAAAACCAAGCTGGAACAATACAGACGGGCGGGAGTAAACCGGCTCAGCATCGGACTGCAGTCCGGAAATGACGGGGAACTGTGCAGAATCGGCAGGATTCACAACTTCAGGCAGTTTATGGATACTTATGAGGGAGCTGTGGCAGTAGGCTTTGTGAATATCAATGTTGACGTTATGAGTGCATTGCCCGGACAGACTCTTTACAGCTATCTGGAAACGTTGCATATGCTTCTTGCACTGAAACCACAACCTACACATATATCGGCTTACAGTCTGATTCTGGAAGAGGGAACCCGGTTCTGGGAGTTGTCACAGGAAGGAAAACTGGAGTTCCCGGACGAGGATACAGACAGGCTGATGTACAGTGAAACCGGAAGGGTTCTTCGAGAGGCCGGATATGAGAGGTATGAAATCTCCAATTATGCGAAACCCGGATTCCGATGCCGGCACAATTGCGGCTACTGGACAAGGACGGACTATGCGGGCTTTGGAATAGGCGCGGCATCTCTGATTGACAATGTTCGATTTCATAACGGGGAGCAGCTTGCTTCCTATCTGAAAAATCCCACAGACTGCAGGGAAGACAGACAGGTCTTAGACTCCCGGGAGCAAATGGAAGAATTTATGTTTCTGGGCCTTCGTCTGACAGAAGGCATCGATGTCCGTACCTTCGGGAGCATGTTTGGCAGAAGCCCGGAGGATGTCTACGGAGAAATCATTGAAAAAAACAAAAGGAACGGTCTGCTGGAATACCGTGAGGGAGGAAACAGGCTGGCTCTGACGGAAAGAGGACTGGATATCAGCAATTATGTGATGGCACAGTTTTTACTGACGTGACAGGCACCGCAGATGAAATTGACACATAAACTATGTGTAAGAGTAATCCGCGGGGGCCGTTTTGAAGACTTTTCAAAAACCACTTACCCAGGGAGAGGAAGCGGAATATATCCGACTGCTCAGGCAGGGCACACCGGACCAGGCCAGACAGGCAAAGGATATTTTGATAGAACGAAATCTGAGACTGGTAGCTCATATCGCGAAAAAATATCAAAATGCCGATGAAGATATGGAAGATTTGATTTCCATCGGATGTATTGGGCTGATTAAAGCGGTGGATACTTTTGATGAACGAAAGGGACGTCTGGCAACATATGCCTGCCGGTGCATCGACAATGAACTCCTGATGATGCTCCGAGGAAAGAAAAAGCTCTCCAGGGAGGTTTCTCTTTTTGAACCTATCGGACAGGACAAAGAGGGAAATGAGATACATTTGATGGATGTGATAGAACAGCAGCAGCCGGATATTTTGGAGAGTATGGAACTTTCGGGAAACATTAAGAGGCTGTTTAGATTGATGGAGGAAAATCTGACCACCAGAGAAAAAGAAATCCTGATGATGAGATATGGGCTTGACGGAGAGCGGGAGGCAACTCAAAACGAGACGGGGAAGGTACTGGGAATATCCCGCAGCTATGTATCAAGGATTGAGAAGAAAGCACTTCTGAAGCTACGCCGAAAATTTGAGCAGGAATAAAAATTTCTGTTTGCCATTTAGGAAGATTGTTATATAATAAAAGAGGCGATAAAGGGGAGATACGAATGAAGTTTGTTGAAACGGAAAACTTAAGGACGGGAATGCGCTTGGCACGTCCTATATACAATAAAAAAGGTGTCCTGTTGTTTGAACGGGATTCCAGGCTGACTTCTCAGGCAATAGACAGTGTAAAGAATTTCGGATTGCTTGGGGTTTACGTTCTGGAGCCGGCAGAGCCGCTTCCGCCGATGACGGAGGAAGATTTGGAATTTGAACGTTTTCAGGTTATGTGCGGTTTTTCTATTCGCGAGGAACAGGAAAAGCTGTTGACAGCCGGAAAGCAGTCCAGAGTGGAGAATATCGCCTCCATGATTATCAAGAAGTACGGACATCTGGAAGAAAAGATAAATTTTTATCAGAATTTGAGAAGTAAAGATGATTATGTCAGCAGGCATTGCCTGAATACGGCGATTCTGTGTGCAATGATTACCCATGTCATGAATGTCAGACTGGAAGAACAGCTGCAGACGGTGGTTGCAGCCATTGTGCATGATATCGGAAAATTAAGACTGCCCAAAGAGCTTCTGTTCGCCAAGGAAGATTCCGATGAGAACAGAATGAAAATATATTACGAGCAGCTGGCGGGATTGGATATTCTGGAAAATACGTTCATGGACGGCATTGCAATCAAGAGAATCTGCAGTCAGGCGCTCAGGGTGTTTTATGAGCAACAGCCCGGCAGGCAGACTTCTTTTGCCGGAAAGATGGTTACAGGGGCAAAGATACTTCTTGTGGCGAACAGATATGATGAACTGACCGCTATGAATCTGCAGGGGAAATCGGAGTCCGAGGTAAAGGCAATTCAGGAGTTTGTGGAACATTCGGAATTATATGACGAAAAAGTAGTGAATGCACTGCTGCGGTCCGTCAAAATCTTGTTCCCGGGTGTCAGCGTAGAACTGAATACCGGAGAGAAAGCCCTTGTACTCACGGATAACAACGAAAATATCCTTCGCCCCACAGTTCTTACTTTTGGGGACAACAGTGTGCTGGATTTGGCGCTGCCTGAAAATTCCGACATCTGTATTGTGGATGTGATGAAAACCATGGATAACAGGTGCGTTATGGATATGGAGACACTGAAACAGGTTATGAATTAAGAGAGACGGGGAGAAAAAGATGCCAACAATTGAGGAAATTTTGCGAGAAGCCAAAGAAGCCGGAGCCAGCGATGTGCATTTGACTGTGGGAATCCCTCCGAAGATGAGGGTAAACGGTGATTTGATTACCATGAATTATTCGAAGATGCTGCCGGCTGATACTCTGGACATTCTACTTGGCATAATGTCGGAGAGTCAACGGGAAAAGTTTGAGGAACGCGGAGAATATGATTTCTCGTTTTCCATTCCAAACTGTGGACGTTATCGTGTGAATGCATACAAACAGCGTGGAAGTGTGGCTATCGCTTTTCGTCTGGTGGGAACCAAGGTTCCCACGCCGGAGGAACTTGGTGTGCCGGAGTCTGTTGTTGATTTATATCAGCGAAAGAGAGGACTGGTACTTGTCACAGGGCCTACGGGAAGCGGAAAATCCACAACCCTTGCCGCTATCATTGACAAGATAAATAATAACAGGGATGCCCATGTCATAACTCTGGAAGATCCTATCGAATATCTTCATCAGCATAAAATGTCCATGGTAAACCAGCGTGAAATCGGACTGGACAGTGAAAATTATGCCAATGCACTGAGGGCAGCTCTCAGAGAGGATCCGGATGTGATTCTGGTAGGCGAGATGCGTGATTTTGAAACCATCAGCGTAGCGATTACCGCCGCAGAGACGGGCCATCTGGTTTTGTCCACTTTGCATACCATCGGAGCTGCCAGTACGGTTGACCGTGTGATAGACGTGTTCCCGCCGCACCAGCAGCAGCAAATCAGAGTGCAGCTGGCAAATGTACTGGAGGCGGTCATTTCTCAGCAGTTGATTCCCACTGCGGACGGGAAGGGCAGAGTTGCCGCATTTGAAGTGATGCATGCAAATCATGCGGTGCGAAACCTGATTCGTGAGGGAAAATCCCATCAGCTTGCCAGCGTGATGCAGACCAACAGGAAGTTGGGAATGATTACGATGGACGAAGCAATCATCCAACTGTATTTTGAAGGTAAGATTGACAGGGATAATGCAATACAGTTTGCACAGGATCCCGATAATATGGAGTTAAAGATTCACTAAACGTATTTTTTCAAGCAATCAATATCTGTTTTCAAGTCCTGCGGACGCCGGTTCACGGCATTCCGCCGCGGTTTCCGCAGGATTTCGATATACTTTTCAAAAAAATTCCAATATGCGAGGTAGTTATGTACAGTATTATTATTTCGGGCGCCCTACAGGGAGTGTCGGCTTATCTTGTCTCTGTGGAGGCAGATGTGGCTCAGGGACTGCCGGGATTTTCCATGGTGGGCTCATTGGGCAGCGAGGTGAAAGAATCCAGGGAGAGAGTGACGGTGGCTTTGAAAAATGTCGGGATGAATCTGCCGCCGAAAAGGATTACCGTGAATTTGTCTCCTGCAGATATCAGGAAAGAAGGCAGTGCTTTTGATTTACCCATAGCGGTGGGAATTTTGGAAGCAATGGACTTTTTTGATGACAAGGCAACGGAAGGAATCCTGTTCTTAGGGGAATTGGGACTGGATGGTGAGATTAAGAGGGTGCGGGGAGTACTGCCGATTGTGCGGGAAGCAGCAGCCAGGGGTATCTCACAATGCATCGTTCCTGCAGAAAATGCTGCGGAGGGCGCGGTCATTCCGGGAATTCGGGTACGGGGAGCAGCACATATCAGAGATGTGTTTGCGTTCCTTTCGGAGAAAGAGGAGCGAAAAAGAGAAGAGATTCTTCCCGGAAAATCGGTGGATGTTGAGGCCTTATTTCACGAAGACAGATACGGTGAAACAGCAGATTTTGAAGATGTATGCGGGCAGGAAGCTGCGAAAAGGGCAGCTGAAATCGCAGCTGCCGGATTTCACAACCTGCTGATGGTGGGACCGCCGGGAGCCGGGAAGTCCATGATTGCCAAGCGTATACCGGGAATATTGCCTCCGCTGACTTTGGAGGAAAGCCTGGAGGTGACTTCTGTTGCCAGCGTGGCAGGAGTTTTGGAGGAAGGAAGACCGTTGGTCCGTATGAGACCTTTCCGGAGCCCACATCATACCATATCACGGGCAGCGCTGATTGGAGGAAGCTCCAATCCCCGGCCCGGCATGATTTCGTTGGCGCACAGAGGAGTGTTATTTCTGGACGAGCTTCCGGAATTTGGCAGAATTGCACTGGATTCTCTCAGACAGCCCTTGGAAGACCGGGTGGTTTCCATTGCCAGAGCCGGCGGAAGTGTGATTTATCCCAGTGATTTTATGTTGGTTTGTGCCATGAACCCATGTCCTTGCGGTTATTATCCCGACCGTAACAGATGCAGATGCACGGAACCCACGATTCAAAAATATATGGGCAGGGTGTCCGGCCCCATTCTGGACAGAATTGATTTGTGCGTGGAATTACAGGCAGTGGATATAACAGGTTTGAACAGAAAGAAAAAATCGGAAAGCAGTGCGGAAATCAGGAGCAGAGTTATGCGGGCCAGAGAGATTCAGACCGGGCGTTTTGAGGGTACGGATTGCCGTTTTAATGCGGATATGGAAGGAGCAGATATCGAAAGATACTGCCAACTTGGCAGGAAGGAGCAGGAATTTATGGAGCAAATGTATCATTCGCTAAAGCTCAGCGCAAGAGCATATCACAGAGTGCTGAAAGTGGCAAGAACTGTGGCGGATTTAGAGGGTGAGGAGAAGCTGAACACACAGCATCTGCTGGAAGCATGTTTTTACAGACCGTCTTTGGAGTACTGGATGTAAGGGGGAGTGTCTTTGGAAGAGAAGAAGATAAGAGTAATAAATAAAGAAGAAAAGGAGTACCCACGGAGACTGAAAGAGATTCCGAAGCCTCCGGAGAAACTGTATATATTGGGGAGTCTGCCGGTGGAACGGATTCCCTCTGTTGCGGTGATAGGTGCAAGGGACTGCTCGGAATACGGAAGATATGTGGCCGCCCGCCTGGGCAGCGTGTTGGGCAGAAAAGGAATCCAGGTGATTAGCGGAATGGCGAGAGGAATTGACGGAATTGCACAGGAAGCCGCAGTGGATGCCGGAGGATATTCCTATGCGGTTTTGGGGAGTGGCGTCGACGTCTGTTATCCTGCAAGCAACAAAAGCTTGTATGAGAAATTGAAGGTGACAGGCGGTATTCTGTCGGAGTATCCTCCGGGGACATCTGCCATTGCACGTAATTTTCCGGCAAGGAACCGTATTGTCAGCGGTTTGGCAGATGCCATTATTGTTGTGGAAGCAAGAGAAAAGAGCGGAACACTGATTACCGTGGATATGGCGTTGGAGCAGGGGAGAGAGGTATATGCCGTGCCGGGGCGGATAACGGACAGCCTGAGTGTGGGCTGTAACAGATTGTTAAAGCTGGGGGCCGGAATTTTGCTGGATACGGATGAATTTCTGGAGGAACTGAAAGGGATTACGGCAAAACGGTGTATGGCATGGGAAGACAGGGAGCTGAGGGAGAACACATCGGAAGTTTTTCGTGAGAATGATAGGAAAGAAGCAAGGCTGCCGGAGGGGGAACCGGAACTTCTGGCGATTTATCATGCACTGGATTTTTCGCCCGCCGGTCCGGAGCAAATCAGGGAGCGGCTACCGGAAAAATATCAGGGAACTCCCATACCGTTACTGTTAATCAGACTGTGCATGGAAAATCTGGCGGTTCAAGTCAGCCCCGGGCAATTCTGCAGAAAAGAGTGACTTGCGCATTCCGGGAGAAAAGGATATGATTATCTTAGAAAAAGGGTATCAAAATTTAGAATAAAGGAGAAGTTCATGTACAGAGATCATACGCGCATTGTACAAATCGGCGATCAAAAAATCGGGGGAGGAAATCCCATACTGATACAGTCCATGACAAATACAAAGACAGAGGATGTGAGAGCTACCGTTGCCCAGATTCTGGATCTGGAGCGGGCAGGCTGCGAAATTATCCGATGCACCGTGCCTACTGAGGAGGCGGCAAAGGCAATCGGAGAAATCAAGAAACAGATTCATATACCTTTGGTGGCGGATATTCATTTTGATTATCGTATGGCTATTGCCGCCATGGAAAACGGTGCGGATAAGATTCGCATCAATCCGGGAAACATCGGCAGTGCGGAGAAGGTTAAGGCTGTTGTGAATGTGGCGAAGGAGCGGAACATTCCTATACGTGTCGGTGTCAACAGCGGTTCGCTGGAGAAAAATCTGGTGGAAAAGTACGGCGGCGTAACGGCTGAGGGAATTGTGGAAAGTGCTCTTGACAAGGTACATATGATAGAGCAATTCGACTATCGTAATCTTGTGATCAGCATTAAGTCATCGGATGTGCTTATGTGCGTAAAGGCCCATGAACTGCTGGCAGATAAGACGGATTATCCGCTGCATGTAGGGATTACGGAGTCGGGAACGGTACAAAGCGGAAATATCAAATCAGCTATCGGACTGGCACTGATTTTAAATCAGGGAATCGGGGATACAGTGCGCGTTTCCCTTACCGGAAATCCTGTGGAGGAGATTAAGTCCGCCAAGCTGATTTTGAGGACTCTGGGACTGCGAAAGGGCGGAATAGAGGTGGTATCCTGTCCGACCTGCGGCAGAACCCGGATTGATTTGATTGGGCTTGCAACGAAGGTTGAGAGACTGGTGGAAGACTATCCGTTGGATATCAAAGTGGCTGTGATGGGATGCGCGGTCAACGGTCCCGGGGAGGCCAGAGAGGCAGACCTCGGTGTGGCAGGAGGTATCGGTGAAGGCCTTTTGATGAAAAAGGGTGAGATTATTCGCAAGGTACCGGAGGAGAACCTGCTTGCCGCGCTGAAAGAAGAATTGGACAACTGGACGGGTGAAGAATAAATGACAAAGCCTTTTTTTGAGGTTTTTCCTACATTACAAATAAATAATCCGCTTCATGATAAACTGGAGCAATCCTTGGTGGAGAGAGTATCCACTACAAAACGGAAAGATGTTCTGCATGTCTATCTTTTCAGCACGAGGCTGATATTAAAGGAGGACATCAGGAAAGCTGAGACGGAAATCAGAAAGCAGCTTTTTCCGAACGCTTTGATTACAATCAAGATACATGA
Organism: Lachnospiraceae bacterium; assembly: GCA_022769665.1. Classification (GTDB taxonomy): domain Bacteria; phylum Bacillota; class Clostridia; order Lachnospirales; family Lachnospiraceae; genus Acetatifactor. The sequence continues at coordinate 29,103 of JALEIR010000082.1, read as the reverse complement.
GAGATTTGAGCTGTCATCCCAGTATACACCGGAAAATTTGATGGAAGTATATCGTGAAAGCATTTTGGAGGAACTGAAGGATTACAGCCATATTGAATACAATGCTTTTCGTACAGCGGAGATAGATTACCCGGAACAGGGAAAAATGATTCTTAATGTGGAGGATACTGTCCTAAATCACAGCAAGGAAGAGGAACTGATACGGGTACTGGAGAAAATCCTGGTGGAGAGATGCGGCCTCAAGTGTACTGTGAGTGTGGAATACCGGGAGGCAAAAACAGGGAAATTTGCCGAGGATGATGAACTGAAAATCCGGATGAAGGTCAATGAAATTTACCGTCGAACCATGAAAGGAAAAGAACATGGGGCAGAAAGTGCCGGCGGGGAACCTATAAGTGTGTCAGAGCCGGCAGGAACGGCGGATAACACAAGGACGCAGGCTTCAAATTCTGAAGAAGCGGGCGCAAAGGGAGAGCCGACAGCGTCCGGTCAGGGCGGGAAAGCGGCATTTGGCACTACAAAATCCTTCGGCGACAGTTTCCGGGGCGGAGAATTTAAAAAAGGCCGAGGAGAATTCAGAAGGAGTGGAGATTATACCAAGACATTAAAACAGTCCGATAATCCTGATGTGATATACGGCAAGGACTTTGAGGAAGAAGCCCTGCATATTGAAGATATTATCGGGGAGATGGGCGAGGTTGTCATCCGGGGAAAGATTCTGAAGCTGGACAGCCGTGAAATCAAGAATGAAAAAACCATTGTTATGTTTGATGTCACGGACTTTACGGATACCATCGGTGTAAAATTGTTTGCCCGAAACGAGTTTGTGAAGGAGTTGATGGGCGGATTGAAGCCCGGAACCTTTGTGAAAATCAAGGGTGTGGTGAATCTGGATAAGTTTGACCATGATTTGACTATCGGTACAATTTACGGAATAAAAAAGATTGCTGATTTTACAACGACCAGAATGGATACGGCCCCTCACAAGCGGGTGGAACTGCATTGCCATACCAAGATGAGCGATATGGACGGTGTCTCGGAAGCGAAAGATATCGTAAAGCGTGCTTACAAATGGGGGCACAAAGCCATCGCTATCACGGACCACGGTGTGGTACAGGGATTTACCGATGCAAACCATGTCTGGGATGATTTGTGGAAGGCCGAAAAGGGAAAACGTGTCGAGGCGGGGGAGACGAATCCCGACAAGCAGGATTTCTTTAAAATTCTGTACGGAGTGGAGGCATATCTGGTAGATGATTTGAAGGAAATCGTCACCGGGGACAAGGGGCAGACTCTTGAAGAAGATTTTGTGGTGTTTGACATTGAGACGACCGGTTTTTCTCCTGTCAATAACCGCATTATCGAAATCGGTGCGGTGAAGGTCAGCGGAGGTGAGGTTGTAGACAGGTTTTCTACCTTTGTCAACCCGCAGGTACCTATTCCTTTTGAAATTGAAAAACTGACAAGCATCCGGGATGATATGGTAATAGATGCTCCTGTGATTGAGGAAGTGCTCCCGAGGTTTCTGGAGTTTTGTGCGGGTTGTGTACTGGTGGCACATAATGCTAACTTCGATATGAGTTTTATCATTGAAAACTGCAGACGACTGGGGTTGCCCACGGAGTATACCTATGTTGATACGGTAGGGATTTCCAGGGTGCTCTTGCCGAATCAGGCAAAACATACTCTGGATGCGGTGGCGAAGACCTTAAATATTTCGTTGGAAAATCATCACCGGGCGGTGGATGATGCGGAGTGCACTGCCCGGATATTTGTAAAATTTATCAAAATGCTGGCGGAGCAGAATATTTTTACTCTGGCTCAGGTGAATGGTATGGGAGCGGACAGTGTGGAACTGGTGAGAAAGCTGCCTTCTTATCATGCTATTATTCTCGCAAAAAATGATTTGGGGAGAATCAATCTTTACAGGCTGATATCCCAGTCTCATCTGACTTATTTTAACAGGCATCCCAGGATACCCAAGAGTCTGGTGATGAAATACAGAGAAGGACTGATTCTGGGAAGTGCCTGTGAGGCGGGAGAACTGTATCGCGCACTGTTGGACGGACAGAGCGATATGCAGATTGCACGGCTGGTGAATTTTTATGATTATCTGGAAATACAGCCCTGCGGCAACAATAAGTTTATGATTGCCTCGGAAAAGATAAGAAATATAAATTCCATTGAGGACATACAGGATATGAACCGGAAAATTGTGAAGCTGGGTGAGCAGTTTCACAAACCGGTTGTAGCTACCTGCGATGTGCACTTCCTGGACCCGGAGGATGAAATCTACCGTCGAATCATTATGGCGGGCAAGGGCTTTGACGACGCTGATGACCAGGCGCCGCTGTTTTTGCATACTACGGATGAAATGTTGGAAGAATTTTCTTATCTTGGAAGTGACAAAGCCTACGAAATTGTGGTAAAGAATACCAATATGATTGCGGACATGTGCGAAACCATCGCACCGGTCCGGCCCGATAAATGTCCTCCGGTGATTCCTGACAGTGACAAGACTCTGACAAAAATCTGTTATGACAGAGCTCACGAAATATATGGCCCCAATCTGCCGGATGTCGTGGAAAAACGTCTGGAGAAGGAATTGAACTCCATTATTAAGAACGGTTTCGCCGTGATGTATATTATCGCACAGAAGCTGGTGTGGAAGTCTGTGGAGGACGGTTATCTGGTGGGATCCCGGGGCTCTGTGGGAAGCTCCTTTGTGGCTACCATGTCCGGTATTACGGAGATTAACCCCCTGAGTCCTCATTATTATTGCAGCAAATGCCACTATGTGGATTTTGACAGCGATGAGGTGAAAGCCTATGCGGGTACTGCGGGGATTGATATGCCTGACAAGGTTTGTCCCAACTGCGGAGAACCGTTACACAAAGAAGGGTTTGATATTCCCTTTGAAACCTTCCTGGGATTTAAGGGAGACAAGGAGCCTGATATCGACTTAAATTTCTCCGGTGAGTATCAGTCCAAAGCCCATAAGTACACGGAGGTTATCTTCGGCGCAGGGCAGACCTTCCGCGCCGGAACCATTGCAACCTTGGCGGATAAAACCGCTTTCGGATATGTGAAGAATTATTTTGAGGAAAGAGGAAAACACAAGCGAAACAGTGAAATTGACAGAATTGTGGTAGGTTGTACCGGCGTTCGGAGAAGTACCGGACAGCATCCCGGCGGTATCGTGGTGCTCCCGCTGGGGCAGGATATCAATTCCTTCACACCGGTACAGCATCCTGCCAACGATATGACTACGGACACCATAACCACACACTTTGATTATCATTCCATTGACCATAACCTGTTGAAACTGGACATTCTGGGGCACGATGATCCCACCATGATTCGTATGCTTCAGGATTTGACGGGGAGAGACCCTCTGACCATTCCTCTGGACGGGAAAGACGTTATGAGCCTTTTCCAGAATACGGATGCTTTGGGTATTACGCCGGAGCAGATAGGGGGAACAAAGCTGGGGTGTCTCGGCATCCCGGAGTTTGGTACGGATTTTGCCATGGCCATGGTCATGGAGGCACAGCCTAAGAGTTTTTCCGATTTGGTGCGGATATCCGGCCTGTCTCACGGTACCAACGTATGGGTGGGAAATGCACAGGACTTGATTCGGGAAGGTATTGCAACTATTTCCACCTGTGTATGTACCCGTGATGACATTATGACCTATTTGATCAACAAAGGGGTCGAACCTGAAAAATCCTTTAAAATCATGGAGGCGGTACGAAAGGGAACCGTTGCGAAAAAGAAGATAAATCCCGACCAGTGGAAGGAGTGGAAAGAGGATATGGTGGCCCATGATGTGCCGGACTGGTACATTAAGTCATGCGAGAAGATTGAGTACATGTTCCCCAAAGCCCATGCTGCGGCGTACGTCATGATGGCATGGCGAATCGCCTACTGCAAGATTCATTATCCGCTGGCTTATTACGGCGCTTTCTTCAGTATCCGCGCAAAAGCCTTTTCCTATGAACAGATGTGTCAGGGACAGACTCATATGGAAGCTATCATGAAGGAATATAAGCGAAGAATGGATGCCGCGTCAAACAAGGAACCGGGAGCACAGCCTCTCTCAAATAAAGAGGAGCTTGCTTACGGAGACATGAGGGTGGTACAGGAGATGTATGCCCGAGGCTTTGAATTTGAGCCCATTGATATTTTCCGTGCCCAGTCCCGGTCTTTCCAGATTGTGGATGGTAAACTGATGCCTTCCCTGAGCAGTATCGACGGACTTGGTGAGAAAGCAGCGGACGCCATCGTGGAAGCGGCTAAGGACGGCCCCTTCCTGTCAAAAGATGATTTCAGAGAGCGAACCAAGGTTTCCAAGACAGTGGTGGATTTGATGGCGGAACTGGGCCTTCTGGGCGACCTTCCCGAATCCAACCAGCTGAGTTTGTTTGATTTTTAATCCCCAGTTCAGCCATCAAATGACGGTCGAAATGCGTGGGTGTTTGCACACAAAGCATTTTCGAACCGCCATTTTATGAATGAAGAGGGCAGCTGAACTGGGAATAGAATTAACACCAATGATTGCTTGAGGAGAATAAAGAGATGAAGTTTCCTATGCATATGAGAAAAGCGGGGTGGAATCGCTTACCGTGGGTTGTGCGGACTGCGATTTGGAAATGTATCGTGCAGTCGGTTTTCTTGTACCGATAGGGAATATGCTGGCTTTTGAAAGCTGAGAGTCGGCGCTTTGGGATAAAGATGTTCATGGAAAGGCAAACTGTGAAAAAGAATATTAAATGCAACAATAATTAACAAAAAGCCGGCAAAATTGTTAAGGATAATTGGTAGAAACGAAAAACTGTCTTTGATATAATCTGTTAAAAATAATAGCAAAGGTGGTAAAAGTATGAGAAAGTACTACATAGACAACATTCGTTCCTTCACAATTATTCTGGTTGTTTTGTATCATATCATTTATATGTTCAATTCCGTAATGACCTTCGGGGTAATCGGTCCGATTGCAAATGTATCGTGGCTGGATGCCGTGCAGTATCTGCTGTATCCTTGGTTTATGCTGATTTTGTTTATCATCAGCGGTATGTGCAGCAGATTCTATCTGGAGAGTCACAGTGACAAAGAATTTCTGAGGGCAAGAACCGTAAAGCTGCTGGTTCCGTCAACCATAGGCCTGCTGGCGTTCGGATGGGTACAGGGGTATGTCAGCATGGAGATCAGTCATGCTTTTGACACCATGAGTGGGGTGCCGGCACCGGTGATATATTTTATCATGTGTTTGTCCGGTACGGGAGTCCTTTGGACCATTCAGGTCATGTGGGTCCTTTCGGCGGTTCTTCTCCTCGTTCGAAAGTTGGAGAAGGGCAGACTGTACAAATGGGGTGCAAAGGCAAATATTCTGATTTTGATTCTTTTTGGTATTGCGGCCTGGGGGGCGGCACAGATTTTAAATACCCCCATAATTGCGGTATATCGGTTTGGAATTTATGGTTTTGGCTTTCTGCTAGGGTATTATGTTTTCTCTCATGAGGAAATTACGGACTACCTGAAGAAGTACAGTGTTCCACTATTGATAGCAGCACTTATACTTGGAGTGGCATATACTTATGTTACCTTCGGACAAAATTATGCTGAGGCTCCGGCAGTAAACAGTCCCATGGCCATTGCCTATGCATGGATGATGTGCCTTGCACTGATTGGCTGTTTTAAGAGATGGGGAGACAATTCCGGTAAATTCAGCGCATTTATGGCAAGGAAAAGCTTTGGATTATACGTATTTCATTATTTAGCACTATCTGCAAGTGCTTACTTCCTGACAAAGTATACGAGTCTTCCGGCAATTATGATCTATTTTCTGGTAACGCTTGCAGCGTTTGCAGGCGGGCTGCTTTTGTACGAGGTGATTTCAAGAATTCCGTTGATAAGATGGTGTGTACTCGGAATCAAAAAAAATTCTGGAAAAAAGAAGGAACGTGAAAACAATGTTTAAGGACAATTTGATGTCACTCAGAAAAATGAAAGGACTTTCCCAGGAGGAGCTGGCAGATAAAATCAATGTCAGCAGGCAGACCTTGTCAAAGTATGAGACCGGAGAATCCCTGCCGGATGTAGAAAAGTGTAAGCAGATTGCGGATGTCCTTGATGTGTCCCTGGATGATTTGGTGAATTATGACAGCAAGGCTACCGGCCTTGCTGCGCCGCCAAAGGGAAAGCATATGTTTGGCGTGGTAAAGGTGGGAGACAAAGGACAGATTGTGATTCCTGCAAAGGCAAGGAAGGTATTCGGTATTGAACCCGGGGACAATCTCATCGTGCTGGGAGATGAAGCCTCCGGGATTGCTGTTATCAAAGAAGAAGGCTTTTTAAGCATGATGGCACAGCTTGGAAAATAATGAAGAAAATGGACGTTAGGTGACAAAAAGCTTTGTTCAGAATTGAGCCGTTTACCGTATTATGTAGGATGATAACGGTTAAAATCGAAGAAAGTCAAAAAGAACCGTAAGAAAAGGACGTAGACTACGGATGAATTTTAAGAAAAGCAGAAATAGCCGTACCGGAATAGATTATGCTTTCGGTTATTCGGGGAGTTTGCTTTTTTATGTAAAAATCTGAGAACCGGTAGAAATTCCCCCCATTAAGAGCGTTTCTGCGAAAAGAGAAACTGTGAAAAGAGAAAGAGTGGAGTAGGCAAAATAAAAATGCCAAAACCACTTGGTTTCGACATCCTTGGGTTGGGCTATTCTATTGAATAGAGCAGCTGATAGGGGAATCGAACCCCTGTTTCCGCCGTGAGAGGGCGGCGTCTTAACCGCTTGACCAATCAGCCATCAACAAGTACCACAACCGCGGTACTTGCTAATCATAATACATACACGAGAAAAAAGCAAGCACTTTTTTTGATTTTTCAAAATTTTTTTATTTTTCTTGCAAAATAGGTAAAATTACAACAGCTTGCAAAACTTCGGCAGGACATGTTCATGGTTCATTCTTGGGGAACTGTTAAAAATTTATAAAAAACTTGCGCCCTTCCTTATTTTGGTGTATAGTGGTTCACGATTAACATTCGGAGAAACGCGTATATTATAGAAGAAACAAGAATAAGGGGAGCTGACAATGGCAAAGTATCTGGTAATCGTGGAGTCACCGGCCAAGGTGAAAACCATCAAAAAATTTCTTGGGTCAAATTATGAGGTGGCAGCCAGCAACGGGCATGTACGTGACTTGCCGAAAAGTTCGCTGGGAATTGATGTGGAGCATGATTATGAACCTAAATATATTACCATAAGAGGAAAGGGAGACATCCTGGCAAACCTGCGAAAGGAAGTAAAAAAGGCAGAGAAAATTTATCTTGCAACCGACCCTGACCGAGAGGGAGAAGCTATTTCATGGCATTTGTATCATGCGCTAAAACTGGAAGATAAAAAGGTTTACCGTATTACCTTTAATGAAATAACTAAGAATGCAGTGAAAGAGTCGCTGAAGCATCCCCGTGAAATTAATATGAATCTGGTGGATGCCCAACAGGCGAGACGCGCTCTTGACAGAATGGTGGGGTATCGGATATCTCCGCTCCTCTGGGCAAAAATTAAGAGAGGCCTTAGCGCCGGAAGAGTTCAGTCAGTGGCATTGCGTATTATCTGTGACAGAGAGGATGAAATCAATGATTTTGTCCCTGAAGAATACTGGAGTCTTGATGTCAATTTAAATGTGAAAGGCGAGAAAAAGCCAATTACTGCAAAGTATTACGGTACCGTCAGGGAAAAGCAGAATATAACCTGTAAAGAACAGGCGGAAGCTATTCAGACATCGTTGAAGAATGAGAAGTACAGGGTCACGGAAGTGAAGAAGGGAGAGCGGTTAAAGAAGGCACCTCTTCCTTTCACCACATCAACTTTACAACAGGAAGCCAGCAAAACCTTGAATTTCTCTACTCAGAAAACCATGCGGCTGGCACAGCAGCTTTATGAGGGCGTTGATATCAAAGGAGAGGGCACTGTTGGTCTGATTACCTATCTGCGTACCGATTCCACACGAGTATCCGAAGAAGCGGAAGCAATGGCGGCGGAGTTTATCGGTTCTCATTACGGAGAGGCATATCTATCGGGTGAGACTACAGCGAAGAAGAACAGTCAGAAAATTCAGGATGCCCATGAAGCTATCCGCCCTACGGATTTAGACAGAATTCCGCTGGAAATCAAGGATGAACTGCCAAGAGATTTATTCCGTCTTTATCAACTGATATGGAAACGGTTTGTGGCCAGCCGGATGAGTGCCGCAAAGTATGAAACTACCTCAGTAAAGATACAGGCGGGAGAACAGGTATTTACACTTTCGGCATCTTCCCGGAAATTTGACGGCTTTATGAGCGTTTATGTTTCGGAGGATGATAAAGAGGAGGAGAACAGTTTAAGCGGTGAATTGAACCAGGACAGTGAGTTGTCATTTGTGTCTTTTGATCCGAAACAACACTTTACACAGCCTCCTGCCCATTATACAGAGGCTTCTTTGGTGAAAGCCCTGGAGGAGCTTGGAATCGGCAGACCAAGTACCTATGCCCCTACCATTACAACCATTCTGGCAAGGCGCTATATTGCCAAGGAAAGCAAAAACTTATATGTAACCGAGCTTGGCGAAGTTGTAAACAATATGATGAAGGACGCATTCCCCACCATTGTGGATGTGAATTTTACTGCAAACATGGAAGCACTTTTGGATGGTGTGGAAGAAGGAAGCGTCAAGTGGAAGACCATTATTTCCAATTTCTATCCTGATTTGGACGAGGCGGTAAAACGGGCAGAGAAGGATTTGTCTGAGGTGACGATAGCGGACGAGGTCAGTGATGAGGTATGTGACCTCTGCGGCAGACAGATGGTGATAAAGTATGGTCCTCACGGACGTTTCCTTGCTTGCCCGGGATTCCCGGAATGTCGTAATACAAAACCTTATTTTGAAAAAATCGGTGTTGCCTGTCCGAAATGCGGTAAGGATGTGGTAATGAAAAAAACGAAAAAAGGAAGAAAGTATTACGGCTGTATTGATAATCCGAACTGTGATTTCATGGTATGGCAGAAGCCCACTGGAGAGAAATGTCCCAGATGTGGTTCGGTGCTTGTATCCAAGGGAAACAAGCTGGTATGTGCGAATGAACAATGCGGTTATAACGTTTTGTCGGAATTGTCTCATAAATCATAAAAAAATGGAATATATTCATAATTTATGCATTGAAAACAGTTTATTTATGTGATACAATGTTCTCATAGTTTCCGTAGACACGTGTAGAAAGACGGAGGAATGGACATGAGTAGTGTACAGTTGTTAGATAAGACCAGAAAAATAGGTAAACTGCTGCATAATAATAATTCCAGCAAGGTTGTGTTTAATGATATCTGTAAGGTGATGCGTGAAATTTTAAATTCCAATGTCTTGGTAATCAGCCGTAAAGGGAAGGTTCTGGGAGTGGGAAAATCGGAAGGAATTGAATCGATTACGGAGCTTTTGGACGAAAACATCGGCGGATTTATTGATTCCATGTTGAATGAGAGACTGCTGGGTGTGCTTTCCACCAAGGAAAATGTCAATCTGGAGACCCTTGGATTCGAGAGCCCCGATATCAAAAAAATTCAGGCTATTATTACACCGATAGAGATTGCCGGAGAACGTCTGGGCACTCTGTTTATTTACAAGTGTGACATGCAGTACGATATCGATGATATCATCCTCTGTGAGTATGGTTCAACGGTTGTGGGACTTGAAATGTTACGGGCGGTCAATGAGGAAAGTGCGGAGGAGAGCAGAAAGATAGCGGTGGTAAAATCTGCAATCAGCACGTTGTCCTTTTCGGAAATGGAAGCAATTACTCATATTTTTGACGAATTGGGCGGTATGGAAGGAATTCTGGTTGCCAGCAAAATTGCGGACAGAGTCGGGATTACCCGTTCCGTTATTGTCAATGCATTGAGGAAATTTGAGAGTGCCGGAGTAATCGAATCTCGCTCGTCCGGCATGAAGGGAACTTATATTAAGGTACTGAATGATGTGGTGTTTGATGAGATTGAAGAACTGAAGCATAAAAATCAACAAAAATAGAGAATATGGTGAAACGGATTGAATGAGGTAAAGGGATTTATTATGACAGATAATAAATCCCTTTGTTTTTTACAGAAAATACAATATAATGTACTTTTTCTAAGAAATACTACATTATCTATTGTTTTTTTGCCGAAATAAACTATAATAGAATAGAGTGGGCGGATTATCCGCTCGTTCGGAAAGGCACAGGTGAAACATGATTCAAACAAATGTATTTGACTATGTGAACATATTGGACAAGGCTGCAGACGCCAGCTGGCTGCGAAATGAGGCAATCTCCAATAATATTGCCAATGTTGATACACCGGGCTACAAAAGACAGGATGTTGCCTTTGAATCTGTGTTGAAAAAAGCATTGGGAAGCAATCGCTATCAGTCGATGGATTCCAAAGTGGAGGCGGCAAAGTCCAAGAATCTTGATGTCAGAACCTATACCGACTACTCAAATTATTCCTATCGTCTGGACGGAAACAACGTGGATATAGAGAATGAGAATGTTATGCTTGCGGAGAACCAACTGAAGTACCAGGGACTTCTTACCGGTATTACCCAAGAGTTTACCAATTTACAGACTGTAATGAAGTGATGAAAGGAGTATAGGCGATGAGTATGTTTTCTGCTTTTAATATTAATGCTTCCGGAATGACTGCACAGAGATATCGTATGGATGTGATTTCCGAGAATGTAGCGAATGCCAGTACCACAAGGACAGAGGATGGTACGCCTTACCGTAGAAAAGTGGTAACCTTCGAAGAGAAAGGCGGACAGACTTCCTTCAGCCGTGTGCTTGGACAGGCAGCTTACAGTCACGGGTACAGCGGGCAGGGTGTGAAGGTAAACGGTGTATATCAGGACTATGAGACGGAAATGAATATGGTTTACGACCCCTCTCATCCCGATGCGGACGAGAACGGTTATGTAACCTATCCAAATGTGAATATTGTTACAGAGATGACAAACATGATTGATGCCAGCCGGGCTTACGAGGCAAATGCCACTGCATTTAATGCCAGTAAATCCATGGCTTTACAGGGACTGCAGTTGAACAGTTGACTTTTGGTAAGCTGACAACAGGTTTGAGAGGAGTACATAGATGGATATTTCAAAATTAACGGGTCTTTCCGGGGTTAGCGGCGTGTCCTCCGTCGGTACGCTGACGGGTATACTGGGGAGCAACGATAAAAAAACAGACGGTACACTATTTGATTCTATTTTGAATACGGCAATCGATAATATCAAAACCACCAACAGTTATCTTTCCGATGCGGAGAATGAGGAGATTAAGTTTGCGTTGGGGGAGACGGATAATACACATGATTTGACAATTGCTCTGCAGAAAGCCTCCACGGCACTGCAGTATACGGTTGCCATCCGCGATAAGCTTATGGAATCTTATCGGGAGATTATGCAGATACAGATTTAATTTTGAGACAATACGGGGAGAAATACCATGGCTGACAAGCTGAAAGAAATATGGGCCAAAATACAGGAATGGTGGAATAAGTTTACCACAAAGCAAAAGACAATTATCGTTATCATTGCCGCAACGGTAGTTTTTACTTTTGTGATTGTGATGTATGCTGTTTCAAGACCGCAGTATACAAAGCTGGGCACCTATGCCAATACATCGGAATCGGCTGAGGTAGTGGATATCCTGAACGGAGCCGGCATTACACACAGAGAGTCGGACGATGCTCTGACGATTGAAGTCGTGACGGACCAATTGTATCAGGCAAATCTGGCATTGGGTTCTGCGGGCATTTCCTCCGACGTTATGAAATATGACGACTTTGTGAATGACAGCATGTCTGCTACTTCTGCCGACAAGGAGAGACAATGGCAGCTGTATAAACAGGCTGAACTTCAAAAGACATTGCAGGCTCAGAGCTCTGTCAAGAGGGCTACGGTGATTCTGGATATTCCTTCCCGAAACGGTACATTGGCATCCCAACAGGAGGAGGCTTCCGCATTTATCACATTGGAGTTGGACGGAAATCTCACTTCCTCGCAGGCTGCAGGATTAGCCAGATGTGCAGCTACTTCTCTCGGAAATGCAACAACGGCAAATATCACCATCATGGACACGGACGCAAACCTGCTGTTTGCGGGTGGTGACGACTATTCGGCAGCGGGAATCGCAAGTTCTCTGCAGGAATTGAAAAATCAGAGTGAATCCATGATTGCAAACCAGTTAAAGAGAGTACTTTTGGGAACCAATCAGTATACAAACGCCACGGTAACAAGCCATCTGGATGTGGATTTCTCCGAATATCAGGAGTCGGTTAAGGAGTATTATGCCAACGAAGGCTACACTCAGGGTCTGTATGCCCAACAGGATTTGTTCGAGTCCAGCAGTACCAATGACGGAGGCGGTATCCCCGGGACAGATTCCAATGACGGTGAGAACCTGACAACTTATGTAAATCCCGATTACGGCAGCAGCGAGACAACTCAGACCGAAAGCTCTACTTCATATCTACCCAATGAGAGGGCTACCAGCAAGGTGACTCCTGCCGGAGGCATTAACTATGAGAACTCTTCTGTGGCAATTTCCCTGATAAAACTGCGGGAATACCATGAGGAAACGGTAAAACGTCAGGGGCTGTTGGACGGCGTTACCTGGGAAGAATTTAAGGATGCCCACAGTGAGGACATCAAGCTGGAGGTGGATCCCGAGTATTACAGCATGGCAGCAAATGCCACCGGAATCAGCGAGGATAAGATTACAATTATAGCGTATGAATCTCCTGTTTTCTTTGACAAAGAGGGGATGGGTGTCAGCGGCACGGATATTCTCAGCATTGTGATGATTGTATTGATTCTGGGACTTTTGGCATTCGTAGTATTCAGAAGTATGCGCTCCAAACAGAAAGTTGAGGAGGAAGAAGAACTTTCTGTGGAATCCATGTTGCAGTCCACGCCGGAGAGCGTATTGGAGGATATTGATGTAGAGACTAAGTCCGAGACCAGAAAGATGATAGAAAAGTTTGTAGATGACAATCCGGAAGCAGCAGCCAATCTGTTGAGAAACTGGCTGAATGAGGATTGGAATTAGCATAAGTGGGAGAAGAGGTTATAATATGCCGAAAATGGGAAAAGAAGAGGGGTTGAAGGGAATACAGAAGGCAGCGATTCTTTTGATTGCACTGGGTCCCGAACGCTCGGCGGGAATCTTTAAACACCTGAAGGAAGAAGAAATAGAAGAGCTGACGCTGGAAATAGCAAATACACGAAGTGTGACACCTCAGGTGAAAGAGGGAGTCATCAATGAGTTTTATGAGGTGTGTCTGGCTCAGCAGTACATTGCTGAGGGCGGCATTACCTATGCAAAGGATTTGCTGGAAAAGGCATTGGGTGCCGAAAAAGCCATGGACGTTATCGGAAAGCTGACTGCGTCTCTGCAGGTTAAACCTTTCGAGTTTGTCCGCAAGACGGATGCATCGCAGCTGATTAACTTTATCCAGGACGAGCATCCTCAAACCATTGCGTTAATTTTGTCCTATTTGTCACCGTCCCAGGCGGCCTATATTATTTCCGCGTTGTCTCCGGACAGACAGGCTGATGTGGCGAGACGTATTGCTGTTATGGATCGTACCAGCCCCGATGTCATCAAAGAAGTGGAGAAAGTTCTGGAATCCAAGCTGGCAAGCCTGGTAAATCAGGATTATACCATTATCGGTGGTGTCGATGCGGTTGTTGAAATTTTGAACACTGTGGACAGAGGAACAGAACGTCATATTATGGAGACCCTGGAAATCGAGGAACCGGAGCTGGCGGACGAAATTCGAAAGAAGATGTTTGTGTTCGAGGATATTCTGCTATTGGACGACAAAGCCATTCAGCGTGTGCTGCGTGATGTTGATAACAGCGACTTGGAGATGGCGTTGAAGAGTGCCAATGAGCAGGTTCAGAATGCAATATTCAATAATCTGTCAAAGCGTCTGGTTGTTATGATAAAGGAAGATATGGAATTCATGGGCCCTGTTCGAATGAAGGATGTGGAAGAAGCTCAGCAGAAGATTGTAAATATCATCAGAAAGCTGGAGGACTCCGGCGAAATCATAATCTCCAGAGGCGGAGGTGACGAAATCGTTGTCTAGGAATTTGTTAAAACAGATTTATACGGTGGTCCAGCCGGAAGAAAAGAGAGTCATTGATACAAACAGTCTGGTACAGCAACGACTGGAAGAACTCGAGGAACGCAAGCGTGCGGTAAACGGCGGATTTACAGCGGGACTTGCGGCAGAACAGGTGGATATCCTGCCGCAGGAGGGTGAAGAAGGCGCGGAAGAATCTGCAGAGAATGTGATTAAGGCGAAAGAGAGCTCCGGTAGAATACTGGAGGATGCCAGGAACGAAGCGGAAAGCATTATAGCAGAGGCGAAGGCGCAGGCAATGCGTATCTGCGATGATGCAAAGAATCAGGCAGAAGTAGAGAAGAACCGAATCATTGCCGATGCAAAACAGCAGGGATATTCCGAGGGACTTGCCTTGGCAAAGGAAGAGGAGCAGACGATAAAAAACGAATATCTGGAAAAGGAAAGCCGTTTGGAGACTTTTTATCAAAAACAGATTGACGAGCTGGAACCGCAGCTAGTAGATCTGATTACAGATATTTATCAGCATATTTTTCATGTGGAACTTCAATCGTATCGTGAAATTTTGGCGCATCTGATTTCTTCGACTCTGAGAAAAATCGATGGTAGCCATGACTTTATGGTTCATGTTTCGAAGGATGATTATCCTTATGTCAGCATGCAGAAAAAGCAGATACTGACAGGCGCTGTCTCTGCAAACTGTAATGTTGAAATAGTGGAGGACTTAACATTATCCAAGAATGAGTGCCTCATTGAGGCGGAGAGCGGCATTTTTGACTGCGGGCTCGGTACGCAGCTCTCAGAGTTGCGGCAGAAGCTGATGCTGCTGTCCTGGTCAAGGGAGGATTGACGGCTTGCAGGCGGTTTCCGTAAATTTAAGCAAATACACAAAACTGAAAGAACAAAGCTATTTCCGCAAGTTGGGTAAGGTGGTCAATGTTGTGGGCCTTACCATTGAATCTGTGGGACCCGACGCAAAATTGGGGGATTTGTGCAGAATTATTCCGGAAGGAGAAGGAAAGCAAAAACCAATCATGGCAGAGGTGGTCGGATTCAAGGACAAAAAGACATTGCTGATGCCATACGATGCAACGGACGGTATCGGGTTGGGGTGTGTCGTGGAAAATTCCGGCTATCCGCTTCGCGTGATTGTGAGTGACGCGCTTTTAGGAAAAACCCTGGACGGACTGGGAAGACCGGTTGACGGAACAGAAGTTGAGGGAGCGGCTTATCCTGTGGAAGCAGCGCCTCCGGATCCCATGAGCAGGGAAATTATTGACACTGTTCTTCCGCTGGGAGTCAAGGCGGTTGACGGACTGATTACCGTGGGTAAAGGGCAGCGTATCGGCATATTTGCGGGTTCCGGCGTGGGAAAGTCCACATTGATGGGTATGTTCGCCAGAAATACCAAGGCGGATATCAATGTAATAGCATTAATCGGTGAGAGAGGCCGTGAGGTGCGGGAGTTTATAGAGCGGGATTTGGGAGAAGAAGGTATGCGCCGTTCTGTAGTGGTGGTGGCAACTTCAGACAGACCTGCTCTGGAGAGAAATAAGGCAGCGAAGACTGCAACGGCTATTGCGGAATATTTTAGGGATCGGGGAAAGGATGTTCTTCTGATGATGGATTCACTGACCCGTTTTTCCATGGCACAGAGAGAAATCGGCCTTGCCAGTGGGGAACCGCCGGTGAGCAGGGGATACCCGCCGAGCGTGTATTCTGAAATGCCGAAGCTGTTGGAGCGTGCAGGCAGGTCGGACAAGGGATCTATCACAGGACTGTACACGGTACTTGTGGACGGTGACGATTTTAATGAACCAATTACGGACACTGCCAGAAGCATTCTGGATGGACATATTATGTTGGACAGAAAGCTGGGACATAAAAACCACTATCCGGCAATTGATGTTCTGCAGAGCATCTCTCGTTGTATGAGTCAGATTGCAACACGTGAGCACAAACAGGCGGCGGGTAAATTAAAAAATGTTCTGGCGACTTATAACGAAGCAGAGGATTTAATCAACATCGGAGCATATAAAAGCGGCAGCAATCCGTCTATTGATTATGCTATCTCCAAAATTGATGCGGTAAACAGCTTCCTGTGTCAGGAAGTAGATGAAAAATTTGATTTTGAAACAAGTGTGGAAACACTGGAGCACTTGTTTGACTGAGGCAGATTAAAGAACAAATATGGCACGTTTTCATTATTCCATGCAGAGCATACTGAATATAAAACTGAAAATGGAGACCCAGGCGAAGCAGGAATTCGGATCAGCAAGGGCAGCGCTGGATGAAGAGGAAGAAAGACTTCATAACCTGCAGGGGCGAAAAACGGAATATGAGAAGGAAGCGAAACGGCTTCTTTCCGGGACGTTGAATGTCAGGGCCATTGAGGACAACAAAGCTGCAATTCTTTGTATGGATGAATATATCAGCGCGCAACAGCAAAACGTCAGAGAGGCCGAAAGAAAATTGGAGGAAGCCAGAAAACGGTTGGCTGATGTGATGATGGAGCGCAAGACACATGAAACTTTAAAAGAAAAGGCTTTTCAACAGTTCCTGGCGGATGAGAAGAAGCAGGAAGGTAAAGAAGTGGATGAGCTTACCAGCTATACTTACGGACAGCGGAAGAAAGATGACAGGAGCAGCGTTATGATATAACAGCTGTCACCGGGAGGAAAATATGGCAAAGGAAATGACGCCGCAGGCGGCTTCGGCGGATGAGGAAAAACAGAGAATCCGGGATGAAAAGAAGAAACTGAAAAAGGAACAAAAGGATCAAAAGAAGGAAGCAAAGCGCCGTGCAAAGGAAATTGCGAAGGAAGAAGAGGCTCTTGATCTGGATGAAGGAAACGGGCTGGTTACTTTCGGAGCGACAATATTGATTGTTTTGCTGTGGCTGGCGGTTATCTGCATTATAATAAAGCTTGATATCGGTGGCTTCGGAAGCTCTGTTCTGACTCCTATTCTGAAGGATGTGCCGGTGGTTAACAGAATTTTGCCGGGAGTGTCGCTGACGGAGACAAACAATCCCGAAAGCTACGGAGGGTATTCCAGTCTTCAGGAGGCTGTAGATTATATCAAACAGCTGGAGGTTGAACTGGAGCAGGTGCGTTCTGCCTCAAACGCTAAAGACGCAGATATGGAAAAGCTTTTGGCTGAAAATGAGAGGCTGAGTGAATTTGAAAAGAGACAGGTGGAATTTCAAAGGATTCAGCAGGAATTCGGTGAGGAAGTGGTTTATGCGGAGAATGGTCCGGGACCGGAGGAGTATCGGAAATGGTATGAAGAGATGAATCCGGAGACGGCGGAATATCTCTACAAACAGGTGATTATTCAGGAACAGGCAAGCAAGGAAATTCAAGATTATGCGCAGGCTTATGCTGAGATGAAGCCCAAGGAGGCCGCTGAAATTTTTAACACGATGACAGATAACCTGAACCTGGTTGCCAAGATACTGAATTCCATGAGTGCGGAGGAGAGAGGAAAGATTCTGGCAGCTATGGAACCGGATACTGCGGCAAGACTTACAAAAATAATGGACCCTGACTCTTAAGTGCTTTGGAGTTTGAGCCGATATAATGTATGAATACCGGTTGCGGTATTCATACATGTACTTTGATAATTGAAGAAAGGAGGTCAGAAATGACAAGTACACCTGTAATGGATGTGAGCTTCGGAACGGTCGAAACCATTGCGACGAGTGCCAGAAGCGCTATAAACGGCGGGTTTCAGGAAATCTGGAACAGTCGAACCGTCAGTGATACGGAGCAAAACATCAATGATGATGGCGGACAGCCTATGAAAAAAGCACCGGGTGAATCATGGAAGGCCAGGGATGAACACAGGGCTCGGACGGAAAAGCGGGAGCCCATCCGAAACGCGGAAGAACGTGCGGACGTCCCGGAAGAAAAGCCTGAGGAAACTGCAGAGGCCATAATGGCAGCGGCAGCAGAAATGATTCAGCAGGTGGCTGACACAATGCAAGTTGATACCGGGGAGGTGACCGGAAAACTGGAGGAGCTGGGGATGGAGCAGACGGACGTGCTGAATCCGCAGAATCTCAGTAAGCTGATTCTGCAAATAGCCGGGGCGGAGGATGCATCGGTATTGATTACGGATGAAACGCTCTACGGAAGCTATCAACAGATTATGTCACAGCTTCAGAACGTACTTCATGAAAGTGCCGGGCTTTTGGAGCAGACTCCGGAGCAGATGAGTAAGCTGCCGGAACAGCTCGGAGAAACAGAACCTTCCGAACAACCGTTGGATGCTTCGGAATCAAATGTCCCTCAGACGCCCACAATTGTTGTGGAAACTTCTGAAACGGCAGCCGATGAGGAAGTAGCGCAGGAAAAGAGAACTCAAACTGCGGAAACGAAAAATGAGGATATACCGGAAATATCGGATGAAGCAGGTCAGAAGAAGGATGCAGAGGTAAACGGAAAGACAACAGATACCAAAAACTCCGGGGACTCCCCAAAAGACGGAGGGGAAAACGGCAATCAGATGTTACAACAGAATCTGAGCGCAAAACCGACTGAAACGCAGATTCAGCAGGCAGCACCTACGGAGAGAGCGTGGAGTGCAGACACCGAAAATATCATGCGCCAGATTATGGATTATATGAAAATCAATCTGAAGCCTGAGATGTCCAGCATGGAAATGCAGCTTCATCCCGCAAGCCTCGGAACCTTGCAAGTTCAGGTTACTTCCAAAGGCGGTGTTTTGACTGCGAACTTTATCACTCAGAATGAGGCGGTCAAAGCAGCCCTGGAAAGCCAGATGATACAGCTTAAAAACCAGTTTGAAGAACAGGGAGTCAGGGTGGAAGCCATCGAAGTGACGGTACAGACCCATGAATTTGAGAGAAATCTGGATCAGGGAAGAGGGAACAACAGTCAGGGGCAGGAGCCTTCCAGAAGAGGAAGGGTTCGGAGACTGAATCTGAATGATCCCATGACTGCGGAAGAGCCGGAGGAAGAGGATATGTTGGCAAAGGATATGATGGAAGCCAACGGAAACACGGTAGACTATAGCGTGTAAGGAAGGAGAGACACCATGGCGTTAATGGCACCGGTGGAAGACGGTAAAATCGTTGAGACCACCTCCCAAAACTCACTGAAAAACACTTCAAAATCGAATAATGACAGCATGGACAAGGATGCGTTCCTGCAGCTTCTGGTTGCACAGATGAAGTACCAGGATCCGCTGGAGCCAACCTCCAATACCGAGTACATATCTCAGTACGCACAGTTCTCTCAGGTGGAGCAGATGCAGAACATGGCAGCCAGCACTGATTTGTCCAGGGCAACTGCACTTGTCGGACAGGAGGTCTATATCAAAACCACCACATCGTCCGGGGAAACAAAGTATGTACAAGGTAAGGTTGACTATGTGGTTTATGAGAACGGAAACGCTTACCTGTCCATTGATGAACAGTTGTATTCGTTGGATGATCTGGATACCGTAGCAGACAAGGATTATCTGAACGCGTACAACAAGGCTTACGATTTCACGGTGAAACTGAACAAGCTTCCCAATGTGGGTGCCGTGGATACTTCGGACGGCGATGAAATTGATGAGCTGGAAAAGATTTACAATGAGATGAGCGAATACGAAAAGAGCTTTGTGGCGGAAGATACCGTCAAGAACCTGAATAAGTATATCGAGAAACTGAAGGAAGTTCGAATGGCTGCCGGGGAGGAAGAGACCGACAGCGGTGAGGACGGCGAAAAAGCGGAAGGAACCGGCGACACGGAGAGTGCCGGGGAAGTGTAAGAAGGAGCTTGATGATGAATATTCAAAATAACGGATATCTGTCTATTGAGCAGCTGACTGACCAGTATTTGAACAGAGCAAAAGGAACGGAGAGCCCATCGAATTCCGAGCAGCTCTCCTTCCGGGAAATTTTACAGCAAAAGAGTCTGGAGAGCCGTGTGGAAAACGCGGATTCTGCAGGTAGCTTGAAATTTTCCAAACATGCCTTGGGACGACTGAACGACCGCAACATTGAACTGAATACGGAACAGCTTGAGCGGTTGAATGACGGCGCGAGAAAAGCAGGACAAAAGGGAATTAGAGATTCACTGGTCATTGTGGATCAGCTTGCTTTTATCGTGAACATACCGAATCAGACAGTAGTTACTGCAATGGACAGTACGGCAACTGATGAGAACATTTTTACAAATATTAACGGAGCGGTTATTGCATAACCGGACCTTACAGGAGGTTATAGCTTTCCGGACGACAGAAGGAGAGCACGCTCCGTTCCCGAAGGAGGAACAAGCATTATGATGAGATCACTTTATTCCGGTGTGGCAGGACTGAAGACACACCAGACCAAGATGGACGTTATCGGTAATAATATTGCAAACGTAAACACAACAGCATTTAAATCCAGTTCCATTACCTTCAGTGAACTGATGAGCCAGACCACCCAGAAAGCCAGCGGCCCCAACGCCGCTACCGGCACCGGCGGTGTCAATGCCAGACAGATTGGACTGGGTGTAAAGAGCGGCGCCATCAACATTAATATTACCGGGCAGGGTTCCACACAGTCCACAGGAAATCCCTTCGATATTATGATTAACGGAGACAACTTCTTCGTTGTAAATAACGGCACGGAGAATTTCTTTACCAGAGACGGTTCCTTTTATGTGGATGGCGGCGGAAATCTTGCTATGACCAGCACGGGATACAATGTCATGGGCTGGCAGCTGGATGAGGAGACCGGGGAAATCAAAAAGGATACTGTTTCCGCATTGCGTATTATGAGTACCGCCAATATGACATACCCGCCCGAGGCAACCTCCAAGGCATATATGTCGGGAATCCTGGATAAGAACGATACAGATGTGACCAGTGCCAACGGAAAAGTGGTAAATCTGAATTTCTACGATTCTTTGGGCTACAGCTATACTGCAAAGTTTGTGTTCAGACAGTCTGATGACCAGAATGAGTACAGCCTGGAGCTGGACAAGATTCTGGATTCCACAGGTGCAGAGATTGATTTGAGCAAAGCGGGTATAACGAAGCTCTTTGGTGATGACAGTATACAGACAAAGGCAGGAAAGGTAGCCTTTGATTCCACAAATTATACATGGGATGCTACGGGAAAACTTTCCAGGGGAGCATCACGGGTAGCTGATGTGACAAAGCTCTTTGATACGAACGGAAATTTTTTGGCGGGTGACACGGAAGTAACACTGGATGACGGAACGGTCACCACAGTTCAAAAACAGTTGGATGAGATTGCAAAGGCATACGGTTATGAAGGCTCAACCGAAGAATTCCTGAACCTGTTATATGATGCACCAAATGATGTGAATGACGCAACCCAGGGCACTACTCAGCTTAGCCTGAAGGAGATGCTGTACAATCTCAGCAAAAGTCCTGCCGGTGTACAGGAAGGAGCGGATGCTACACTTCCTACCTTCCTGACCGCAACAGCGGGAAGCGATACAAGCTTCGAAACCGTAGGACGCAAATTCGAAGGTATTTCGGTAGCTTTTGACGGCAATACAGGATATCTCAAATCTGTC
Organism: Lachnospiraceae bacterium; assembly: GCA_022769665.1. Taxonomy (GTDB): domain Bacteria; phylum Bacillota; class Clostridia; order Lachnospirales; family Lachnospiraceae; genus Acetatifactor. Next base: position 7,382 of record JALEIR010000082.1, on the reverse strand, counting down.
GGCGGTTCTGTAACAGATTTTACGAAAACGATGAATCTCTCTGCTCTGGGCGGAAACTTCTCGGATATCACGGTGGATTTCTCCGAGGTGACTCTGTTCAACAACAAGGGTACCTCCACCTTGGGTGCTACAAGCGGAGACCAGAAGGGGCTGGGAATGGGACGTGCACTCGGAGATATGATTGGAGTATCCATTCAGCAGAACGGTATGATTTATGCAAGCTATGACAACGGTATGACTAAGCTTTTGGGTCAGATTGCCACGGCTTCCTTTGCAAATGCTTCCGGTTTGGAGAAGCAGGGCGACAACCTGTATTCGGCAACCCTGAACTCCGGCGAATTTGACGGTATCGGTACGGATATTACATCTAACGGCGGATACATGTCGACGGGACAGCTGGAGATGAGCAATGTGGACTTGTCCTCGGAATTTACGGAAATGATTACTACGCAGCGTGGCTTCCAGGCTAACAGCCGTATTATTACCGTATCGGATACTCTGTTGGAAGAACTGACGAATCTGAAGCGTTAATCATCGCAGAGGCCGTCAGCCCATATTCATGAACTTATGATTTAATGAGCCTTGCTGCGGTGTGTCTGAGAACATCGGCATAAGGTGAAAAAATCACGGAGACGCAGTCGATGTGATATAGTAGGGACGGAATAAACCTCCGTCCCTATATCCATTTTTTGTCAAGGGAGGGAAAGTATGATTGAAGTAACTAAATTAAGCGGGGTAAAAATCCTTGTGAACCCGCATCTGTTCGAGACTGTGGAGGAAACACCCGACACGGTAATCACCCTCACCACGGGTAAAAAAATAATTGTAAAAGAAAGTAGACAAGAGATAAAAAATCTTGTAAAATTGTATAGAAAGGATATTTTTGCGGAATAATTCAAAAAAATGCAGAATGTTAGGTGATTCGCGTGGATATAGCATCTTTAGCCGGATTTATATTATGCATTGTTATGCTTCTGTTCGGTATTATCAGTAATGCCGGCATCGGTGGCTTTCATGAGTATCTGGATCCACCGTCCGCTATCATTACCTTTGGCGGCGCTCTTTCAGCTACGCTGCTGTCCCACAGCTTGCAGGATTTTATCGGTGGGTTGAAAAGTTTTACCCTGATATTTAAAGCACCTGCTCTGAATACCGGCGAAATGATTCAAAAAATTATAGATTTGTCCAATGTGGCACGTAAAGAGGGCCTGCTGTCCCTGGAGGAAGCTGCCTCCGACATGGAGGAACCTTTCCTGAAGAAAGGAATTCTTCTGATTGTAGACGGTACAGACCCTGACCTTGTGCGTGCTATTATGGAGACAGAACTGGTCAGCATTGAAGGGAGACATAAGACGAGAATCGGATTCTGGGATACGCTGGGTTCCATGGGCCCTGCCTGGGGTATGATCGGTACTCTGGTAGGTCTGGTGGATATGTTATATAACATGGACGATATGGCGGCTTTGGGACCGGCTATGGCCGTGGCTCTTATCACTACCTTTTACGGCTCTTTGCTTGCAAACTGGATTTGTATTCCCGTATCTAATAAACTGAAGGCGGACAATGCCGCTGAAATGATGTTAAAAGAGGTTATGATAGAGGGATTATTATCCATTCAGGCAGGAGAAAATCCCAGAGTTATCGAGGAAAAGCTGAAATCCTTCCTTGCACCCAAGGATAGAGTAAGTTCCGATGAAGATGCGGGAGGTGAGGAGTAATGGCAAAACGTCAGGAGGATACGCCGCCTGCCGGCTCGCCGGCTTGGATGGCAACCTTCAGTGACCTGATGAATCTGTTGCTCTGCTTTTTTGTTATGTTGTTTGCCATGTCCTCCGTTCAGGAAGACAAACTGGCGGAATTTGTGGCTGCCATGAATAACACATTCAGCATTTTTGATGGGGGAGCCACGGCCATCGGAGAAGGAATCTTAATCAGTAACGGTGTCAGCCAGCTGAATGAGCTGGATGAATACATAAACAGTACGGGGAAAACGGCTGACAGCGAAACGGATGGCGAGAATCTGGAGGAATTTGAACTGTCTCCGGAAGCCCAGCAGACTTTGGAACAGCTGTTGGAGGAGGAAAACCTTCAAAAGAATGAAGAGCTGACAGAAGAAATTGAGGAATCCCTCAATGAGAGCAGAGTGGGAGATCAGGTTGAACTCAGTTTTACGGCACAGTACATACAGCTTACCATGAACGGAGCACTTCTTTTTGATCCGGGAAGTGCAGAGTTGAAAGAGGAAGCCAAGCAGGTACTGAATAAGGTGGGAATCATTCTGGAGCGATACAGCAACGGAACCATTGAAATTGAGGGGCATACCGACAACGTACCCATGAGCAGCGCAAAGTATGCGAACAATGAAGAACTCAGCAGTGCGAGAGCGCTGTCTGTATTTTACTATTTGGAGGAGAATACCTTCCTGGATCCTCAGAACTTAAAGCATGCGGGTATGGGAGAACGCGTTCCCGTGGCGGACAACTCCACACCGGAGGGAAGAAGCCTGAATCGAAGAGTTGAAATCCGTATTTACAATCCCTCTCAGGGATAAAAAGAATAAGGGGTTTACTTTATGAAAAAGAATTTACTCAGTGTATTGATTTTGGTGCTGTTGCTCGTGAACATTGCCTTGACAACGGTTATGATGATCAGTGTGACCGGGACCAACAAAAAAACAGCAGATTTGGTTACGAGTATTGCAACAGTGCTGAACCTTGAACTTTACAAACCCGGGGAAGAATCGGCGTCGGAGGTGTCTCTGACTGATACAGAAACCTATGTGATGACGGAGATGATGATTCCGCTGTCTGCTTCCACAATTATAAACGAGGACGGCAGCACTTCCGTCAGTTCAAAACAATCTTATATAATGTTCACGCCGTCTCTGCTGCAGAATACGGGACATGAGGATTACAAGACTCTGGGCGGTGCTGAGAAGATGGCGGCTGCGGACAGCCTTGTGAAAGATATTATCAATAGTGTAGTGGGCAGTCACACATTGGAAGAGTGCCAGAACGATTTTGAGGGAATCAGGGCAGAAATATTGAAGGAAATCCAGAATTTATTCGGTTCTGACTTTATATACAAAGTTGCAATCAGCGGAGTGAAGTACAACTGACGCCAAGCAGCAAATAAGATGTGACGACAGGAGGTGAGCTTGCGTGGGCGAGGTGCTTTCTCAAAACGAAATAGACAATCTGCTGGCAGCGCTATCCACCGGTGAACTGGATGTTGACCAGATACAGGAGAATGATGAAAAGCAGGTTAAGAATTATGACTTCAGCCGCCCCACAAAGTTCTCCAAAGAACACTTAAGGACTCTTGAAATCATATTTGAACATTACAGCCGTCTGATTTCCACAAATCTTCCCGTATATTTGAGGAAAAATGTACAGGTTACGGTAGCAAGCTCGGAAACAGTTACTTTTAACGAATTTACCAATGCTTTATCTAATCCTGTTATTTTGGGGATTATTAATTTTACACCGTTAAACGGTCAGATTATTATAGACCTGGCAACCAATCTGGGATATGCCATGTTGGATCGTATGCTGGGAGGAAGCGGAGTACCGCTTGAAAAGAACAGAGAATTTTCGGAAATTGAGCTGACCATTATACAAAAGTTATTGATAATGTTCACACAGCTTCTCAGGGAGCCTTGGAAGAATGTTATTGATATAAATCCCGTGTTGCAGAGACTTGAGACGAATCCTCAGTTTGCACAGGTAATTGCTCCCAATGATATGATAGCGATTGTCACGCTGAATATGAAGATTGGGGATGTTGAAGGCTTTATGAATGTATGTCTTCCTTTCTTTACGCTGGAGGATGTTATGGACAAGCTGAATACAAAGTATTGGTTTTCCACCATGCAGGAAAATCGTGATGAAAATTACGAGGATTATATAGAGTCCCTGATTCGCAAGGTGGATATACCGATTAGGGCAGTGCTCGGAAAGAGCACTATCTCCGTCAATGATTTTATGAACCTGCAGGTAGGAGATTGCATCCGACTTGATTCCAGGGTGGATGATGACATGAATATATTTGTGGGTAATATCAAAAAATTTACCGCATTGCCCGGCGCCGAAAAAGACTCTTATGCTGTCCGGATTACATCGGTAATCAGAGAGGAGGAGTAATCAATGGATGGAGGAATGCTGTCGCAGGATGAGATTAATGCTCTCTTAAGCGGCATGGACCTGTCTGATGAAGGAAGTCCGGAAACTATCGGAAGCAATGAAGAGATAACGGAAGTTCCCAGCAGTGGATCAGTGGAAAACGAAACACCGCAGAAACCGAATACAGAGGATATTCTGTCAGAGGTGGAGCGCGATGCAATCGGAGAGGTCGCTAACATCAGTATGGGGTCTTCAGCCACCACACTGTATTCGCTGGTAAACAGAAAGGTTAATATCACAACTCCTGTGGTGGAAATTGCCACATGGGATACCCTGTTGGGAGAATATGAAAAGCCTTGTGTGTTTATCCAGATAAAGTACACTGTTGGATTGGACGGCACAAATATCCTTGTATTGAAGGAACATGATGTAAAGGTAATTACAGATTTGATGATGGGCGGTGACGGCACCAATACTGAGGGAGAGCTGGGGGAATTGCACTTAAGCGCAATTTCCGAAGCCATGAATCAGATGATGGGTTCTGCCGCAACTTCCCTTTCGACCATGTTAAAGACTACCATTGATATTAGTCCGCCGGATTCTACGTTGTTGGATTTGACTCAGGTAAGAAACGGAGAAGATATTTCACCCTTCCTTGGAGGGGTATTCGTCAAAATATCCTTCCGAATGCAGATTGATGATTTGGTTGACAGCTCTATCATGCAGTTGTATCCTGTGGAATTTGCCCGCAAGCTGGTTGATACCTTTATCAATACACAAATGGGTGGTGATGACGGTGCCGCAAAGCTGGCGGAGGATGTAAAGACGATGGAAACTCCTTCGGGAGCGAATATGTCACAGGGCATTGCTCAGCCGGGCATGAACGGCATGGGTATGAATCCCATGGGAATGACCGGCGATATGAGCGGAATGGGAATGAACCCGCAAATGGGAATGCCCATGATGGGAATGAACCCGCAAATGGGAATGAATCCCCAGATGGGAATGAATCCTCAGATGGGAATGCCCATGATGGGAATGCCCATGATGGGAATGAACCAACAAATGGGAATGAATCCCCAGATGAATATGCAGAATGTCAATATTCAACCCGCGCAGTTTCAGAGTTTTTCCGGCGACGGGAGAGGAATACAGGGGCAGGAAAATATCGGCTTGATTATGGATGTGCCTCTTGAGGTAACAGTGGAACTTGGACGAACTACGAAGTCGATATCCGAAATCCTTAATTTTGCACCCGGCACGATTATTGAACTTGACAGAATTGCCGGAGAACCTATAGATGTTTTGGTAAACGGTAAGTTTGTTGCCAAGGGCGAAGTAGTAGTAATCGAAGAAAGCTTTGGAGTTAGAGTCACAGAGATTATCAAATAGGAGGAAGTTATTTATGGCAAAGAATATTTTAGTTTGTGATGACGCTGCGTTCATGAGGATGATGATTAAGGATATCCTGACAAAGAACGGCTACAATGTGGCCGGTGAGGCTGAGAATGGTCTCAAGGCAGTAGAAAAGTACAAGGAGGTAACACCTGATCTTGTGCTGATGGATATTACCATGCCCGAGATGGATGGAATTCAGGCACTAAAGGAAATCAAAAAGGTGGATGCCGGTGCAAAGGTTATCATGTGTTCCGCAATGGGACAGCAGGCGATGGTAATTGAGTCCATTCAGGCCGGTGCAAAGGATTTTATTGTGAAGCCTTTCCAGGCAGACCGCGTCATTGAAGCGGTGAAGAAGGTTGTAGGCTGATGACACTTTTGCTGACCTTCAGTTCCGGAAGCTATGCGCAGTTTATTGCGGTGCTTGTTGTGTTTGTTCTTGTGCTGGGTGTTACGGCACTCACAACAAAGTGGATTGCCGGTTATCAGAAACAGCAGAGTGCAAACAACAACGTGGAAGTAGTGGAAACAAGCCGCATTGCGAACAACAAGTATATTCAGATTGTGCGGGTTGGGGAAAAGTACATGGTGATTGCTGTCTGCAAGGACACAGTCACCATGCTGGGTGAAATATCCAGAGAGCAGCTCAGACAGACAGATTCCTCCAAAGGAATACATTTTAAGGAAATACTGGACAGGGTTGCAAAGAAAAATGCCGATGAAGAGACCACCTTCGGGTGCGAGTTGGATGATCCAAAGGACAACTAGGTACATGACAAAATATAAGCAGAAAATCAAGCGAATAACAACGATAATATGCCTGCTGGTTACGGTGGGCATATTGTGTATTCAAAATTCCATGACAGTACATGCTACCGGGAATCATCTTACCGGAGACAGTCAGATTTCCACGGTCATTGATCCCCCGGGTACCTATAACACACCGGAAGAGCTGAACAGGCTGAATACAGCAAATACGGTAACGATTACTTATAATGATGGAAATGGACAGATAAATGGTGCACTGCGCATTTTGCTGACACTGACACTCATTGCCATTGCGCCGACGCTCATCATTCTGATGACATCCTTTACCCGTATTATCATCGTTCTGCACTTTACCCGGGCTGCTCTGAATACACAGACGGCACCGCCGAACCAGATATTGATTGGTCTGGCACTTATCCTGACATTTTTTATCATGGAACCGACAATCACCAGAATCAATGAGGAAGCTATTCAGCCCTTTGAAGCGGGAGAAATACAGCAGGAAGAAGCCTTTGAAAAGGCAATTACTCCCCTGAGGGAATTCATGTATCCCCAGACGCAGGTAAAGGATGTACAGCTCTTTATGGAGATTGCAGGTAAGGAGTGGGACGGTAAGAACGAGTCGATTCCGCTTTCCGTGTTGATTCCCAGCTTTATGCTGAGTGAACTGCGGATTGCTTTCTGGATAGGTTTTATGATTTATGTACCGTTTATTGTCATTGATATGGTGGTGGCATCTACTCTGATGAGCATGGGTATGATGATGCTGCCGCCAACGACAATTTCCATGCCTTTTAAGATACTGCTGTTTGTGCTGGCTGACGGTTGGAGCCTGATTATCGGTAATCTTGTAAGGACATTTTACTGAGGATAAGCGATATGCTGTCGGCTGAAAATAAACGGGAGACGATATTGTACAAATGGAAAGGAGAGTGAGCGCAGATGACGATAGATGCCGTGACGGATATTGTCAGAGAGTCACTGTTTTTAATTATTAAAACCTCTTTGCCGGTTCTGCTGGTATCCTTGATTGTCGGATTGATTATCAGTATTTTCCAGACAGTTACTTCGATTCAGGAACAGACACTTACATTT
>JALEIR010000071.1 GCA_022769665.1 Lachnospiraceae bacterium | reverse complement strand
TGCCATGTGTAAAAAGGAAGTGGAGGTTATCGGTGCCGGACGCACCGACGGCGGCGTCCATGCGAAGGGGATGGTGGCGAATGCCAATTTGGAAACGGAGCTCTCCGCGGAGGAGATTAGGGATTACCTAAACCGTTATCTACCGGATGACATTGCAGTGTTGGAGGTGAAGGAGGCTTCCCCCAGATTCCATGCGCGGTACAATGCCACCGGAAAGACCTACTGCTACACTTGCTTTGACGGGGATGTGAAGCCTGTCTTTGACAGAAAGTATTATACAAGACTGGAGGAAAAGCCGGATATAGAACGGATGAAGCGGGCTGCGGAAATTTTGAAGGGGCAGCATGATTTCAGAAATTTCTGCGTGAATCCCCGGATGAAAAAATCCACGGTTCGCTGCGTGGATAAGATTTTGATCGAGCGGGACGGCGGATATATTCGATTTATCTTTCACGGTACCGGATTTTTGCAGAACATGGTCCGCATTATGGTAGGTACTCTGTTGGAGGTGAAGGAGGCTTCCCCCAGATTCCATGCGCGGTACAATGCCACCGGAAAGACCTACTGCTACACTTGCTTTGACGGGGATGTGAAGCCTGTCTTTGACAGAAGGTATTATACCAGGCTGGAGGAGAAGCCGGACGCGGAGTTGATGCGCCGGGCAGCAGAGGTGCTTCTGGGGCAGCATGATTTCAGAAATTTCTGCGTGAATCCCCGGATGAAAAAATCCACGGTTCGTTGTGTGGACAAAATTTTGATTGAAAGAGACGGCGGATATATCCGATTTACATTTCACGGCACCGGATTCTTACAGAATATGGTCCGTATCATGGTGGGTACATTGCTGGAGGTGGGCTGCGGACGCATGACGGCAGAACAGGTCAGGGAGGTTCTGGAGAATCCTGAGAGACAGAAGGCGGGTCCTACTGCTCCGGCTCAGGGATTATGCCTGATGAGTGTGGATTACGATTGAATTGCAACTGCCGGTTGACAGATTTCCAAGCGCACTTGGTGGTTGTCAACCGGTATTTTTGCTAGGATTTTTCCTGTAAAAAGCCCATAGGCAAAAAGAGAGAGGGCAGAAGGGAAAAGCCGCGGAGGCGGCGGGAAAAAATATGATATTATCAGAAAAAATTATGCAGTTGAGAAAGAAAAACGGATGGTCCCAGGAGGAACTGGCGGAGAAGCTGAGCATTTCAAGGCAGTCTGTTTCAAAGTGGGAGAGCGGTGCATCCATTCCCGACATTGACAAGATTATCACCATGAGCGGGCTGTTCGGGGTGAGCACTGACTATTTGTTGAAGGATGAATTGGAGCAGGAACAATATTCAGAGACGGAAGATGTCTATGAAAAAGCTCAGCTTAGAAGCGTGTCTTTGGAAGAAGCAAATCTGTTTATGAACCAGACTGGGAAGATGGCGGGAAGAATCGGAGCGGCGGTATCCTTGTGCATCTTGTCTCCGATTCCGCTTATCTTATTGGGCGGATTTGCAGAATACGGGAAGTTTGGAATCAGTGAGAATATGGCAGGCGGCTTTGGTGTGACGATTCTGCTGGTACTGATAGCTTTGGCTGTGGGAGTCATGATTCTCAACGGTATGAAGATGGAAAAATATGAGTATCTGGAGAAGGAAGAAATATCGCTACAGTATGGTGTGCAGGGAATTGTTGCAAAAAGGAAAGAAGATTTTGCGGATACCTACAGGGCGTGCGTGGTAGCAGGTGTTGTACTCTGTATTCTGGGAGTGGTGCCCATTATGGTGGCTGCAGGTTTTGATGCTTCGGACCTGGTTTTAGTTTACTGCACGGCCGGGCTGCTTGCGGTTTTGGCGGTAGGGGTGTTCCTCTTTGTGTGGTCCGGCTGCATTCAGGGCAGCTTTCAGAAGCTGCTTCAGGAAGGGGATTATACATCGGAGAAGAAATCTCTGAATAAAAAGACTTCCTTCTTCCCCGGAGTATACTGGTGTTTGGTGACAGCTATCTTTCTGTGCTTCGGTTTCTCAACCGATAATTGGAAATTTTCGGGACTGATTTGGCCTGTTGCGGCGCTTTTGTTTGTGGTGATACATGGTATTATTCGTGCGGTGGCAGATGCAAAGCAATCCAAAGAGCTGTAAAGTTTCTTGATAATTTATCGCAAAGAGGGTATATATATAATTAAGATGCAGGACAGTGAAAGAGAGTGAAAGTATGTTTTCTGTTGTATGTCTGCTGATTGTACCGGTGATTTTTTTCGGAGATTTGTGGATAAAAAATCATATAGAAAAGTATATTCCGGCCCGGGGAGGGAAGAGAGAGAAGAGATTACTGGGCGGAAGACTGTTGATTCGCAGACACCATAACAGGGGTGCAATGCTCAATGCCGGAGAGAGAAGAAGGCCTGTGATAGCGGTTTTATCTTTGGTTTTGACTGTGGCTCTGATTCCGGTATTCCTGTTCAGTCTGGGACAAAAGGGCAATCATCTTTTGCGGCTGGGACTGGCATTTCTGCTTGGCGGCGCTTTCAGCAACACTTACGACAGACTGAAGAGGAAATATGTAGTGGATTATCTCAGCTTTGGCGTAAAATGGAAGTGGTTCAGGGGAATTGTGTTTAATATTTCGGATTTCTGCATTATGATAGGTGCATTACTGTCAGTTCTCGGGGCGGCATAATAAAGAAAAAACGCAAAAGAAGACAATGGAATCAGAATAATGACATTTGAAAATCCTCCGTAAGGGTTTATCCATACGGAGGATTTTCTTTTTTGGACACTTTTATGACAGAAATGTTTTTACTGTAAAGAGGTATCATTATTATACCGTAATAACGGTACCGGCTTTTCCTTTTACGGCATCCTTTACCTTTTCCATAGAGGTAATCAGAACCTTGCCGTCCTTTTTGGTTTCCAGATAGCCGATAGCGGCTTCGATTTTGGGAAGCATGGTTCCCTCCTCAAACTGTCCCTGCGCAATCAGTTCTTTCGCTTCTGCGATGTTCATGGAAGAAATGGGAGCCTGATTCCCGGAGCCGAAGTCCTTATAGACACAATCCACATCGGTGAGGATAATTAACTCGTCACAGGAAAGCTCGGAAGCAAGCTTGGAGGCAATCGCATCCTTTTCGATCACTGCGGAAGCTCCCTTCAGAACATGCTGTTGTTCGATGACGGGAATTCCGCCGCCACCGCAGGCAATTACTTCCTGGTCTGCATTTGCCAGAGTACGGATGGCTTCTATTTCAACGATATCAATCGGTTTGGGAGCTGCAATCACACGTCGGAACCCTTTCCCGGGATCTTCTTTGACGTAATTGCCTTTTTTGATTTCTGTTTCAGCGTCTTCTTTTGACATATATCTTCCGATGACCTTTGTGGGTTCGTAAAAGGCCTCATCGTACGGGTCAACGGTAACCTGAGTCAGAATGGTGCTGACAGGTTTGGAAATACCCCGACTGAGAAGCTCGGAACGTAACGCATTCTGAATATCATATCCTACATAACCCTGACTCATGGCAGAGCATACACACATGGGAGCGGGTGTGTAGTCGATATACACACGGCGAAGCTCAGTCATGGCTTTGTGAATCATGCTGACTTGAGGACCGTTGCTGTGGGTAATTGTCAACTGGTAATCGGCTTCCACCAGATCTGCCAGTGCCTTTGCGGTAATTTTAACGGCATCCCACTGTGCTTCCGTGGTATAGCCCAGAGCGTTATGTCCCAGAGAAACGACTGCTTTTTTCTTACTCATATCAAATCCATACCTTTCTGTAGCGAAAACAAATGCTGCCTTTGCAGTATATATATGAAGTATAGCATATTTCAAACGGAGTGTATAGAAATATTTGGATTCTTACTTTAAAGGGATTTAGCTTCTTCCCTAAATTGTCCCGCTATCTTTAAGCCCTCCGCGCTCTGGGCAAGACCGCCCAGAGCCGTTTCGCGGAGGGAACTGTCCATTTTATCACCCACTTCTTTCATGGCATCAATCACCTGATCGGGCGGGATGCGGCTGACAATTCCTGCCATTGCCATATCTGCGCAGGACAATGCGTTTACTGTCCCGATAACATTTCTTTTCACACAAGGTACTTCTACCAGACCGGCAACGGGATCACAAACCAGACCCAACAGATTTTTCATTGCCATAGCTGCTGCATTTGCAATACACAGGCAATCACCACCCTGCAAATAGGCAAGAGCACCGGCTGCCATGGAGCTTGCGGAGCCGATTTCTGCCTGGCATCCGCCTGCCGCGCCGCTGATACTTGCACGATAGGCAATAATCTGACCGATACCGGCAGCTACATACATGGCTTTCAAAATGGTTTCCGTATCCTTGTTCCGGTATCGGAAATAAGGAACCAGAACCGCCGGAAGTACACCGCAGGCACCGGCTGTTGGTGCAGCCACAATTCGTTTCATACAGGCATTGGATTCGCCCATCTGTAATGCTCCGGCAATGCACATATCTACATACTCCCCGCAGAGAGACTGACTTCCCGCTTCTTTTTGGTAGCGTTCCATTGCCGCCCCGTCACCGCCAACCAGACCGCTCTTTGATTTCAGTTTGCCATCGTAGGTGGCGGCGGCTAAAAGCATGGCATCCCAGGTGGCGTGCATCTGCTGCATGCTGTCCTCACGGGAAACATTTCGCTCCTGCATGTCATCTTCCAGAATGACCTGCCAGAATTCCTTGTCCTTCGACTGACATATTTCAATAATTTCCGCAAATGATTGATATGACATATGATTTCCTCTCGACTTAAATGCTAATCCACGTTGATATACGTTACCTTGATAATGCCCTCCAGATGTTCCAGCCATCTGAGAGATTCCTCCGGTACCGGCTGGTCCAGCTCCAGAACCATAACGGCATAACCGCCACGTTTATCACGGTAAAGCTGCATGGTTGCTATATTGACGGACTTATGGGAGAGCATGGAAGTCACCTCCGCCACATGTCCGGGTTGATCCTGATTGTGCACAATCAGAGTGGGCTTTTCGGCACTGAAATTGACCTGAATGCCATCCAGTTTCTGAATCATGATGCGTCCGCCTCCGATGGAGGCTGCTTCTATCTCGATTCTTCGACCATTCTCACCGGTCAGCTTCAAGACCGCTGTGTTCGGATGTACATCCTTTAGATTTATGGTTGAAAAGGAAAATTGTAATCCCTCTTTCTCAGCAATTTCAAAGCTGCGGGGAATCCGGATGTCATCGGGCTGCATACCGAGAAGACCCGCAATCAGTGCCCGGTCGGTTCCGTGGCCCATGCCGGTGGTGGCAAATGAGCCATGCAGCAGAATTTCAGCATTGACGGGTTTTTCCTGCAACAGTTTACCGGAGATATAACCGATTCTCACCGCTCCGGCAGTATGAGAACTGCTTGGACCGACCATAACCGGTCCCAGTATATCAAATAAATTCATGGTTCCGACTCCTTATTTCCCTTTTAAAATCAAAAGGAATCCTACCTCTAGCGTCGTTGCTGTAATAGGATTCCTTTTATATCCAAAATTATAATATGAAGCATAAAAAAAATCAACCCCTCCGAAAGCACTGAGTACAAAACGGCAAGCATACATACATATCCTATTGACATAGTAGGATATAAATATTATAATCTATTTTAACAGGAAATAAAATGTGAATGAATGAGGAAAATACCAATGAAAAAAAAGATTTTCATAAGATTAAACTTCCCACGGATACTCATAATTGTGCGGTGTGCGGCGACCATCCCACCATTACGGAGCTCATTGATTATGAGCAGGTGGTATGTACCGACGGCGTGCATTGAGGAGGATAACATGCTGAAACTGAAAAAAGAGGATTATGAGAAAATTTTGGAACATGCCAAAGCGGGACTTCCAAACGAGGCCTGCGGCCTGTTGGGCGGCTATGAGGAAAACGGAAATCAGATTGTGACGGATGTGTATCTGCTTCGGAATGTAGACGAGAGCAGGGAGCACTTTTCCATGGAACCCGCGGAGCAGCTTGCTGCCATAAAGGATATCCGTTCCAAGGGCAGAACACTTTTGGGAAACTTTCACTCACATCCGGAATCTCCCTCCAGACCTTCCAAAGAGGATATCAGGCTGGCATATGATTCCAAAATGCACTATCTGATTCTGTCACTGATGGAGGAACAGCCTGTTCTGAATTCCTTTCACATCGAAAAGGGGAACGTGACGAAGGAAGAACTAACCATTGAATGAATGGCAAAACATGTTTATAATGCATGGGACGTGTGGCAGATGGCCATTCGTCCCATTTTTCCTGCTTCCAATCTTTTTTTTATCTGTTGCCTGCAATGCAAATATACCATATATATCCTATTGATATAGTATGATATAAATATTATAATTTGCTTTAAAGAGGTAAAAGTACAATGCAATAAAGATGGAGGTGCCGGAATGAGAATTTTATGCTTTGGAGATTCCAATACCTATGGATACATTCCCGATGGCAGCGGAAGGTATAGCGAGGACATCAGATGGACAGGATTATTACAGAAGAAGCTTGCTTCCGAGGCAACTGTAATCGAGGAGGGATTGTGCGGAAGAACAACTGTGTTTCAGGACGAGTTGAGAGCAGGACGAAGGGGAAGTGAGCTGCTTCCCGTTTTGCTGGAAAGCCATTATCCCTTGAATCTTGTCACGGTGATGCTGGGTACCAATGACTGCAAAACGGTTTATGGGGCATCCGCCGAAGTAATTGGAAAAGGTGTGGAGCAGTTAATCAACCAGATAAAGCAGCGAGCACCTCAGGCCAAGATTCTGCTATTGTCTCCCATCTTGCTGGGGGATGATGTCTGGAAGCCGGAGTATGACCCGGAATTCAGCCGGGAATCCGTTCAGGTTTCCAAAAAATTAAAGGACATATATCGGAGGATTGCGGAAAAGCATAACTGTCTGTTTTTAGCGGCATCGGATGTGACAGATCCCTCGGCTACAGATCAGGAGCATTTGGATGAAAAAGGACATGAAAGGCTGGCAGATGCTATTTATGAGGTGGTTCGAAAGAATTTGGCAGTCGCCTGAGAGAAAAGTCTGCTGATATCTGTATTGACGTGCAACATAAGGAAGGAAATGAGTGGAGATTGGTATGGAGATAACAGTACAGGAGCTGAGCCTGCTGGAGAAGGGCAGTTATCAGCTCATTGACATCAGAAGTGATGTGGAGAAGGCTCACGGAGCAATTCCGGGAGCCGTTTCTGCGTCATTGGATAACATAGCGGAAAATTCTGAAATTGATTATTCCAAAAAGCTGGTAATCTGCTGTAACAGAGGAAGATTCAGCCTGGAAGCCGCAATGACTCTTGCTGACAAAGGATATGATGCAGTCAGTCTGTCGGGAGGATATGTGGCATGGCTGCTTTATCATATACAGGAGGAAGAAAAGAAAGAGATTGCCGAAAATGTTGAACTGAGTATCAGAAAGAAATTTCGCAAAAATATCTGGTGCAAGTTTACAAAAGCCATTAATCAATATAAACTGGTACAGGAAGGGGATTGTATTGCGGTATGCATATCCGGCGGAAAGGATTCCATGCTTATGGCAAAGCTCTTTCAGGAATTGAAGCTGCATCACAAGTTTCCCTTTGAAGT
>JALEIR010000065.1 GCA_022769665.1 Lachnospiraceae bacterium | reverse complement strand
TTGTTCTACCGTGGTCTGTTTGTAAATGGATCGATAACCATCGGGATTATCCCTGAAAAAGTCGGATACTATTTTTTCGCCGTTCTGCAGCAGGGAGATAGACAGGAACAGGATATTGCATGCTCCGTCCATAGCCTGAATGTAGTGGTGGGGGTGTGCCAGAAACAGGTCACACATCGTGTCCAGTGTTCTGCTTAAAATCTCAGCATCGTATTCTTCAAAAGCCTTTGTCAGATCTCCCTTAAACAGACTGATATTGAAAGAATTGTGACCGGAGTCGGCCTGGGCACAGTCGTCCGGACAGGCAATCGGTGAGTCTGAATTCGTAATCTGACAGGCTTGTCGGGAATATTGGTAAGAGTCACAAATGGCAAGAGGCTGCTCTGCCATATTGCCGATACCGCAGCGGAAAGAGACTCCGTAATATTTCATCAGTGTTTCGCTGATATTACCGAGAATCCTCTTTAATTCCTGTTCACAGGAGGCTACCGTCTGCTCCTCGGATAATTTCTCATAGCAGAAAATCAGAGCAAAGTGCCTGGTATCCAGGGACAGACCGTAACAGGGATAATATTTACCGGCCAGTTCCTTCAGCATCTGCATGGAAGTGGAGAAAAGTGCAAGCTGTTTTTCCATCGGAAGTGTATCTGCCTGTGTACTTGCCATTTCACCATAACAGCAGATATAACCCCGGTAGTGGAAATCCAGATTCAGATCTTTACTTTGCAGGGTGAACTGTTCTTCCGTTTCGAAAAGATTATTTAAGAGGCGGATAAAAAATTTATCGTAAAAGGGATGAACAATATTTTCGACAGGTTTTTTGCTGTCCTCGGACTGCCTGATTCGCTCCATGACACGGTCAATCGCCTCTTTCAGGGTTTCCGGTGTCAGTTCCAGCTTTACCAGGTAATCTGTAACCTGATAGGTGATGGCTTCTTTTACCATATGAAAATCTTCATAGCTGGTGAGGATAATGAACCAGGGATGTTCATTCCCGTAGCGCTCTCTGCACAGCCGAATCAGCTCCAGACCGTTCATGACTGGCATCTTTATATCCGTAATCACGATGTCGGGAGATTTTTCCTCAATCATCTTAAGTGCTGCCTGACCGTTTACAGCGGTTCCGATTACTTCTATATTCAGTTCACTCCAGTTCAGCATGGACTTGATACCTACCTGAACAAGCGGTTCGTCATCCACAATCAATAATTTATACATAAGTACTCCTTTTACAATGTTTCCTTTGTTTTACAGTGCATTGCTTAAGATTTTCCCGGTATGCGTATAGACATTACGGTATATTCGTTTTCCACACTTTCAATGGTGATGCCGTACTGCGTACCAAATTCGTATAGCAGGCGTTTATGAACATTACTGACACCGATTTCACGGAAAAAATCGGTACTGCGTTCGTCATTGGTGTTGAGAATCTGTTTTGCCTTCTCCTCTGACATGCCGACTCCGTTATCCCGCACATCAATCCGGATGTCGGATGAGTTGTCTTCTCCTGTTGTATAAAAAGCATGTATGGTAATGTGGCCTGTCCCTTTCGGTTCAATTCCGTGGAAAATGGCATTTTCCACCAGTGGCTGTAACGTAAATTTAATGATATGGCAGTCATAAATCGTTTCATCATCCACTGAAATTTCCATGGTAATGGTACCGCCGTAGCGATAGCTTTGAATGGTAAAATAATCCTGCAGCAGAGAGAACTCTTCACGGACAGTAACCAGAAGGCTGGTGCCCTTGGAGATGCTTTTCAGCAACTTGGCGAGAGAGGTAGTCATTTCCGAAATGCCTTCAGCTCCCTGTATGGTGGCCATCCATTTGATGGAATTCAGCGTGTTATAGATAAAATGCGGATTAATCTGGCTTTGGAGCATCTTGTATTCCAGATCTTTTTTCTGTTTTTCATCCTCCAGCCGTTTGTTCATCAGCAGGTAGACATCCTGTGATAAGTCATTGATACCTCTGCCAATGTCTCCCAGCTCATGATCCCATTCAATGGAAGGATCACGGCTGAAATCTCCTTCCGCAATACGAAGCATTTTTGCCCGGATTCTGGATACAGGAATGTTTATCATCCGGTTCAGCATCAGCATCAGCAAAATGCCGATGGCAATGATACTGATAAGTGTACCAAACAGAATTCCCCAAAGAAGGCGCCTCTGGTCCTGCAGTTCAGAGTGGGAAATACTCTGGCTGATATAGCAGTCCGGCATATCGAGCGGGGCAGTTACCATGATGCGGGAACTGCCTTCGCCGTTTTTGATATTGCTGATGCGAATGCCCTGTATGAGTGCACCCTCGGACATATCCTTATGAAGAGAATAGTCAGCGGTAACTTCCGTGAGAAGACCTTCTTCATATCTGTAGTGATGCTCGCCCAATGTCAGATAAAGGGCACTGTCTTCCGCAAGGGCATATCTTTTGAACGCATCGGTAAATAAGTCAGAGGAGATTTCAAGAAAGAGAAATCCACCCTGTACGGAATTAAACTTATATGTGATAGGCCGGATTACCGGAAGAATCTGCTTTCGCTTCGGATTAAACGGGTCATCCATAAAGCCGGTGGAAAAATTATAATCCTGATCATTCAGAAGCTCTTCAAAAAAAGAGAGTTCCGGAACGCCGGCAGCCAGATCGGCGGTGGAGGAATAGGTGGTATTGACAATCTGCAGGAAATATTGGTTGGTAATCACTGCCAGCCTTGGCATGGAGCTGCTGGAAGGATTATTGGTATATTCCTCATTGATTCTGTCGTAGGTTGATACAGACAACACAGATCCGGGATTTGGATTATTTGCTATGTAGTCCGCTACATGAGAACTTGTCTGGCAGAAACGGACCATTTGGTAAATGTCGTTCATGCTGTTGTTAACGGTATCGGAAAGCAGCTGCAGACTTGTCTCTGTAGACTGAATCAGGCTGTGCTGTAAATAATTCTGAAAGATATAGTAACTGACGGAGCTGATAATCACGCACATGCCCAGCAGGCAGGAGATTGTAATGGAAAGTATTCTTTTTTGAATGCTGCCGGAATGGGTATGACAGCGTTTCGTTCCGGTAGAGTTCTGCTTCATGGGAACACCTCTCTCTGCAGTCAGGCAGATAGCATCATTGTAGTTTATGCAAATCATAACACATTTTTGGAAAAGTGGAAAGAAAGGCCGGAAGCATATCTAAAAAAAGTACAGGAAAGTATAAAATATTACAGCCGAAAACAGAAAAAAGAAAGTACATGGAAATGTTTTCGGGAAAAATTTGAATAAAAAAATAATTTATTTCATGTTAATGCGCAAAAATTTCCGTTATACTTTGCTTACAGTCGCAAGACATAATAAGTAATTTTATAGGAGGATTCATTATGAAGAAGAAAGTACTTAGCATTGTGCTCGCAACAGCAATGATGTCAACCTTACTGGCTGGCTGCGGCAGCGATAATGCAGCAAGTTCCGAGGCAGGTTCCTCTGCGGCAAGCTCTGCAGCAAGTTCAGCAGCAAGCTCCGAGGCAGCTTCCAGTGAAACCGCTGCAGCAGAGCCTGTAACATTGAAATGGGCAATCTGGGATCAGGAAACCACACAGTACTGGACAGATATTAAGGAAGCATACGAGGCTTCTCACGAGGGAGTTACCATTGAAATGGTAGACCTTGGCTCCACTGATTACATGACCGTTCTGGCAACTGAGCTTTCCGGTTCCGGCAGTGACTTCGATGTTGTTACCATTAAGGATGTTCCCGGATATGCTACTCTGGTTCAGAAGAACGCGATTCTTCCTCTGGATGATTACATCAAAGCTGACGGTGTAGATCTCAGCAAGTATGCAGGAGCTACCGATCAGGTGACCGTTGACGGAAGTCTGTATGAGCTCCCTTTCAGAAACGATTTCTGGGTTCTTTTCTATAACAAGGATCTGTTTGACGCAAAGGGCGTTGCATATCCTACCAACGATATGACATGGGAAGAGTACGATGCACTGGCAAGAGAAATGACAGATACGACCTTTGGTTCCCAGATTTACGGCGGACACTATCATACCTGGAGAAGTACAATTGGTCTGATGGGTGTTCTGGATGGCAAGCACACCATTTTGGACGGAAATTATGATTTCATGAAACCTTACTATGAGATGGTTCTGGCAGAAGAAGCAGATGGCGTTGTAAGAAAGTACAGCGATTTAAAGACAGAAGGTCTGCATTATTCCGCAGCATTCTCCGGCGGAGATGTAGCTATGCTGAACATGGGCTCCTGGTTTATTGCAACCATGATTTCCAACTTAAACAGCGGCGAGTATGATTCCGGTCTTTGCGGCAACTGGGGTATTGTAAAGTATCCTCATGCCGAGGGCGTTGAAGCCGGTTCAACACTGGGTACTATCACCGGCCTTGCAGTTACAACCGCTACCGATACTCCCGATGCAGCATGGGATTTCGTAAAGTGGGTTAGCGGTTCCGAAGGCGCGGCTGTAATGGCTTCCTCCGGTAACTTCCCCGCAATTATGACAGACGAAGTAAAGGATATGATAGCAGGTCTGGACGGATTCCCTACCGATGAACAGAGTAAGGAAGCACTGACAGTTTCCAACCTGTACCTGGAAGTTCCTTATGCTCCCAACGTATCCGAAATTAACTCCGTACTTGACTCCTATCACGGCTCCATTATGACCGGTGAGATGAGCGTTGACGAGGGTATAGAGGCAATGAACAATGAGGTTCAGAAGATTTTGAACCAGTAAGCTGACAATCATTTCAGAAACAAAATAGGGGTCGCCGGGTGCGGCCCCTTTCTTTTGAAAAACCTTCTCTGGAAAGGAGAGTAATCATATGCCGAAGATGGATGCGGCTCAGAAGGCTGCCAGAATTGACAGTCTCCAATGCGAGCTGACACAGCTGATTGCGGCTGTGAGAACGGAAGCCGATGAAAAAAAGAAACGCAGGATGCTTGCAAAAATCGGAAACCTGCATCGGCAGATCGATAAATTAAGAGCGAACCGAATCGTTAGCCGGGAGACCAAGCGGGATTTGGTTGCCTATTCCTTTATTGCACCGAATTTTATTGGATTTTGTGTATTTACTTTGATTCCCATTGTGTTTGCTTTTTGCCTTGCCTTCATGAAATGGGACGGCAGCAATCCGGTTCAATGGGCGGGAATCAGTAACTTTACAAGACTTGCAGATGATATTTTCTTTAAGGCTGCCTTAAAGAATACAATTATTTATTGTGTGGGTACAGTACCCCTGACTATGATAGCCTCACTGGCGCTGGCTATTGTTTTGAATCAGAAAGTGAAAGGACGGGGTATTTTCAGAACCCTTGCCTTTTTCCCATATGTTGCTTCTCTCGTGGCAATTACCTCTGTCTGGAAGATGTTGTTCCATCCTTCCAAAGGACCTGTTAACAATCTGCTGTACAACGTGTTCGGAGTTGCGCAGGAAAATCTGCCCCAGTGGTTTACCGGCGGATTGGTACTTGTGTCCATGATACTGTTCAGTGTATGGAAGTATATGGGTTACTATATGGTAATCTATCTGGCAGGTTTGCAGGGAATTTCTTCAGAATTGTACGAGGCGGCGAGCCTGGATGGTGCAGGAACATGGGCGAAGTTCCGCTATGTGACCTGGCCCCAGCTTTCTTCAACCACTTTCTTTGTGGTAGTTATGCTGACAATCAACTGTTTTAAAGTATATGATATCGCAATTATGCTTGCCGGAGGAGGAAGCGGAGAGCTGACCACGTCCTCTACGGTTCTGGTATATTACATCTATCAGAAGGCATTTATTGACTGGGATTTGGGATATTCCAGCGCAGTAGCCATGGTATTGTTCCTGATGGTTCTTGTTGTGACAATTATTCAGTTCAGAGGACAGGCAAAGAGGGAGCGTGCGTAATATGGCAACTTTATCATTGAAGGTTATCGATAAGAATGATAATACCGTCTGCGTCAGCAACGGAGAAGATTTTGTGGATTTGGTGTGCATGCATACTTATCAGGAGGGTGACAGGATTGAATTGACCGTCTCTGAGAAGGACTGCTATATAAACTGGCAGGTGGATGATGCACTGGGAGCCGCTTTTGTGTACCTTACCGAAAAGACAGTGTCCTATACCATTCCCTTCGGAGAGAAGCGAATCAGCTGTTCTCCCAAGGTATTCTACGGGGATAGACATTATATTTATGCGGAGATGGCAAGACAGGATGAGATAACCTGTTATCGGAATCTGGCGTTAAATCCCGCCGACCAGCATTGCGATGTTCCCTGTTTCCCTCATGCTACGGCGAATGTGGAGACAAGAGGTGAAGCTGTGTTTGCGGCGAAGAATGCCATAGACGGAGTACGTGCAAACCTGTCCCACGGGCAATGGCCTTATCAGTCCTGGGGAATTAACAGGCAGGATGATGCGGCAATGAAAGTTGACTTCGGACGGAAGGTAAGGACCGATAAGGTAGTACTTTACACTCGTTCCGATTTTCCCCATGACAACTGGTGGAAGCAGGTCACTCTGAGCTTTTCCGACGGCAGCAGTCTTGAATTTGCGCTTGAGAAATCCACACGCGGACATGTTCTTACTTTTCCGGAGAAAGAGATAACCTGGATAGAGCTGGGCAACCTGATTAAAGCGGATGACCCTTCGCCTTTTCCGGCGTTGAGCCAGATTGAGGTGTACGGGACAAACGTGTTATAGATTGGAGGCATTATATGAAATCGGCACATAAAAAGGCCGTTCTAGGCAAAGTAATCGTATACATTATTTTGATTTTGATTGCTCTCGTTATGATTGTTCCTTTTCTTTGGATGCTCTCGGCTTCCATCAAGAGCGACAGGGAGGTATTCCAGATGAATCCCTTTGTCTGGATTCCGGAAAATCCCAAATGGAGCAATTACAGGGATATTTGGACGAAGATACCTTTTGCGAAATTTGTGAGCAATACTGTATTTTTAACAATTGTTGTCACATTCCTGCAGCTGTTGACAAGCAGTTTTGCGGCTTACTCCTTTGCAAAGCTGAACTTCCGTCATAAAAAGGGATTGTTCCTGGCTTACATAGCAACCATCGCCATGCCCTGGCAGGTGTACATGGTTCCGCAGTTTATCATGATGCGTAAGATGGGATTAAACGACAAGCTGACAGCCATCATCTGTCTTCAGGCATTTTCCGCCTTCGGAGTTTTTATGATGAAACAGTTTTACGAGGGAATTCCCGATGATTTGTGCGAGGCGGCGCGAATTGACGGCATGAGCGAGTATAAGATTTACGCCAGCATCATGCTGCCGCTGTCTAAGCCGGCGTTGTCCACGTTGACAATTTTTACTTTCGTGGCGACCTGGAATGACTACCTTGGTCCTCTGATTTATCTGAAATCCCAGGATAAGAAAACCATCCAGCTGGGCTTGAAGATGTTTATCAGTCAATATTCTTCGGATTATGGTTTGATTATGGCAGGTTCTGTGTTATCATTGATACCGGTATTGATTGTATTCCTGATTTTACAGAAATACTTTGTGGAGGGAGTTGCTTCCACGGGACTGAAAGGATAAGCGTTCTTCCCGGGGACGGTGTTTTCTGATTTGTGTGAATTAGGAATGAATATGGGAGAAGAGGAGAGGACAGAGATGGGGATTACATTTGAGGGATATCCGGAGATAAATACGGAAGAAGTGAATAAAGGGCTGGATTTCTGCAACAGACAGATTCTCCACGTGCTGCCTGAGTTTACGGACAAATTTCAGCAGGCATACAGTGAAAACGGATTTTATCCTCCGATTGACAACACAGATTGGACTACCGGCTTCTGGACGGGAGAAATCTGGCTGGCATACGAGTTCTCGGGTGACGAGCGTTTGAGAAAGGCGGGAGAGATTCAGGTTCACAATTTCCTGGAGAGGATAGACAAGAAGATTGCCGTGGACCATCACGATATGGGATTTCTCTATTCTCCGTCCTGCGTTGCCGCATATAAGCTGATCGGAAGCAAAGAAGGGCGGGAGGCTGCCATCAAAGCTGCCGACCAGCTGATTACGAGATACCATCCGATAGGTGAATTCATTCAGGCGTGGGGGCCCATGGATACCCCGGAAAATTACCGCTTGATTATTGATTGCCTTTTAAATCTTCCGCTGCTTTATTGGGCATCGGAGGAGACGGGAGACAGGAAGTATCGGGATATTGCCGAAAAGCATATTCATACAGCGGTGGCGAACGTTATCCGGGAAGATTATTCAACCTGGCATACCTTTTTCTTTGATATGAAGACGGGAGCGCCGGATCACGGAGCAACCTGTCAGGGATATCGCGACGGCTCCGCATGGGCAAGAGGCCAGGCATGGGGTGTGTACGGACTGGCATTGGCTTACAAATATACGGGGCGGAAGGAATATATTGACCTGTTCCGCAACGTGACGGAATATTTTCTGACTCATCTTCCCAAGGATTTGGTACCTTTCTGGGATTTGGAGTTTACTGACGGAGATGATCAGCCAAGAGATTCGTCTTCTGCTTCCATTGCAGCCTGCGGCATGTTGGAGATGAGCAAATACCTGGAGCCGGAGGAGGCGGAGCATTACAGAAAAATTGCTGCAAAAATTATAAAGTCTGTGTACGACAATTATGCGGTGAAAGACTTTGAGACTTCCAACGGGCTTGTACTTCACAGCACTTATTCCAATCATTCTCCGTACAACACCTGTAATCATTACGGTGTGGACGAATGCAACGCCTGGGGCGATTATTTCTACATGGAGGCGCTGACCAGGTTGAGCAAGGATTGGGTTCTTTATTGGTAAATATGTTTTTTTGAGAGGACTCTTTCCGTGTTTGGCGGAAGAGTCTTTTTTCTGTTTTATATAGTGCAAATTTCCCATATATGTGTTATGATATAACTATACTTATGATGTGAATCGGAAGCAAACTAAGGAGAGGAGACGGAATATGGAGCACGTGGAAAAGAAAGGTATGGGAATTCGGGTAAGACTGATTACAATGACAGTTTTGCCGGCGCTGATTATCTCGGTGGTGCTGATGCTGCTTGCAAACTATAGTTTGTCAACCGGACTGAACACAGAAGCGTTGGGAGGATTGGCACTGTTGGCTCAGGCCGTAAAGGGCGGATATGATAACATGGAGGGTGACTATCGCCTGGATGAAAACAACAATCTCTGGAAGGGTGATGTGAACCTGAGCGAGAATTCCGACATGATTGATGCCTATGTGGAAGGTTTGGATGCGGATGTTACTATTTTTTACGGAAAAACGAGAAGAGTAACCTCACTGCTCGATGCTGCAACAGGGGAACGCATTATCGGAACCGATGCATCGGACGAAGTATGGGATATCGTCAGAACAGGAAAAATTTATGAGGCAACCAATCTTACGATTAACAATCTGCCTTATGCCGCCTGCTATATTCCTTTGGAAGACAATCAGGGTCAGGTCATCGGTATGGTTTTTGCGGGTCAGCCAAGCGTGGAGATTCAGTCTTACATCGGTGAGAAAGTCAGAAACTTTGTTATTATTTCCGTGGTAATGCTGTTGATTGCGGCTGTAATCGGATTCTACAGCTCAACTGTTCTTGCCGGGTGTATTGTGAAAGCGAAAAACGTAATCCTGCAGGTTGCGGAGGGTGATTTAAGCACGAAGCCGGATGAGAGTATCCTGCGACGCAGGGATGAAATCGGTGATATGGGCAAATCAATAAACAGTTTGGTAGAAAAGCTCAACGATATCGTCAGCCGTTTTCAGGTGTCGGCGCAGAACCTGTTGGAGACAGGTAAGACACTGGATTCCATGGCGGAGCAGTCAAGCAATGCAACCGACGAAATCAGCAGGGCAGTAGAGGAAATTTCCCGCGGTGCGGTGTCGCAGGCAGAAGAGATTGAGGCGGCTTCCGGACAGATTGTTAATATGGGCGGAATTATTGAGGACATTGTCAGCAATGTGAAGAATTTGACTGAAGCTGCAGAGACCATGCATCATGCGGAGAGCGAATCCACTCAAACCATGCAGAATTTGAGTGAATCCAATGATCGCACTTCTCAGGCAATCAACAGTATCAGTCAGCAGATTCGTCTCACGGATGAAGCCATCAAGCAGATTAGTGTGGCAACGGAACTGATTACTTCTATTGCATCACAGACAAATCTGCTTTCCCTGAATGCATCTATTGAATCCGCGAGAGCGGGTGAAGCGGGAAGAGGTTTTGCGGTGGTTGCCGGCGAAATTTCAAAGCTGGCGGTACAATCCAATGATGCTGCCGTGGAGATACAGCAGATTATCGGTAAGCTGATGGGAGAATCCAGCAAGACTATGAACGAAATGAAGGAAACCGAGGTCTTAATGAGCGAACAGCAGGAGAGGCTGAAGGATACAAAGGAAAGATTCGGAGAAGTCAGCACCGGTATTGATGTTTCCCGGGAGGAGACAGAGCAGATTCGTGGCCGTGCGGATTCCTGCGATTCAGCCAGAGCGTCCGTTATGGATATCATAACAAATCTGTCAGCTATTTCAGAGGAAAATGCGGCGTCTGCTGAAGAGACAACTGCTTCCATGCAGGAACTGAATGCTACAATCAATATGCTGGCAGGTGAGGCTGCAAAGCTGAAGGAGATATCGGCGCAGCTCCATGATGAAATGAAATTTTTTAAGCTATAGGTGAAAAGTGGTGTATGTATGAGAATTGAACGGATAGACGATAAGACCGTAAAATGTTTTCTGTCCAATGAGGAGTTGGAGGAATACGAAATTGACTACAAGGATTTCGTGATGCGCAGTGAAAAGGCCAAGGAAGTGGTACAGGAAATCATTGAGCATGCTACGGAAGAGGTAGGGTATAAGCCTCCGAAATTTGCTTTTGACTTGCAGATTATGATGGTGCCGGACCAGGGACTTGTATTAACTTTTTCAGAGAGAGATCCGGATTTTAAGGATATGAAGGACGGCGAAAAATTAATTGAGTGCCTGCAGGAAATGAAACGTATTTTGCAGAAGACGAAGGATGTGACAGCGCAGCTTCCCGCACCGGAAAAGACGGAGGAAAAAGCGGAAAAGTCCGGGAAGAAAGAAACTCAGGAAAAACCCGGATTTGCAGTTTTTGCATTTTCCAGCCTGCGAAATGTGATGAATTACGCAGCGGCACTTCCTTCAAATCTTCGGGTGGACAGTACACTTTTTGAGATGGATGGGTTGTATTATCTGTATCTCGGAAAGGGTCATGCATCTTATGGGCGATACAGCAGAGCGTGCATTCAGGCTCTGGAATTTGCTGCATTGTATGCGGCGGATGAGGGCCGGGTTTTGCAGTTAAAGGAGCATGGTACCTGCTTAATAGAGGAAAAGGCTCTAAAGAAGCTGAGAGGGTGACAGAACCTTTTGCATGTCATCAGGCAACGGAGCCATGAATTCCATTGCTTCTCCTGTGATGGGATGTGTGAAGGAAAGGCGATAGGAATGAAGTGCCTGTCTTCCGATGTATTCCATGTCCGGGTTGTAGAGATAGTCTCCGATGAGGGGAAAGCCAAGATATTTCATATGGATTCTGATTTGGTGGGTGCGGCCCGTTTCTAATTCCAGAGAAACGAGGCTGTGCCCATTTTTTTCCTCCAGAACCCGATAATGAGTGACGGCGTTCTCTCCGTGTTCGAAATCTACGACACGTTCAATGACGGAGCCGGGCTTACGTCCCAGAGGAGCGGTAATGATTCCGGAAGCCGGAGTGACGAAACCCCGGACGATAGCCAGGTATTGCCGCCGGATTCCCTTGTGTCTTATATCGGAGCCGGGGATATTCTGCTCTTGCTCTGTGGAACCGGACGGAGCCTCTGCGGAAAGCATCCGGGACAGCATTCCCGCACTGACGTAGTGCTTAGCTATGATAGTGAGCCCGGAGGTATCCCGGTCCAGTCTGTTGATACAGCGAAAGACAAAGGGTATTCCTCTTTCCCGAAAATACCAGGCCAGAGCATTTGCGACAGAGTTGTCATAATTGTTCATGGAAGGATGGATGGGCATTCCCGCAGGCTTGTTAATCACCATCAGGTCTTTATCTTCGTATACGATATCCAGCGGAAGCTCAACGGGCAATATTTTTTCGGACGAGCTTTCCTCTGTAATATAAATTGTGAGAAGGTCTCCGGCAGCCATACGGTGAGTCATATATGCAGGAGCATGGTTTACCAGTACGCAGTCTTCGTCTTTTTTGAGCTGAATCATATTTTGAGTGGAATATCCTTTTGATTTCAGATACTGCTTTACCGAAAATCCCTGCTCCTTCTCCGTGATTTGGTATTCCAGTGTGCGGTTCATGGTTTGCTCCTTTGTAATTTCTTATCGGTGCTGTGGAAAAGCTCATCTGTTTTTCTTCCGCGCAACTTATTTGCATAAATTTATTTTTAGTATCAGGGCAATCATAATTATCCAAAACAATACAATTTTTATCTCCCAAATGCAAAGCTGTTACATTCAATTAGTATACTCTATCCGTTTTTTTATTTCTACCATAATCTGTTCAGAGAGGTAAAAAGTGTCCCCACAGTTCCCCGTAAAAACTGTTCGAAAAATGAAAACTGTGGTACAATGTATGCGCATATTTCGTCATAAAAGGCAGGACTCCGAAATTGCATAATACAACAGGGAGGCAGTCATGAACAGCATTTCGACGGAGAACGGATACCGATTTGAAAAATATACAGGAAATGACACTTGCGTCATTCTTCCTGACAGAGTGGTTGGGAAGCCTTTGACAACAATCGGCACAAAGGCCTTTTTGAGTTGCCGGAGTGTGGAGAGACTGGTGCTGCCGGATACCTTGGAAAGAGTGGAGGATTGGGCCTTTGCTCACATGAAAAATTTGGAAGAGATTGTCTTTCCGGTCCGCGATATCCTGTTCGGGAAAAAAGTGTTTCTCGGATGCATCGCTCTGAAGCGAATCATTTTGACAGGAGCAGAAGATCAGTACGAGGGAATTCCATATTTTCTGGCATCTTTAGCCACGATGATGGATGAGACTGCTCTTTGTCCGGAATTGGCAGGAAGCAGGGAAGGACAATGGACATGGTTGAAGGAGTATGACAGGCTGCTGGAGCAGTTTCTGGCAAGACCGGATACCTACGGCTTTGAGCCTGCATTTATCGGTTGGTTTAACGTTGAGGATGTGGATGACCAGCAGGAGGGTTATGTCAGGGAGCAGAAACGGAAAAAAGCAGGGCTTGCGCTTCAGAGGTTATTGTATCCTGCCGGTATGGAGGAGGACATGGAGGCGAAACTGCAGGATTACCTGTTGGGAAAAACGGATGTGGAAATTCCGGCTTTGATTTTGAAGCTGTTTGAGGACAGTGACAACGGTTACGGAGGAAATGTGTCCTATTTTAAACTTTGGCAGAAAATCGGCGGATTTGGAATATATTCTCCGGAATATTTGCTGGAGCATCTTCCGGAAGCAGACCCGGAAGTCAGAGCTTTTCTGATGGAGAGCCGGCTGAACATGGAAGGGAATAATAATTTCTTTGATACGCTGGAACTATAATGTGTGAGACTGTAGTTCTTTTGCCCCAACATAAGAGGGGTGATTTCGTTTATATCGACTTCCGCTTTATTAGACTGACAGAATAGAGGGATTGCAAAATATGAAAGGAATGATTGATGCGACAAATGCTTGATTAGCAACAAAATGTCAGAAAATATAAAAATAATTAAATAAGTAGTTGACAATTAAAAAGAAGCATGATAATATTAAGACAACAAAAGAAGAGAAACCTAACAAGACAAAGGGAGTTTATCCCGGATGAAAGAAGAAAAAAGTTAGCAGAGTTCAATTCTTGGAAGTTGGAGGACGGTCCCATGGAGAAGATAGAAAAGTAAACTGTTCAATGATGAGAAATGAAGGGCAGAGGTCCTTAGTATATAGAAAAAATCAAAAGAACAGGAGGTATGGTCCAAAGGGAAATTAAAGTAATACCCCATAATTCGTGAAAGTGAAGGTGTAGACAATGAAATTACAGGAAATTCATTGAAAGCCCGGTCGAGAAGAAAAAGAATCGATCGGGCTTTTACATTGTTGATATATGAGAACGGAGATATAAAATGACAGAAAAGAATTCATGTAGCAGAATTGCCC
>JALEIR010000044.1 GCA_022769665.1 Lachnospiraceae bacterium | reverse complement strand
CCCACGCTCTCAATACCGCCGTAATTGTAATATCCTCTATAAAAAGTCTCTTTATCGAGAATACGTTTTACTAGCATTACATTGAAGTCAGTACCTTTTCTGCCCTTGTAGCCTTCTGTATTCATAAACACCGCTATATTTTTTAATGACATATCGGGCATAAGCTGTTTTAACTGGAACACCCTTTGTACTGCTCTCGCCTCCGTTGTATTTATATACAACTTTTTACCGCCACGTTTGCAATAATACCCAAATGGAGCGCCACCGCCTGCATAGCCACCGCCCTTAGCTTTCTGCAATCGTCCACGTTTTAATTTTAAGGCTATCTCTAAACGCTCATACACATCCAAAAGTTCAAACATTCCGTTTACAAAAATTTCGTTTGGATTTTGCGTGTAGATTGAATAATTCGGTCTGTCAATCGCTTTAATATCCACGTTATTCTTTTTGAGTTCTCTGTGTAGCAGAACCTTTACCAAGTCTGACCGCCACAATCTATTTGTTGATAATACAACAATATACTGTATATCCTTTTCTTTCAATGAAGCAAGCATATCAAGCAGACCGTCACGCTCAATACTCATTTCGTCCTCGTTGGCTTTCGCTCCACTAATGCCCTCGTCCTTGAATATTGCAATCAAGTTATACCCTTGCTCTTTGCAGTACCTTTCTATTTCTGCCTGTTGCTCTGCTAGGGAATATCCCTGTTTGACCTGTCCCTCTGTTGACACCCTAATGTAACCATATACTTTTATACTGCTGTTTCCCATGCTATTGAACCTCCGTCATAAAACAAATTTTTATAACAGCAATTTCAATTTCGGTTAAAATCTTGGATAACAATTCAATTAGAAAAATACAAAAATCTTTGTGTACTTCTGTATTTCCATTTTTCTAATTATCCCTATCCATTTATCCACTCTACCCAATTTCTCCCCGATATTCCCCCTTAAAACACTTTTGGACACATAATCTTCCACTCCCTAAACCATTTCCGCACACAAAAAAGACCAACTACCCTTTCGAGTAATTGGTCAATTCTTTAAAAATCTTGTGTCAAACTTGTGTCAAAACACAACCCACACACTCGCAAACCCTTGATTTTACTAGGTTTAATCCTGAACGTATGGCATCAATGCAATGTGACGTGCTCTCTTAATAGCAACAGTCAATGCTCTCTGATGCTTTGCACAGTTGCCGGTGATACGACGAGGAAGGATTTTTCCTCTCTCAGACACGTATCTCTTCAACTTGTTGGTATCCTTGTAATCGATAACATTATCCTTACCACAGAATACACAAACTTTCTTTCTTCTGCGGATTCCGCCCTTTTTTCTCATCGGTGCATCGGATTTCTCTGCCTTATTAAAAGCCATTTTAATGCCTCCTATCTTGCAAACTCAAACTTAGTTAAACGGTAATTCCTCATCAATGCCGTCAGGGATATTCATAAAGCCATCGCCTGCTCCGGAAGCTGCGGGAGCATTATTACCGCCTGCGTAACCACCGTTATTGTAACCGCCTTCTCCATTACCGCCGGACGCATTTTTGCTCTCTGCAAACTCAATCTCGTCCACCATAATACGCACGCTGTAAACCATCTGGCCGTCTTTGTTGGTATAATTGTCATTCTGAACTCTGCCGCTCAGTACAACCTTCACACCCTTGTGAAGATATCTCTCCACAAATTCAGCCTGCTTTCCGAAACAGGTACAGTTAAAGAAATCTGCGTCAGGCTCTCCCTCACGCTTAAATCTTCTGTCTACTGCCACAGAAAAACGCGCTACCGCGGTCTGGCTGGCTCCCTGAGAATATCTCACCTCAGGATCCCTTGTTAAACGTCCCATAAGAATTACTTTGTTCATAATCTACTCTTCTCGCTTTCTAATTAAGCCTCGTCCTGTCTGACAATCAAGTATCTGATTACGTTGTCCATAATACGAACACGGCTCTCGATTTCAGCGGGCACAGTACTCTCAGCGTCGAATCTGATGAAATAGTAGAAAGCTTCTTTCATCTTCTGAACTTCGTAAGCAAGTCTCTTCTTGCCCCAATCGTCCACTTCTGTGATGGTACCGCCGAATCTCTCAATCAGAGCCTTGCACTTATCAACAACTGCTGCTCTCTCTTCATCTTCGATATTAGCGGACACAACTACGGCTAATTCATACTTGTTCATGCTTGTTACCTCCTTTTGGTCTCTGGCCCGCAACAAATGTGCGAGCAAGGAATTTGATTCATCACGAATTAAAATATTAACATATTCTGTTCAGTTTTTCAAGTCTTTTTGCAAGTTTTCCGCACGTTTTTTCAAGGAAAATGTCTGATTACAGAATTTCCTTTATATTCTTTTCCAACAGCTTGCGGGCTATCATAATCTGATGCCCACATCCCTTACATTTAATCCTGAAATCCGCCCCCACGCGAAGGACCTCCCACTCTCTGCTTCCACAGGGATGCTGCTTTTTCAGTTTCAAAGTATCACCGATATTAATTTCCATTTACACACCACTTCCTATCTGACTGACATGCTGTCTATGTACAGCATCATTTACATATTTCCTGCCAAAAAATCCTTCAAAACCCCCAGAAATTCACGAAGTAAATTGTTAGGCACCATCCATGTCACAGAGCTTGCCGCAAGTCCTTCTGCATGATATCCCTGTTTCTGTGCTATTTTCAGTGCCCGGAAAACATGAAAATTATTTGTCACAACAACCACCCTGCTGTTCTCTTTGTCCAGGAATTCCGCGCTAAAGGTAAGATTTTCTACTGTGTTAGTGGATTTATCCTCAACAAGGATACGCCCGTCTTCAATCCCTGCATTGGTAAGATACTGACGCATACCGGCTGCCTCGGCTATCATTTCATTACTGCCCTGACCACCGGACACAATGACCATCGTGTTTGGATTCTCATTCAGATACTCCACTGCTTTGTCCAATCGTCTGCGAAGCACCTCGCTGGGCCCGTTTGATTTCCATTGAGCTCCCAGAATAATACAATAATCGGCTCCCGGCTGTGCCACAGTATGAAATCGGCTGAAAATCATAATTTCTACAACGCAGAACACAAGAAGTCCCAAGCCAAAAACTCCTATCGCTATTCCTTTCAACCAAGCCGGCAAAATGTCCATTAGTCTTCTGTTTGCCAGTGCTGCGGAAATCAGAAGAGAAGCAACACCCATTGCTCCCCAAATCAGGAAAAACTTTGTTCCGAATCCGGCAAATCCGATTGCAATACAATAAAAAATACATAAGACTCCTAGGACACCGAAAACGACGCTTCCTGCTGTCATCTGCACTTTTCTTTGCCCCTGCCTCTCCAAATAGATTACCCTTTTGCTCTCCTCAAAAGGTACAAGGTCATTCTTCTTTCTTTTCATCTTATACCATATACTTTCAATCGTTACAAAGTTCCTTACTAAATATACCATAAAAACCAAATACACCTCAATAGCTGCCGTGAACTGTTTTCTTAAGATTTTCTAATATTTCTTTATATTCTGTTTCATTTTGGTAAAATAGAATCAGAAAATAAATTTTACGGGAGGCTGAACATGGAAAATCAGGATAAAGCAATTGGTGAATTTAGAGAAATTGTAGATAAATATAACAACATAGTCTTTTTTGGCGGTGCCGGTGTATCCACCGAAAGTGGTATTCCGGATTTCAGAAGTGTAGACGGTCTCTATAACCAACAGTATGACTATCCGCCGGAGACCATTCTCAGTCATACCTTTTATCGCAGAAACCCTGAAGAATTTTATCGGTTTTACCGCAACAAAATGCTTTTTACAGATGCCAAGCCAAATGCCGCACATCTGAAGCTTGCAGCGCTTGAGCGAAAGGGAAAAGTCCGGGCAGTCATCACGCAAAACATTGACGGTCTCCATCAGGCCGCCGGAAGCAAGGTTGTGCTGGAACTCCATGGTTCCGTGCTGCGAAATTATTGTGAAAATTGCGGTGAATTTTACGACATAAACTACATTCTTGCCTCCCACGGAGTACCCCGATGTGAGAAATGCGGCGGTCCCATAAAGCCGGATGTAGTATTATATGAAGAAGGACTTGATCAAAAAACCATCAATGATGCCGTAAGATATATCCGTGAAGCTGAGGTTTTAATTATCGGCGGAACCTCTCTTGCTGTTTACCCTGCAGCCGGATTGATTGATTACTTTCAAGGCGAAAAGCTGGTGGTAATCAATAAGGCCTCCACGCCCCGGGACAGCTACGCCGATCTGCTGATTCAGGCGCCGATTGGTCAAGTCTTTTCACAGTTATAGCGTCATGTTATTTTTTATTCTATGACTTATTCACATGAATTATTTTTTTTGCAAGACAAGATTACAGACACCGAAAGGATATGGTGACAAACAACATGCCGGAAATACTATATGTCAACCAAACAGAATACATTATTAAAAAGCTTCTCGGACATGGCAAGGGAGGTTATTCCTATCTTGCCGAAAAGGACGGAATCCAATATGTTCTGAAGCAAATACATCACGAGCCTTGCGATTACTATACCTTCGGCAATAAAATCGAAGCGGAAAGAAAAGATTACGAAAGGTTGAGTAAAATCGGAATCCGAATACCCCTGATGCTGGATATCGACATTTCAAATGAAAGAATTTTAAAAGAGTACATTCAGGGTCCCACCATATATGAGCTTATAAAGAATGACAAAATGGAAGATATCTATTTGAATCAAATGTCTGAAATGGCTGCACAGGTATATTCTGCAGGACTTAACATTGATTATTTCCCCACTAATTTTATTGTTCAGGACAAACTGATTTATTACATTGATTATGAATGTAACGAATATATGGAGGAATGGGACTTTGAAAACTGGGGAGTGAAGTACTGGTCAAAAACTTCCGAATTTTTGGAATACGTAGCAAAACATTCATGATTTTCTATGTTTTTGTCTTATACCAAGCGAAACTCTTTATGTATTAAAAAACCTCGAAAGAAACTTTCGAGGTTTTTTCAGAGGTGCGAGCCGGATTTGAACCGGCGATGACGGTGTTGCAGACCGGGGCCTTACCACTTGGCTATCGCACCATATTCCATTATATGCATTTCCAAATGCAAATATGACTCCAACGGGAATCGAACCCGTGTTACCGCCGTGAAAGGGCGATGTCTTAACCGCTTGACCATGGAGCCTCATGATTTTGCCTTTCTCGGCTACTTCTGCTACTTACGAAAGAATGCTTAGCATTCTTTCCCGACGAAGCTTAGTGTTTCTTAGATTGTGTCCTTTACAATCTTAGGAACCCTTTTCGTCGTGAGCTCCCCGAGTAGGGCTCGAACCTACAACAACTCGGTTAACAGCCGAGTGCTCTACCATTGAGCTATCGAGGATTATGTGCGTTGTTTTGTAAGTGCGGGACTGATGAAATTTCAGCGTGGGGAGCTTGCTCACCTAAGCGGAAATCTTAGCAGGCACATAAGCGGCGAAGCCGCTTCATCGAGAAGCTCTGCTTCGAGACAGCACTTGCAAAACATAAATGAAGATATTTTGTACCTTCAAAACCGAACACTGATGTATCTTTCAAAACATTCTTTCTATCTTGGTTAAGCTTTCGACCGATTAGTAAGTGTCAGCTGAATACATTACTGTACTTACACCTCACTCCTATCTACCTCGTCGTCTTCAAG
>JALEIR010000083.1 GCA_022769665.1 Lachnospiraceae bacterium | reverse complement strand
CTCTTCCGACTTCTCTTCGGACTCTTTTATCATTTTTACAAGTAAATCAGCCATATCCGTCAAATCCTGGTTGTAAATGGCATCCTCCGCATCCTCCACCTCAAGGCTTGGATGAAATTTTTTCAGCTCTTCCTCAAAATTTATCATTTCTTAGCAGCTCCTTTATCTCTCCCGCCAGATACAGGCTACCTGCAATATATGCACGGTCTTCCGGCATCCGACTCCGTAACAGCTCCCGAAAAGCTGTAGCTACATTTTCATAGAAACAGCATTCGCAGCCGGGATACTTTTGAAACAGTTCCTTCAGGCAGTCAAGATTAAGTCCTCTGCCCGTCTGCATATGCGCAATCAACACTCTGCGGAAGAGCCCGGATTTCACCAGTTCCTCCACCATGCGCTTATAATCCTTATCCTTCACCACACTGAATAAAAGCACTCTGTGCCCCTCATATCCGTCCACGGCAACCGTCTCTAAAAAAGCTCTGATACCATCCTCGTTATGGGCACCGTCCACATATACTTCCGGAAGCACCTCTTCCATTCTTCCACTCCAGAAACAGTTTGCAATTCCCTGTCTGATGTGCTCTGCCGTAATGGTCTGTCCGTGATCCAATTCCTCCACGGCACGCACTGCCAAAGCAGCATTCTCCATCTGATATCCGGCTATTGTGTGCAAGGTAAGACTAACATTATTATAATACCGAGTGTGCACGGAAAAATCAATGCTTTTATTGTGAAAACTTAAGAACTGATAGTCACTATTCGACACAGAATACACCGGTATACCAAGTTCCGCCCCACGGTTTTGAAAAACACGACTTGTCTCAGGACATGTATTCCAATAGACAGTCGTTGCATCTTCATGCATGATACCTGCCTTTTCACCCGCAATTTTTTCAACAGTGTCCCCCAGATATTCCACATGATCGAGACTGATATGGGTAATCACCGCCAGTTCCTTGCCGGATACGGCATTTGTCGCATCCAGTCTGCCGCCCAAACCGGTTTCCAGAATACAAAAATCCGGATTTTTCTCCGGAAAAAGAATCATGGCAATAAAAAACAGATACTCGAAATAGGTCGGGTGATACGCCTTTTCGCCCCGTTCAAGAGCGTTCCAGTCCAACATGTCATAGATATGCAGAAACGCCCGCAGGAAATCTTCCCGGGAAATCATCTCTCCCTCAATTACAAACCGTTCTCTGATATCCACAAGATGGGGGGAGGTAAAAAGTGCTACCTTGTAGCCTGCTGCCTCCAAAATATAGCGGATATATGCGCAGACCGATCCCTTGCCGTTGGTTCCCGCCACATGGATGATACGCATTTTTTTGTCCGGCTCCCCCAGACGACGAAGAAATGCCTTTGTATCCTCCATCGTATTTTTCACGGTAAAACGCGGTGTATTGTTGATATATTCTTCAGCCTCCTCAAAGGTGGCAATTGTTTTCTTTTCCAATTGTAAATCTCCTGATTCCCCGGAGGGAAGGAGCAGCCTTATGCAAGCTGCTCCAGTCTTGTTTGTACCTGCTCCATCATCTGTGTGTATTTCGCAAGCTTCTCTTTCTCCTCGGCAATTTTTGCTTCGGGTGCCTTGGAAATAAATCTCTCGTTGGAAAGCATACCGTTTACACGTGCAAGTTCGCCCTCCAGACGCTTCTGTTCCTTCTTCAGACGTTCTATCTCCTGTGCAATATCAACCAGCTCCGCAAAGGGAATATACAAGGTTGCTCCGGGAATTACCACCGATACAGCGTCATCCGGAATTCCTGTCTTATCTTTCTGCATTTTAGCCTCGTTGGCATATGCCAGTGAGGCAAAGAACAGTTTGCCTTCGGTAAAGGTATTTAAAATTTCTTCCTCACCGCTGACAACAAAAACACTTGCCTTACGGCTGGGCGCAACATTCATCTCGGTTCTCACATTGCGGATTCCACGCACTGCTTCTTTGATGATTTCAATATCTTTCTCTTCCTTTGCAAAGCATCTGGCCTCACGGTACTCCGGCCACGTGCTGATCATAATAGACTCTTCCTCGCTCTGCAGTGTACAGAAAATCTCCTCTGTGATAAAAGGCATACAAGGATGTAAAAGCTTCAATGCATCAATCAGAACTGTCTTTAATGTCCAAAGTGCCGCGTTCCGGCTTGCCGCATCGTCCGAATTGTACAGACGGGGCTTTACCATCTCGATATACCAATCGCAGAACTCATCCCAGATAAAGTCATAGACCTTCTGAACGGCAATGCCAAGTTCGAAGCTCTCCATATTGTCAGTGACATCCCTCACCAGAGTATTGAGCTTGGACAGAATCCATTTGTCAACAGGCTGTAAGTCTCCTGCCCCGGGCTCTGTCACTTCCTTGCCTTCCATGTTCATCATAATAAAACGGGAAGCGTTCCAAACCTTGTTGGCAAAATTACGACTGTTCTCCACTCTCTCATAATAGAAACGCATATCGTTTCCGGGTGCATTTCCGGTAATCAACGTCAATCTCAGAGCATCCGCGCCGTACTTATCAATGATTTCCAGAGGATCAATACCATTGCCGAGAGACTTGGACATCTTTCGGCCCTGGCTGTCTCTTACCAGTCCGTGGAACAGAACTGTCTTGAAAGGCTTCTCACCCATCTGCTCATAGCCCGAGAAAATCATACGGATTACCCAGAAGAATATAATGTCATAGCCGGTCACCAATACATCTGTAGGATAAAAATATTTCAAATCCTCGGTCTGCTCCGGCCAGCCCAGAGTTTCAAAAGGCCAGAGGGCAGAAGAAAACCAGGTGTCCAGCGTGTCGGGATCCTGTGTAAAATGCTTACAGCCGCACTTGGGACATACATCCGGCATTTCCTTGGCAACAATAACTTCCTTGCACTCGTCACAATAGTAAGCGGGAATCCGGTGTCCCCACCAAAGCTGACGGCTGATGCACCAGTCACGGATGTTATCTGTCCAGTTGAAATAAGTTTTCTCCATACGCTCGGGAATCAGTTTGATTTCGCCATTCTTAACTGCCTCAACAGCCGGCTTAATCAGCTCATCCATCTTCACAAACCATTGCTCTTTTACCAATGGTTCAATGGTGGTCTTGCAACGGTCATGTGTACCTACATTGTGGCTGTAATCCTCAATCTTCACCAGAAGTCCAAGGCTGTCCAGTTCCTCCACAATGGCTTTTCTGGCCTCGTAACGGTCCATACCTGCAAACTTACCGCCGTTTTCATTGATGGTCGCATCATCATTCATAATGTTGATGATAGGCAGATTATGCCTCTTTCCCACCTCGAAATCGTTAGGGTCATGTGCGGGAGTGATTTTTACCACACCGGTACCGAATTCTCTGTCTACATAAGTATCTGTCACAATGGGAATCACTCTGTTGACAATCGGCAGCAAAACACTCTTGCCGATAAGATGCTGATATCTCTCGTCGTCCGGATGAATAGCCACAGCCGTATCTCCCAACATCGTCTCGGGACGGGTGGTGGCAAAAGTTAAAAATTCCGTAGTGCTGGGTGTACCGTCATCGTTCATGATGGGATACTTAATATGCCAAAAATGACCGGCCTGCTCCTGATACTCTACCTCCGCATCAGAGATGGATGTGTTACAGACAGGACACCAGTTAATAATTCGGGCACCCTTGTAAATGTAACCTTTCTCATGCATCTTTACAAAAACTTCGGTGACAGCCTTGTTACAGCCTTCGTCCATGGTGAACCGCTCTCTGTCCCAGTCGCAGGAGGAACCCAGCTTCTTTAACTGGGAAATGATGCGTCCGCCGTATTCCTTCTTCCAGTCCCAAGCTTTCTCCAGAAATTTTTCACGTCCCAAATCATGCTTATCGATTCCCTGTTCTTTCAGTTTCTCGATAATCTTTACTTCGGTTGCAATGGATGCATGATCCGTACCGGGCTGCCAGAGAGCATTGTATCCCTGCATTCTCTTAAAACGAATAATCATGTCCTGCATGGTATTGTCCAGCGCATGTCCCATATGCAGCTGCCCTGTGATATTTGGGGGCGGAATCACAATGGTAAAGGGTGTCTTGGAATAATCCACCTCGGCATGGAAGTATTTTTTGTCCAGCCATTTCTGATACAGTCTGTCTTCTATGCCCTTGGGGTCATAGGTTTTTGCCAGTTCCTTGCTCATGTTTTCTCCTTTCTTCATTGACGTCGGTGATACGACGCTCGTCAGAAGCCCTTCCGGCTTATGCGCGTCCCTCGAAGCTGATGCTTCTCGGTGATGCGGCGCTCGTCAAATTGTGCCGTGCGCAAACGCCCACACAACTTTCCTCGCTGCTCACACAAAATAGCCCTCTGCAAACTTTCCGATTTGCAAAGGGCGTCGTTTACGCGGTACCACCTTTGTTCACAGCATCCTCACGGCTGCTGTCTCAGCGACTTCCATCAAAGTCCTATCCGATAACGGGGATAAATCGTGAGAACTTACAGCGATTTACGAATTTGGAATTTCCCGAAGACTACGCTCTGAAATTCCCGCTTTGGGTTCTCCGGCTCGGAAGCTACCTTCTTCATCCTTTCCTTCAAGCAGCCTTTCAGCATCCGTACTTCGCGGACAGCCGCTCTCTCTTTTAAGGGGTGATGAGTACTCCTCTTCGTCACAGCTTTTTGAATATATTGCAAATATAGACTATTCAAAGAAATTTGTCAAGACTGCTGTAATATTTTCTTCTCCCTTTGGTATTTACATTCTTCTGGAGCAGGACAGTTATGGTTACCAGATTAACAAGGATATCATGAAAAAGACCAACAATATGTATGAATTAAAGGAAGCTACCCTGTATTCCGCCTTTCGCCGTCTGGAACAGTCCGGATATATCCGCACCTACTGGGGAGATGAATCCGTGGGCGCCAGACGTCGCTACTATTCCATCACAGAGGAGGGGCGGAAAGCCTACGAAGCCTACAAGAAGGACTGGGAAGATGCAAAAAACACAATAGACCGGCTCCTGATATAACCTTTTGAATAGCTGTTAACCTTCTGTGCTTCAAAATTGCAATGCAATAACTGACAATAAAAAGGTCCTGTATGCATGATACACACAGGACCTTTTTTAATATACTTCAATATACCCCAAATTATCTCACTACAGTAAAGCCGAATGCTTTCTTTCCGGTCAGTTCCTCAGTCCGCTTATCCGGCTGTCCGAAGCCTACGCTGACAGCATATCTGTTGCCGCCGGATACCTTCTCGCCTTCTTCATTAATGACAGTCAGTGCATCCTGATCAACAGGTACCACAACCGTTACCTTTTCTCCTGCTTTTACGGATACTCGTACAAATCCGCAAAGCCTTGCATTCGGAGTTGCATCTGCGGAGTCAACTGCCTTGATATAAACCTGAACTACCTCCTGAATATCCCTGTCGCCGGTATTGGCTACAGTGACTTCCAGACTTGCAATTTCCTCGCCGGACAGTACCACCTCACTGCCTGCGCCGGCGCTTTGTCCGTTCAGCTTTACTTCCTCAAGCGCAGCACTGCCGTAGGTCAAACCATATCCGAAGGGATAGAGAACTTCACCGGTAAAATATCTGTAGGTTCTGCCCTTCATGGAATAATCCTCAAAGTCAGGCAACTCCTCCGTATCGTGATAAAAGGTAACAGGCAGTTTGCCGGAAGGAGAAATTTCGCCAAGCAGGATATCAGCAACCACCCTGCCGCCTCTGGCACCGGGATACCATGCCTGAACAACCGCATTGCAATGCTCCTGAGCAAAACGCAAATCCATAGCACTTCCTGTCATGTTCACCAGGACAACCGGCTTTCCTGTCTTAACAACCGCCTCCAAAAGCTCCCTCTGAACTTCGGGAAGAAGCAAATCGACTTTATCCCCGGAAGCATAACTGTTTCCGGTATCTCCTTCTTCACCCTCCAGCGTCTCATCCAGTCCCAGGCACAAGATAACAACATCACTGTTCTTTGCCACAGCAACCGCCTCGCTGATGCGATCCTGACGGAGTCCAAGACTCTCCACCCTGTCCTTAAACAGATGACAGCCTTCGGAATAATAAACCCGGATATTCTCTCCCACGGCATCCTGGATTCCTTCCAGAACCGTAATATACCGGGAAGATGTACCGTGGTAATTGCCAATCAACGCCGCACGACTGTTGGCATTCGGTCCGATGACACCAATGGCTTTTAAATTTTCTTTCTTTAAAGGAAGAATGCCGTCATTCTTTAAAAGTACCACGGATTCCGCAGCCGCTCTGTCAGCCAGAGCAAGATGCTCCCGGCACTCCAATTTGTCATATCCGATTTTATCGTACTCTGTCTCGTCAAACAGTCCCAGCAGAAATCTTGTGGTAAACAATCTCTCTGCAGCTAATGTGATATCCTCTTCCGACACCAGTCCCTGCTCATAAGCCTTCATAATATGAAGATAAGTATTTCCGCAGTTTACATCACATCCTGCCTTCAATGCCATAGCTGCAGACTCTTCTGCCGTGTCCGTAACCATATGGTTGGTATGAAAATCTCTGATTGCCCAACAGTCGGAGACATAATGTCCTTCAAAATTCCACTCTCCACGGAGAATGTCTTCCATCAGCGTTTTGCTTCCGCAACAGGGCTCACCGTTGGTTCTGTTGTAAGCGCCCATTACCGCTTCCACTTTTGCCCTCTTCACCAGCTTTTCAAAAGCGGGAAGATAAGTTTCTCTCATGTCCTTTTTAGAAGCCTTTGCATCAAACTTATGGCGCAGGGCTTCGGGTCCGGAATGTACGGCAAAATGCTTGGCACATCCTGCAGCCTTCAAGTACTCTCCGTCTCCCTGTAAACCATCGACGAATGCTGCACCCAGTTCTCCGGTCAGATAAGGATCCTCACCATAGGTCTCATGACCTCTTCCCCATCTGGGATCTCTGAAAATATTGACATTGGGCGACCAAAAGGTCAAACCTTTGTAAATATCTCGGTCGCCCTCGGCTGCATATGCATTGTACTTTGCCCGTCCCTCCGTCGCTATCACATCACCGATTTTTTCCGTCAAATCGGTATCGAAGGCTGCGGCGGTGCCGATTGCCTGCGGAAATACAGTTGCCACACCGGCTCTGGCGACACCGTGCAGACCTTCGTTCCACCAGTTATATGCAGGCACACCCAAACGCGGGATGGCAGGCGCATCGAATTTTAACTGTGACGCCTTCTCTTCCAACGTCATCTTGCCGACCAGCTCTTTCGCTCTTTTTCTTGCCGTTTCTCTGTCTCTCATGCCTAAACCTCCGAATTTATCTATCGTTTTCTTCGATACATATTCTTATGTTCAGCATAGCACAGTTCAAAAACGGTTTCTTCTCAATTCATGCGAATATGCTGTCAACTATTGCTTTTTATAAAATGAGAACCAATACCACCGGTGGAGTGATGCTCCACTCGGAATTTGCATCGTATTGATAACTATTATTTCACAAAGTATGATTCCTCCGGTCCCAAATAAGAAACCGGTAATCTGTCCTCCTCCCGGTAAATCCGAATCCGCTCCAGCACCGTTCCGGCTTCCATAGCTCCCAGAGTAAGCTCCTGTACACCTTTTTCAAACTTTATCACTGTTTCGGCGATATGAATCTGGTCCAACACGCCTCTGCTCCAGTTGGCATCGCCGGATTCCCCTGCTCTGTATCCCGGAGGAATCAGCGTAACTGCTTCTTTGCTGTCTCCTCCTGCAACCTGAATACTGATTTTCTGCCCTTTTACAGCCGGATTGGTAGGTGCTGTCAAAAGCTCCACCCGATAAAACCCTGTCTCCGGTATCAGAAAACAATAGGTTAATTCAGGTTTCTCCTGCTCCTCCTCAAAGGAAACCGTGCAGGGCAGCACCTTCATTCCCGCACCGTACCTGCCGTAATTCTCAATGCACTCGAAGCCTCCTGCTGACACATCCTTCTTTCCGGCATAATGATCTGCATTCATGGTAATCACTCCCCGAGTTGGAAGGAAAGTCATTGCAGGCAGTACAGCTTTATCGATAACAGCCGCTATTATTTCTATTGCCACTCTTGCATCACCATCGCTGACAATCAGAACCGCTTTTTCCTGTTCTTTGGTAAGAAGCTCCCTGTTGCAATGCAGAACAACATCTTGCAGTTCCTCCACATCTCCCTCCATGGGAGACGCATCCAGCCATTTCGGTATTCTGCCGCTCTCAGAGAAAATCTGATAATGTACAGTGCCTTTTCCGTCATTGGCAACCTCCAAAATCACTTCCTCACATCCCTCATTCAGGAAATCATGCACCCGAATCACATCCGGAGCGCCGTAGTTTTTGACTGCAACACGCTCCTCATCCTTTCTGGACACACTCATCCTTGCCTTCGGCATAGGTTCCATACGGCATAGCATGGGGTATCTGCTTCCATCCTCGTTCCACTTGGTAAAACCGATATGGGAAGCCAGCTGCATACCGCTCCACTTTCCGTCCTTGAAACCGGCAAATTCTTCCGCCAATCTCCTGTCTTTCCCGATGCACTGCTGTGCCAAATCTGCATAGCGGTTGGCAACAGGCCGTCCCTGCGCCGCATAATGTCTGCTTTT
Source organism: Lachnospiraceae bacterium (assembly GCA_022769665.1). Taxonomy (GTDB): domain Bacteria; phylum Bacillota; class Clostridia; order Lachnospirales; family Lachnospiraceae; genus Acetatifactor. The sequence goes on along the minus strand of JALEIR010000083.1, from coordinate 15,639 downwards.
TCCCGCATACAGATGCATTTTCAACAGGTTTGCGGAAGATGCAGCCGAAAAGCCAACCATGCTGTAATATCCTTCTCTTTCCGCTTCGTCCAAGCCTTCCGTAAGCTCTCTGTTCAGATTTTCAATCTCTTCTGCCATTTTCAGCATTCTGTCTGCTTCCAGATAATGGCAGGAATGATAAATATTCTCGTTCAGGGATTCGGGACGGCGCAGATGATTCATATCTATATACTTTGTAAGTACCCTTGCCGCCTTCTCCTGCAAGTCCGAAGATGCTTTGGGAAAGCTCTTCTTTGCCCACTGTGCCGCAAACTGTCTGTAACTTTCCGGATTGCTGCTGCCCCACCTGTCATAATCATAGGCAAGAGCCATAAAATAGGTCAGGGGGACCTCATGCAGCTTCAAATCACCCACATTTACAATCCACAAATCGCGAATGCCGTATTCATAAGCAGTACACATCTGCTCCCATGTTTTTGACAACGGCGTGGAATCCACCCATTCATAGGAGATGGGACCGCCGTGATAATCAAAATGATAATACATCCCGAAACCGCCCTTGCGGTTCCGCATTTCTTCTGTCGGAAGCGTTCTCATATGTCCGAAATTATCCTCACAGAGCATACAGATAACTCCGTCCAGTTCCTCCCAGTCCTTTAAGCCCGCAACATGCTCATCACCGTAAAAATAAGCTTCCACCTCTTTATACAGTGCCAGCATCTGAGGTACTTTTGACAAATCTTCATTCACATTTTCACGAATCAGCTGTCTCTGCTTTTTGATAATATCCTTCAGAAGGTTTACATTTTCTTCCACAGTAGCGTTTTCGCCCAGCATGGAGGAATCTCTTTCCCCTCTCATGCCGATGGTAATAATGTTTTCATACTTACCGCTGCGTTTCAGAGAATCTTCCCAATAGTTGAGCAGGCCCTGCTCGTTTGTATAAAAATTCCACTCATTTCCGTATCTGGTTCCCCGTCCACGCACCTTGTCCCACTCCTCGCTTGCACGCAGACAGGGCTCATGGTGGGAATACCCCATGACAACACCGTAGATATCTGCCAGTTCTTCATTGGCGCTTCCCGGACCGTCCAGCGGGAAAGAAGAAGCCCACATGGCAGGCCAGAGATAATTTCCCTTCATTCTGAGCAGAAATTCAAACACATGCCGGTACATCTGTGCATTGACACCGCCAAAGTGAGAACATGCCCAATTGCCGAAGCATGGCCACTCGTCGTTGATAAAGAATCCTCTGTATTTCACGCTGGGTTCCTTGGAAACTACAACAATATCTTCCCTGACTACAGGCTCAGCACACTTCGCAGGCGCAGCGTCTCCGAAATAAACAAGCGGTGTAACACCCAAATATTCCGACAAGGTAAACATGCCGTAAATGGTTCCCCTTTTGTCGCTTCCGCAAATAACAAGCGCTTTGCTTACTCCCGCAAAGGGGGCTTCTGTCAGCGCTATTTTAAAAACCTCTCTTTTTCCGCGAATGTCCTCCGCAGAAAAGATTCCTTCGTTTTCCATTTTTTCCAAAAGCGGGCTGTTTCCCACTGTTGCACAGAAAATCACACTTTCGGCACCGGTTTTTTTAATCTCCTCCGCATTCAGCACCTCAGGCTTCTTAGCTGTCACTAAGAAGATATCCTCCGCCACTGCAGCCGCAATCCGCCTGACGCCCTCAAAGCCTTCCTCTTCCACCAGTATCGGTATTGCTTTCTCTTTTTCCACCAGTTTTAGTTCCATTTTTGTTCTCCCATCTCCTGTCTTTCGGGATTAATCCACATATCCGAAGCCCAGAATCGTAAATTGTTTTTCCTCATCGCCGGGATGCATACAGAGCTCCACATGATGTTCCTTTCTCTCCCGGCCCCGGAATAAAATCAGAGCATTACAGTGAGTCCAACCCACTTCGCGGGGATTTATGGTACGTACCTTTTCACCGTCCACATAAACATCTATACATCCGGCTGTCGGCGAACCGGAATCCTTCTCCACAATCAGAAGGGCACTGCACACTATATCCATAACAAACGGTCTTCCGCCGGCTGTATGCATCCAGTTATCCGGGAATTCCGGTGTTGCAAATAAATTTCTGTCTCTTTCCACCGCCTGCAGTTCTTTGTCGATTCCGTTAAAATCCCCACAGTCAATCCGTACTTCTTTTCCATGGGTTCTGTCCAGCAGCTTCACATCCTCAAACTCAGCGCTGTAGGGTGCCACGATTGCTCCGTAATCCGGTTCCGTCTCGTCCGCAGGCATCTCATCTATCCGTTTCAACAGATACTCAATAGCATCCGCCATGACGGTATGTCCGTAGTTGCTTGGATGATAAATGTCGTAGAAGAACTGGTTTTTGGTCAGTACTCTTCCCTCTCCTGCCTTTTTATAAAACTGTTCCACAACACAATCCTTTATGCTGACCATCGGCAGACAATAGGCTTTACCCACAGGTGCAAGTCGCTCCTGAAGATTCCAGTCATAAGCAAAAACTGCGAATAAAAGTATCACTCCGGGCTTCTGCTCAGACAGCAGAATTTTCCGTACCAGACTGTCATAGCTGTGCCCCTTGGTCTCATCCCCCTCGTCGTTTACAGCATATTCTACAATAATTAAATCAGGTTTTACTTTTCCGTCATCGCAGACATCTCTCTCATATCGCACCATGCCCAGTTCTGAAGAAGTTCCACCCACACCGGCTTTCACATAATGAATATTTTCATCGGTTCCTTTTCCGCAGAGCCTGCAGAAGCGTTCAAAGGTTTTCCATGCATAACACTGGTTATTAATAGGGATTGCACCTGCTCCCTGCGTGATGGAACCGCCGATAAATGCAACGGTAACGTCCTCACCCCGCCGTGCCTTTTCCACTGTTCTCTTGATACGGTGATTATTTCCTGTCTGCATCAGAGACTTTCTTAACATTTCCTGATACTCGGAACACTCAAAGTCAACCGTTCCTTCCTCCTCCGGCTCCGGAGCGTCAAAGCCATCCTGCAGCAGAAATCTGACGGCAACCTTGGCCTGCGTATTCGCCTTGGCGAATTCAAAGCGTATTTGACCGGGTATATCATCATCGTCTGACCAGTCTACCTCATCCAGTTTTACCTTCTGTTCCATGCCATCCGCCTTCACAGGTACACGAATGGTTGTTCCGGAACCGTATGGATCTGTTTTCCCGTACATTTGAAAAGCAAAATACACAATCTCATCGGGATTCTCTGTCTCTACCGTGATGCCGATAGCATAAACCAGCTTTCTGAACCCTTCTGTGGTTGTCAAAAGTTTCAACATCTCTTCATCCGTAATACCGCCCACAATTTTGGCAAAGCTTACCAATCTGGAATCATTCAGATAGATAAACTGTGTTCCGGTTCCGTCCGGCTGTACGGCTCCGGCAACCGCCTTATTCCGCATCACATAAAAACATTTTCTCTTTTTTTCGGCATCCTTCGGTGCTTTTGGACCCATCATGTCATTTTCCCTCCCATTTTACGATACATCCGTATATTTTCAGTTTAATCCGCTTAATGCGCAGATTCTTCCTAAACCTTGTGGATTGTTGCTCATTTTTTGCTAACTTTACGCTATTGCTTCGAAGGATATAACTGGTATGGTAAAAAAGTTGCGTTCTGGTACTTTTTATCAAGCCAGTTTTACTATACACTTGCTTCAATACTTAAGAGGAACTTGAGTACATAAATCATGAAATAAGAGGAGACAATAAGATTATGGAAAAGAAAAAGAGTTATGGCCTGCTTGTCGCAGGTGCTGTTCTGTTGATAGCAGGTATCATCCTGGCTGTTTTTCATTACAACAACAGCTATCAGGAATCTGTTGCTGTCGGAAACACCTTAAAAGAAGTCAAAGCACAAATTGCCGCAATTAACGACGGAACCGCTACCGGAGATTTGGAGACCCTGAAGGCGCAGCAGACATCACTTTCCGATGAAAAACTCAGTCTGGAGCGCCCCTATTCCTACAGTCTGGCGCTTGTATTCCTTTCTGTCCTGCTGACAATGAAAGGGATATATAACGCTGTACACGGTGTGTATAAATCCACCAAAACAGATGTCAAGCGTCTGGCAATGGCCGGACTGCTCGCCGCACTCTGCTACATCGGATTTGCTTTCTTTAAAATTGACATTCCCGTTGGCACCGAAAAAACCGCATTCCATTTCGGTAATGTATTCTGCGTGCTGGCTGCGCTGCTGCTGGGCGGTTACTGGGGGGGACTGGCAGGTGCCATCGGAATGACCATCGGTGATTTGACTACCTCCTATGTTACCAGCGCTCCCAAAACCTTTCTGCTAAAGCTGTGTATCGGGCTCATTGTCGGCTTTGTGGCTCACAAAATTTTCAAACTGGATCAGGAACATGACGCCAGACATATTACCATAGCTACCATTGTTTCCAGTGCATGCGGCATGGGCTTCAATATCATTGCAGATCCTCTGGTTGGTTACTTCTATAAGACTTATCTGTTGGGTGTTCCGCAGGATTTGGCTGCAAATCTTGCAAAAATCAATTTGGGTGTAACCGCTGTAAACGCTGTACTTGCAGTGATTCTGGCATCTCTGTTCTACTTTGCCCTGCGTCCCGCCCTCAAGAAATCCGGGCTCTTCGTAAGCGTAACACCTGTTACTGAAAAAAAACACAAAATAGGACAACACAGTTGCATGAAATAAGCCGGGGCTTTTCCCCGGCTTATTCATTGTTTTATCCTCATTCAGTAGCATTTCCCGTACAATTACTTCTCAAACAGGACGGTTACATTGCCCATGGAACAGTCAAGTTCCATTTTCTTTTGGGCACCGTTATCAATGCTTTTCTCCTGTGAAAAGCCACTGTAGCTTTCTCCGCCCAGTGTCAGGCTTCCCATGGCACCGCTCAATTCATAATTAAAATCTTCCTGTCTTCCGGTAATCTGTAACTCCAGATTGCCCATAGAGCATTCCGCGTCTATATCTCCGTTCACAGTTCCCTTTGCCACAAGTTCTCCCATACCGACTTCTGCCATTAAATCCGTTACATTCATGTGGGTCAATTCTATCCGACCCATGCCAACGTTCATGTCCAGACTTTTGACTTCCGCACCATCTGCTTCAATCTGTCCGGCACCTACCTCCAGGACGGCATCTTCCGCCCGCAAATCAGAAAACTCCAGCGCACCTGCTCCCAAATTGATTTTAATCTTGTCAAAGCAATAATTTGCAGGTACATAAAGTATAATTTTACTGCCACTTATCTCACTCCAATGCTTCGAACCGGTAGTTGTCATGATATAAAGCGTTCCGTCTTCGGTAAATGCCTGGAATTTTCCTACATTTTTTGCCTCCACGTAGAAACAATCATCACCAGATTCCTCTACACGAAAGTAACAGCCTCCTGCTTCAATTTCCAGATTTGTCACCGTACCTTCCGGGCTGTATTTATCAACATCTCCGCTCATCACAGGATAATTGCTGTCAAAATTGACAGAATCTTTAATGTCATAATCCACTTCATCCAGGCTGTCAAAAAAACCGTCACTGACGGTAATTCCCCAATCCCACGGTTTTGTACCGATTTTGACTTTACCGCCGGTAACATTTTCCACTACCCGGGAAATGGCGCTGCTTCCTTTCGTCGTGCTTCCTACAATACCCAGAATCAACCCGGTCAACACCAACACAAGCGCAATGATGGCGCAAGCTTTCATAAATTTTTTCATACCTCTGCCTCCTTTTTCTTACCCCGGAATAACCGTCCGATTCCTCTGAATACAGCCGGTGTTACAATTCCCGTCAAAGCCACCGTCAACATCAAAAACAAAATACCGATACCGCCGCAAATCAATCCTCCGCCTATCAATGCAATCCCCACCAGCGGATCCACCACCAGGCACTGCACTCCAACAGCGCATAAAACGACCAGCACGATAAACATGGAAAGCATCACCACCGCTGAGGTAAAAATCAACGCAAACCAGGTTGCCAGAACGCCAATCATCAGGCCAAGCAAACCGACTGCCAGCCCGAACAGTATGGGAGATGCAAACACCGCAGCTATGGTAATCAATACAATGGCCCAGCCCGGCATTCCCTTTTTCGCAGTAGGGGCCGGTGCATGCTCCTGATTTCTGCTGCTCTCGCCCTTATTTTCCGGAACTTGGCCTATGGAATCCTGTTCATAAAAACTGTTTTGCTCGTTCCCGGTCTTCCCGTATTCTATCACTGCTCTGTCTGAAGGCTGTGCACCCCGCGATACATTTTCACCTACATTTTCCGACAAATCTCTCTTAATGTTTTCCGCCACTCTGGCAGGATTTCCCAATGCTTCAATGACCTCCTGCTCATTTTCCGCTCCGGCATCATCAAAATAGTCATTATAATATTGCAGAGCTTCCTCCCGCTCCGCAGGAGTAATGCTCTGAAGCAGTCGCTCCAGCTGTTCCATAAAATCTGTTCTGTTCATAAACTCAAATCCTTCCCTCAAACAAGCCTGTAATCTTGTCAGAATACTGCCGCCACTCGCTCTCATAAAGCCTTAACTGTGCCCATCCGCTGCCGGTAATCTTATAGTACCGTCGATTTCTGCCCGCACATTCCATATCGTAAACCTCCAGGCAATCATCCTTTTGCAGCCTGCGCAGGACGGGGTACAAAGTTGACTCTGACAGCTCAATGACCTGTCGAACCTCCTGCGTGATTTTGTAACCGTAAGTGCCCTCAGGCTCCTTCGATACAACAGCCAGCACAATGGCATCCAGAAGAGCGGCTCCCGTATTAAATACCATGTCATCGCTCCCTTACTTTTTTGTATAATATTATATGGTGTATAGCATCCTTACGAGCGATACTATACACCATATAATATTGTATGTCAATATACTATTTCCTCAATTTTGTTCATTTTTTCTTTTTCTTCAAACTTCTGCTGCTTTACACTGTTTTTATGTACAACAATGCAGGAAATCAAGATTGCCCCCAACCCAAATTCCACCGGAAGACGCCTTACAAGCATCAATGTCACTGTCCCTGTTAAAAAAACGAGAAACGTGACTCTTGTTCTTCTGGTATGCGGTCTGATTTTCAAAGCGGAATTCAACAGATACAAAAAGCAAAGCAGGGCAAGAAGCTCTGTATTCAGCGGAAGCAGCCCGATGAGCACCCCAAAGGATACCGCAATTGCCTTTCCTCCCTTTCCGTGATGAAACAGAGAATATGCATGTCCGAACACCGGGGCCGACATAATCAGAGGAAAGAGACTCTCTGTCGCAAGCCCCATGCGAATTGCACTGTGTACAGGCAAGGCTCCTTTCAGGATATCTCCGGCCAGACACAATAAACCTACAGGGACTCCGGCATATTTCACAGCGTTTGCAGTCCCGGGATTATGGTCCTCCGCAAGCTCCGTCACATCTATTTTCTTAAAAACTCTGGGCAAGAGGCTACCAAATAAAAAGCTACCGCAGAAAACACCTGCAAATATCATGAATATCTGTTGCTCTATCATCTTGGTTCCTCCCCTCCCGCCACGATAAACTCAAAAATTCTGCGGGCGGCATCCGGTTTCCCGTGCAGGCGCTGTGCCTTGCGCATCTTTGCCCGCATAGAGTCACTTTCTAACAGTGCCAGTCCTTTCCGTATTACCTCATCCTCATCCTTATCCGAAACACTCATGCCCCGTGCGGTAAAAAATGCCACATTTCTCTCCTCACATCCGGGTATGGGGTGCGTATGAACCAAGGGAACCCCCGCTGCCACAGCTTCCGTAGAGGTAAGTCCGCCGGGCTTGGTAAACAATATATCCGCTGCTGCCATGTACTCCTGTGCTTTATCCGTAAAATCGAGAATCACAATTCTTTCCGTGCCGGTGTATTTTTGCCGAAGGGCTGTTTTTAATTTCTCGTTTGTACCTCCCATCACAAAAATACAGGTATCCTCTTTTGTCTGTCGAAAAAGCTTTTCAACCATGCTATCCACATTTCCGTATCCCATACTGCCTGCCATCATCAAGATGCATTTTCTGTCCTGAGAAATACAAAGTCTCCGGCGACATTCCTCCCTTGAAGGCAGATTGACAAATCGTTCCGACACCGGAATTCCGAGCGGAATCAGCTTTTTCTCGGGAATACCACGTTTTTCAAACTCAGGAAGCAAATCTTCATGAGGAATAAAAAAATAGTCAGGGTTTGTCTCCTCCGTAAAGGGAATACAAGTATAATCCGTGGCAATAAAGTAGGATTTCAGCTTTGGATGATGTTTTTTGACCATATATGTCACAGCTTCCGCAGGAAACAAATGCGGTAAAATAACCGTATCGAATCCATTCTGCGTAATATAATCGTATAATTTCCCCGCGTAGAGCTTATTTGCATAATATACCGGGCTCTTGTGTCTCGAAGAGCTGATTGCCTTTCCAACCTTATAGGCTCCCCCGAAGACGCCCTTTTCCGTGCTCCAGATATAGATTTTCCTACCATAACCCGCAGCTTTCTCCGAAGCAAAGTCCAGCGCATCTGCTATGACGCAGGGTATTCCGTTCTTGTCAAATTGTTCCTTCATCGCCTTCGCCGCAGAATTATGTCCCTCTCCCGTTCCGGTTGACAAAATCAGTACCTTCATCCTATGAATATCCTTGCCTTTCTCTTTTTAGCAGTTCTCTAATTTCCCTCACACTTCCAGAAGAATGCGCTGTAGGAAGGAAGAATGCTGCCTCCCCCGAAATCATGCTCCTGTCCGGTAATCAAATCTACAGCTTTGCCGCAGCCTGCATCAAAATGTGCCGCAAAATCATTCTCATCCGCATTAATTGCCACCAACACTCTTTCTTGCTCTGACTTTCTCTCAAAAATACACTGTCTGTTTGTCAGAAGTATCGAACGGAAAGAGCCGTAGTTCAGCGCTTCGGACTTTCTTTTTGCTCCAATCAGTTTCTGAATCCACCCCGTCAGTTCATTCCAGACCGGAGTCTCAAACGCAGGACGAAGCGCCGGATCTCCCTGGGCCTTATCTGCTTTTTCTCCCCATTCACTTCCGTAATAAATGCAGGGAATTCCCGGCATACCGAAAGCAAGGGCATATATCAAGGGAAGGTGTCTCTCATTTGAAAGAATACTTGCCACCCTGCTCACATCATGATTATCCACAAAAGATAACAAATGCTTTCCTTTATACAGGGTCCAGTTTTCGGGACCAAACTGGCGTAACAGCGAATGGTTGATTTCAAAGAGGTTCATACTGTTAAAGCTGCTGTACAAGCCCTTATAGCACTCATAGTTGGTAACGGAGTGAAGCATCCTGTCATTCATCAGCCGGTTGTAATCCCCGTGCAACATCTCACCCAACAGGAAAAAGTCCTCCTTTAACTCATCGCAGAAGCTGCGCAGTCTCCGAACAAAATCCTCATCCAGACTATATGCGACGTCCAATCGCAACCCGTCAATTCCAAATTCCTCCACCCAGAATTTGACACTTTCCAACAAGTAATTTATCACATCCTCATTGCGCAGATTCAGCTTTACCAAGTCATAATTACCCTCCCAGCCCTCATACCACAGGCCATCATTATAAACTGAGTTACCGTCAAAGGCAATTCGGTAAAACCAATTTACATAGGGAGATTTCTCTCTATTTTGAAGTACGTCCCGAAAAGGGCCAAAGCCTCTGCCTACATGATTAAACACACCGTCCAACACTACTTTTATTCCGTTATCGTGCAATGCATCACAGAGCTCCTTTAAATCTTCGTTGGTACCCAGGCGGACATCAACCTTCCGGTAATCTCTGGTATTATATCCGTGCGTATCCGACTCAAACAACGGTGAAAAGTAAACTGCATTGATGTCCATCTTTTTCATATGGGGAATCCAATCCATAATCTTCCGAATCCGATGCTCCTGTACTCCGTCATTTTCAAAAGGGGCTCCGCAAAACCCCAGCGGGTAAATCTGATAAAACACACTTTCATATGCCCACATATTTTTGTTCTCCTTTTTTATTTCTCTTTATCTCAGCTTCTATATGCATTGACCAACTCAGTACCAAATCCAGGACTTGCACAAATCCTGCATGTGGATAACCGAATCCCTTTGTCATTTTTTTCGGCTAAATTTTTAAAAAATCCACTAAATCCACAGAGTTATCCACATATACACATGTGTCATATTGCTTTTTTCACAATGTCAGTTAGCCGGAATACGACGTCGTTTTATGCAAAATCAAAGCCATTCATTCCAAAAACGTTCCACCCGTTTTGCCACTGTATCTACACTTACCTTTTCAAAATGCTCCCATTCTCTCGGAAACATACGCTGATAGGCAAACTGCAGAAATCTTTCGTCCAAAAGAGCAACAATTCCCACATCCTCCACCGTCCGAATTACGCGTCCTGCAGCCTGCAAAACCTTATTCATGCCCGGGTAGCGGTAGGAATAGTCAAATCCGCTCTCTCCGTCCTCCTCAAAAAACTCTTTGAGAATCTCCCGTTCGAAGCACACCTGTGGAAGTCCTGTTCCCACAATGATGGCACCAATCAGACTGTCATTCTTTAAATCAATTCCCTCTCCGAAAATTCCTCCCAGCACACAAAATCCAATGAGAATACTGTCCTCTTCTTCGATATCCATATCTATATCACACTGCAGGTCAAAGTCTTCATTTCCCCGAAATCTTCCCAGAAATGCCTCTCTGTCTGTTTCACTCATATACTCGCTTTGTATGATGCACTCTCTGCCCTCTCCGCTGAAGTGTTCCGTATACTGCTCATATACAGACCTGAGAAAGGAATAAGACGGGCAAAATACCATATAGTTTCCGTGGCGGTTTTTCACAATTTCCTCAATATATCTTGCAATGTTGTAAAATTCCTCCGGAGAACGCCTGGTGTATTTGCTGGTTACATCCTCTGCGATAAACAGTGCACGCTTTTCGGGCGAAAAGACAGAATGTGCATACACCTCATAATCCTCCTGAGTGCCGCCAAGCAGCTTTTTATAATATTGAATCGGCAGAAACGTCGCCGAAAATAAGATGCTGCTCCTGCCTCTGTTCATACACCGCTTCAGATTTTCCGCCGGATTTACGCAAAACAGCTTCAGGAAAAAGCTGCCGTCCTCGCATATCTGTGTATATTTCACATAGTTTTCATCCAACAGCTCATATATCTCCAGGAAATGGCTGATTTCAAAATAAAAATCCAGCAATTCCTCCCGAATCGGCACCTGTTCTTCCTCCGGTTCTCCCAGATAATCGTCCAGTACAGCCTGCAGACGCATCAACGGTTGCACAAAAGAATCAATCTCCTGTACAATCCGGCATTGTTCGCACTCTCGTTTCAGGACAAGCATCTGCCTGTTACATTTTTCTGCCTGGTAAAGCATCTTATCTGCATATCCCTGTCTTACCAGAACGCTGTAGCCTCTGTTCTTACCGGCGGGAACTGTTTTTTCCAACTGTTCAAATTCTTCTTCCGTCAGTTCAGTACCGAATCGGTCAACGTCTTCATCATCTGTCTCTGTCATGTCTCTATAATCCGACGAATCCGTCGTCTCAAACGTCATATCCAACGTCATCTGCCCGGAAATATCGGATTTTTTCCTATATCCTGACATTTCTGACAATATTGTCTGTTTTAACTTTTTCCGCAACTCCGGAAACTGTTCCTTAAACAGAACAGCACTATACATCTCTCTTCCCCGCTCCAACAAATTGTGAGCCTCATCAATCAAAAAAATATAATTTCCCGGAGAACCTTCCGAAAAGAAGCGCTTCAAATATACGTGCGGATCAAATAAATAATTGTAGTCACAGATAACCGTATCTGCAAAAAGGCTCATATCCAGACACATTTCAAATGGACATACCCGATGTTTTTCAGCATATATTTCAATCTGCTCTCTGCTGAAGCTTTCCTTTGATGTCAACAAATCATAGATGGCCTCATTGACACGGTCATAATGCCCCTTGGCATAAGGGCAATACTCCGGAATACATTCTGTCTCCTCCATAAAACATATTTTTTCTTTGGCTGTCAGTGTGACGCTTTTCATCCTCAGTCCCTGCCCTCTGAGCAGTTCCAACGTATCTTCCGCCACTGTTCCCGTGATGGTTTTGGCTGTCAGATAAAACAATTTGTCTGCCATACCCTGCCCCATTGCCTGTACTGCAGGATATACGGTGGAAATTGTCTTTCCCACACCGGTAGGTGCTTCCAGAAACAATTTCTTCTTATGATATATTGTTCTGTATACCCCGGACACCAGTTCTTTCTGCCCGTCGCGATAAGGAAAGGGGAATTCCAGTCCCTGAATGGATTCCTGTCTTATTCTTTTCCACTGCCATGAGTAATCAGCCCATTTCCGATAGGACGCCAGCAAATCTTCAAACCATTCTTCCAGCTCATCACCGGAATAATCCTGAATAAAGTAACGAAGTTCCTCTGTAGGAATATGACAATAGGTAATTCTTATCTGAACCTCCGATAACTTCTGCTGTAGTCCGTAAATGTATGCATAACATTTTGCCTGAGCCAGATGTAACGGCTGAGGCTCTTTCCACTTCGCCGGGTCACGGTAAGTCCCCTTAATTTCATCAATGATAACTTTGTCTTCATGATGAATAATTCCGTCAGCCCGTCCCTCCAGGATTAATGTATATCCCTGTTCCTCAAAGGATATTTTCAACGGAACCTCGGCCTCATATTCGGCTCCCATTCTGCGTTGAATCATTCGATGTATCCTGCTGCCCTCCTGCATGGCATCATCAGGCGAAATTTGATGTCTTTTATCAATATCTCCATGCCGTAGTACAAACTCCACCAGACTTCGAACCGAAATACGAATTATGTTCCCTGAACTTTCTCTATTTTCCGTTTTCTCAATATCCCTTTTACTGCCCACAAAACTCCTCCAAATTAAAACTCCCTATGAAGATAGTACTCTATCTTTCATAGGGAGTCAATTTTGTTTTGCTCTGCAAAACTGTTTTTAGCATGCTACCGCAAACTTTCTCAGGAACTCTTCCAACCCTTCGTTATAGCCTTCATAGGATACTTTTAAAGGCATTCTGAAATCCAGGCCATACACTCCTAAAAATGACTTGGCATCCACCACATATCTGTTATAGGAAATATCGATGTCAAAATCACACTTTGATGTTACATCAACAAAATGCTGAACATCGTCCTGCGTCATACGAATTGTCCTGACCATTCCAACCATCCTTTCATATCTAAAAAACAATAAAATCTAATTTCTATAATTTACCATTATATGCAAATCATTGGAAATGTAAAGATTTTTTTAGGTTCTGCAATTCGTTCTTTTTATATCGGTACGACAAACATTTTCATCATTTTGTTGAACAAAGCAAAATATAATTCAGGTTTTTGAGCAAATTATCCAAAGCTTGCTTTAACGCATTACCACAGCACAAATCACAATTGCTCTCTACACCCGAATTCAACCATATATTCTTGGTATCTTAAAGGCAGTAAATTTCTTTGCAGTTTCAGGTTTTGTCTCTCCTGAATGGCAATTGTATGGCAAAAATGGCAAAACAACTCCCTATATTTCAGCTCCTGCTCCGACAAGGACAACTCCCTTTTCTCGCTCTCCTCCCCGGAAAGCAGATACCATTGACCACCGGACGGATGTACCCCAAAAATCCCCCGATTCTCATCATATATCACAAAGTTCTCCGCAGACAACCGGTCCGCGAAATGCGGCATCAAAAAAGTAACTGCATTGCTCTTTGGACCGATTTGTGCATAAAGTATGCCGTTTTCCAATTCCTGAAACCGTACAAATCCCTTCAAATGCTGTATCTCTCGCCCGGCAGCACGTGCAAGCGAAAATACTTTTAGAACATATTCATCCGCCAGGCTGTCAAAAAGATGTCCTCTTGCACATCTTTCATCAAGTCCTTTGACCACCGTCCTGTAAACTGCCTGTGCTTTGTTTTCATCCGTTGAAGCCAATGCCGTGCAGACAGACAGGTAATCGTCCTCCCCAAACCGTCTTTTCAGAGTCCGTATCACCTTTATCACCCTGCCCGAATCTGCTTCAACCTTTCTGTTCTCAGCAAAGAGCAGCGGCTCTTCATGGAGTACAAGACAAGTATCCCTTGCATCCCTGTTTTCTTCGTAGGAGAGATAAATCGCTGTGAATATACTTTCCAGCGAATCCTCACATCTGTAAACAACCAATTCCGTCCCCCCCTCTATCCTTTCTGTTCGCATGAAATCTGAATTTCCCATCCCTGCTTCGTCATATCTGTAGGTTGCATTTAAATCTGCCCTGCTGCCGTCTGCAGCTGTTCCGTCACAGACAGGGGTCTTACAAAGCTTCCATCGTCGAATAGGGACATCTGCCTGTAGGACATTCCGTCACTTCCAAAACGTACCCGCTCTTTTTCGTCTGTCAGATTTCTCACAATATAATCCTCGTCCAGCTTTACCGGATACATCATTCTTCCGTTGCATGTCACAAAATAGAGCGCCCGTTTCAGTACAACCCCAATTTTTTTCAAATCCGCAAAGGTTAAATTTGCATGTCTTCTGGCTGCAACAATTCTCTGTGCACTCTTTACTCCTATTCCGGGGACTCTCAGAAGCATCTGCATGTCAGCCTTATTAATCTCCACAGGGAACCGCTCAAGGTGCCTTACTGCCCAGTCCTCCTTGGGATCCAGCAATACATTGAAATAAGGCCTGCTTTCATCCAGCAATTCCTCTCCCTTAAAGCCATAAAATCGAAGCAGCCAGTCTGCCTGGTACAGTCTGTGCTCTCTCAAAAGAGGCGGTCCTCCCGGCAAAGACGGCAATGCCTTGTCACCCGTCACATTGACAAAGGCGGAATAGAATACCCTCTTCAGCCCAAATTTCTGATACAGATTCTCCGCCACATTCAGTATCTGATAATCGTTCTCCGGTGTGGCTCCGATTATCATCTGAGTAGACTGCCCTCCCGCAACAAACCTGGGCGCGTTGCGATACAGTACCAACTCATTTTTATTCTCCTCAATGCCGTTCTGAATCTGGCGCATAGGTGTCAAAATGGTTTTTCTGTGTTTGTTGGGCGCCAGGGCTTTCAGCCCCTCTGCCGTAGGGAGTTCCAGGTTGACACTCATTCTGTCCGCAAGAAAACCTGTCTGCCGAATCAGTTCCGAATCCGCACCCGGAATCGCTTTTACATGAACATAGCCATTGAATCTGTACTTATTTCGCAAAAGCCATATGGTCCGGTAAATCAATTCCATAGTAAAAGTGGGGCTTTGTATAATACCTGAACTTAAGAAAAGACCTTCTATATAGTTCCTCCGATAAAACTCCATGGTAAGCGTACACACCTCATCCGGTGTAAAAGTCGCCCTGGGAATATCGTTTGAGCAACGGTTCTGGCAGTATTTACAGTCATAAATACACTCGTTGGTCAATAGTATTTTAAGCAGGGAAATACATCTGCCGTCACTGCTGAAGCTGTGACAGATACCTGCCGCCACACAGTTTCCTACGCTTGTACCGTTTCCTTTCCGCTCCACACCGCTGGAGGTACAGGCCACGTCATATTTGGCAGCATCGGTCAGGATGCCCAGTTTATCCATCAGCGACATTTCATTTCCCGTTGTAAGATGCTCCATGTTTTTCTCCTTA
>JALEIR010000077.1 GCA_022769665.1 Lachnospiraceae bacterium | reverse complement strand
CTGACGGACTGGACTTATCATGGGGTCGCTTATGAGACTCATTACGATTCCGTGCTGTATGCGCCGGATGTGGTAAAAAAAGGGGATACCTATTACATGTATGCTGCGGAGCATGCGGGAAGTCTGATTGTTGTTGCCAGTTCCAAAACGCCTTGGGGTCCCTTTGAAAACCCGGTGGAAACCAGGCTTGGGTTTGATCCCGGTGTACTTGTTGATGACGATGGAAGGGTATATGCCTATTGGGGTGGCTGTGCGGCTCCCTGTTATATTGCTGAATTAGAGGAGGATATGGCAACCATCAAGGAGGATACACTGGTTTCCGATCCGCTGGGACATTCCACATGTCCATGGAATCCTGTTGACGATGGGCATATTTCCCTGATTGATGGTTTCTTTGAGGCATCCAGTCCCCGCAAGGTGATGGGTAAATATGTTTACATTTATTCCAAACGTTATGAAAAGCCGGTTCCGGAGCTTGGAGTGTACACACCCAATAACGGCTTTTTGTCCTATCGTTTCAGCGACTCTCCTTTTGGACCTTTCCATGACGGCGGAGATATCAGCTTTAACGGTGGTGAGATTCTAAAGGATGCCGAGGGTTGCGGTACGATGACCTATCAGTGGGGAAATAACCATGGATCCATTATGGAAATAAACGGTAAATGGTACGTATTTTACCACCGCCAGACCGGTGTGAATGAGTTTTCGCGTCAGGCTATGATGGAGCCGATTGATGTTGCAATGGGACAGGACGGAAAGCTTTATATCGGTAGTATCAAATTCCTGAATGGAGAGCCTGTAGCGTCCGGACCTGTGGAAATGACTTCTCAGGGACCGCATATTAATGGACTTGATGCTTATAAATGGATTTCCGCAGGTTACGCTTGTCACATTCATGGCAGCAGTACCAGAGCATATATCAGACCCGGATATGAAAAACGGGAGGATATTTCAACTCCGGTTGTGGATCTTTCTTCAGGAGCCACTGTAGGTTTCCGTTATCTGCAGTTTGGAAACAATACCCCGAAACAGGTGAAGGTGGTTCTGGGAACACACAGGAAGCTGAAGGTTAATGTCAGAATCGATTCGTATCAGGGGCGCATCATCACCTCCATGGATTTCTCTGAAGATGAATCGGAAAAGGTAGCGAATCTTACTTCAGCAGTTATTGGGAAGCATGCGGTTTACTTTGAATTTCTTTCAGAAGAGGGCGGTGTGATTGCAGAGTTTGATCGGTTTTGCTTTCTGTAAAGATGATACATTTTGATATGAAATGGAACAACTTTGGGAAAATACATATCTGAGCATACATGGAGACCGTTATTATATTCAGTATAAAGGAAAACTTGCTGGAGTTGTTAACCTGCACGGCAATGATGAGTCAGGAATAAGGGGGAAATCAATCATATGGCAAAGAGTAAGACAAAGTATCAGGCAACAAACGAAGAAATCATCACTTTATTTGAGGCAATGGGAATTCGGGATATAAAGGGAATCGAGCCGTTAGGTGCAGGAGAATTTAATGCAGCATATAAGGTTTCGACAAAGGAAAGGGAATACGTTTTAAAGATTGCACCGCCTGACTCGGCAGATATTCTGACCTATGAAAGGGGTATGATGGCATCAGAAGTATTTTGGTACAAGCAGATGGCAGAGAATACGGATATCGGAATTCCGAAAGTGTATGCTTCTGATTTTAGTCACAGAATCATTGATGCTCACTGCTTTGTTATGGAATTTATCAAGGGAGAACCTTTATGGACAGTTTATGGTGATGAAAAAGAGCATGAGCGCGTTCAGGCAGAAAAGATACATATGCTGACAAAGATACATGGCATACATGGACAAAAATATGGCTATGTTCAGTCAGGACTTCACGATACCTGGTATGATGCAATCCGGGCCATGACGATGAATCTGGTCCTTGATTGCGAGAAATTGGGGCATGAAACACCTGACGGGAAGCGTCTCATTGAGATGATTGATAAACATAAGACTATCCTTCAAAGTGTACCCTGCAGTATGGTGAATTTTGATTTATGGGATAGCAATATTCTCTATCAGGACAAAACCTTGTATTGGATAGATCCTGAGAGGAGCTTTTGGGGAGACCGGATAGCGGATTTTATTACTCTGGGAAATGGACAGAAAATTCCTCTGTATGAAAAACAAAAGGAAATCGAAATTTATAATCAAACGTCCGAGATACCGATTATATGCGGTAAAGAAGAGAATATCAGATATGCTGTTGCCGTAGCTTATTTAGCCCTCATTGAGGAGGTTGAAAAATATGTCCGTTACGAACCGGACGAGGCTAATTATATCAGAAACACGGTAGATGCCCGTGATATGTATGACATGGCGTGGAAAGTACTTTCGTGAAATGTAAATATCATACTTGACTCTCCCCTATAGGGAAGGTTGTAGAATCCTTCTTGAAAGAAAAAAGAAGGAGGAAAGCTATGAGTACCAACTGCATTGTAGTGAAGAATCTGACAAAAGTATTCGGCGAAAGAAAAGCAGTGAACGGACTCTCATTCTCGGTGGAGAAGGGGCAGGTATTCGGACTGCTCGGACACAACGGAGCCGGAAAGACAACCACGATTGAGATGATTCTGGGGCTGAAAAAACCGGATGAGGGGCAAGCTGTTATCTTAAACATGGAGGCGGCAAAACACAGAAAGGAAATATTTGAGAAGGTAGGTGTCCAGCTACAGGCATCCGCTTATCAGGCGGGTATCCGCGTGGAGGAAATCTGCCGGGAATACGAGGCACTCTACAGACATCCCGGCAACTATTTGGAACTGTTAGTTTTAAAGCATTTATACTGTAGTCCCTGTTCCCCTGTTTGGATATTGGGGGCGGATACTCTCTGCAGCGCCGTGATGGCAGGGCTCTCCGCAATATTGGTAGCTTTTACGGCAATTCTCTTTTTCGGCTATCGTATGGAGGGTAATATTTTACTTTTTATCGGCACATGGCTTCTGACTATGATTTCCATGTTTTCCATAGGGCTGCTGATTGCCGGCCTGTGCAGGACAACAAAGTCACTGAATGTAGTTACCAGTTTGGTGTATTTCCCTATGCTGCTGTTGTCCGGAGCCACCATACCCTATGAGCTGCTTCCGAGGGGGCTTCAGGCAGTGGCAAATGTGATGCCGCTGGGATTGGGAATCAAACTGATGAAGGGAATATCCATGGGGAATCTTCCGGAAAACAGTTTGCTCTATCTTGTGTTGCTGATTTTGATTGCTGTATTGTGCGGTGTCATCGCGGTTTTGACATTCCGGTGGGAATAAATTGTCTATGAATCAGGGAAAGAGAGGAAAAATAGAGATGAGAATGAAGGAACAGCATGCGGCCTGTGAGGAAAAGACAAGTCCTTATCTGTATAAAATCGGAATGTTTGCCCAGATGAATCACGTTACGGTTAAAACGTTGAGATTTTACGAATCACAGGGATTATTGGAACCTGCATTTGTGGATGAGGAAAACGGATACCGTTATTATACTATGAACCAAATGGCAGATATCCACCAGATTACTGCATTAAAGGAAGCCGGGTTTACTCTGGAGGACATCAAAAAACTGCATAAGGTATCGGATAAGTCTGTCTTTCTGGCACAGAAAAAGGCAGAGATTATGGAAAAAATAGCAGAGCTTACCGGACAGCTTGCTTTGCTGGAAGGATACATGGCGGATTGGGCAGACCTGTTGGATACGCCGGTACTGGTAAAAACAATTCCTGCGGTGTGTGTAGCTTCATGTAGAAAGCGAATCCAATCTTACGATGAATTATTTGATATTATGCCTGCCATGGGGGCAGAGATGGAGCGGCTTGAATGCAAATGTGCATATCCGGAATATTGCTTTACCCATTATCTGGAGCCGGGTTATCAGGAGGAAGATGTTTTGATTGAAGCCTGTGAGTCAGTGACTGAGCCCGGGAAAGATACAGAGCTTATCACATTCCGGGAGTTACCCGAAGTACAGGCAGCCTGCATATATCATAGGGGCTCTTACGATGATTTTCCGAAGACATACGAAAGAATTCTTAAGTTTATAGAAGAAAACGGCTATCAAATCTGCGGTAATATCAGAGAGAGTTATATTGATGGTGTCTGGAATAAGGAACGTGAGGAGGACTGGCTTTCCGAAATTCAGATCCCGGTACGGACAGCATAATTTATTTGCAATAGGAGTACTGAGTAGTATATAATAAAAACTCAGGACAGAATGTTGTAAAAACGGTAAATTCATTTAGAGGATGAGGGAAAGATGCAGTCAACACCAATCAATGAAAATGCTATCAAAGAAGTTAAGGAAGTACTGGCTTATTTTTCGAGAATGGAAGGACAAGGTATTATTACGGGCCAGCACACGCAGACCATGGAGCAGGAGGAACTTACAAAAATATATGAAATAACAGGTAAGCTGCCGGCCTTGTGCGGATTTGAACTGTTGTCCTATTCACCGAATATCCGGTTGGAAACGGCGGATGAAGCCTGTATCACAGAGGTGGAAAGAAACAGGGGAACTTTGGAGAAGGCGTGGGAATGGGCCGGGCGGGGCGGACTGATTACCTTTACCTGGCATTGGTTCTCGCCGTTGGGAGGAAAAGACAAATCTTTTTACACCAAGAACACCGATTTTAATCCTGAGGAAGCCCTGAAGGAAGGAACGCCGGAAAATATTGCAATGTGCAGGGATTTGGATGATATGGCATCTCTGCTAAAGCCGTTTTGCGATAAGCATATCCCGATTCTCTGGAGACCCTTTCATGAGTCGGAGGGAGACTGGTTCTGGTGGGGCAGCAGGGGCCCGCAGGTAGCAAAAGAACTGTTTCGCTTTATGTATCGGTATTATACACAAGAACATCATCTGGACAACCTGATTTGGGTATGGAATTCGCCATTGGCGGACGGATATGTGGAGGATGCATATTGTGACATCATATCGAGAGACATTTACCCTCCTGCACATGCTCACGGAGCATTTCGGGAAAAATACGATGAACTCATAAAGATTACCAAAAGAAAGAAAGGGGCTGCCCTGGCGGAAACGGGAATTATTCCGGATGCGGATGAATTGATGGAAGAGGCTGTGCCGTGGCTGTGGTATATGACCTGGAGCGGCAGCTTTGCGCTGACTGAAAAATTTAACGATTTCGCGGCTTTGAAAAAACTGTATCAGCATGAATATGCGATTACGTTGGATAAGCTGCCGAGGTTGTATCCTTGAGATGAAAACTTCTGGGTTGGTTGTAATCCGACTTAGAAGTTTTTATATGTAATAGTCAGGTTTTTTGCAGGACAGGAACTGTAATCCTGTTTTTAGGCTATTGTGTGGGAAATGTAGGGGGAACCATAGAGGAACAGCCGCAAATCCATTCAAACCGAATTTGCCCATGTAGGCGGAGAAAATGGTCTGCAATTTCAGGCAGACGCAGTGGTGTATGCAGGGAAATAAAAACAGGTGAAAGCATGAATAGCAAGTGATGTACGGCGGAACGGGGAGGAAAGGGATGAATATAGATTGTTTTTCTGAAAAGTATACGGTGAGGAGACTGGCGGATGAAGATATTGAGAAGGTATTGGAGCTGTGTAAGAGAAACCCGCTTTATTATAAGCATTGTCCACCGGAAGTTACAAGAGAGAGTATAGCTGAGGACATGCGAAATTTGCCTCCGAAAAAGAATTTTCAGGACAAGTATTATTTAGGCTATTTTCAGGGCAAAGATTTAGTTGCAGTGATGGATTTCATTGATAAATATCCGAATGATGAAACAGTGTTTATCGGATTTTTTATGATGCATTGCCTATGATGAAGGGAAAATCCGGCTGGAAGGGTCGATACTGGATTATCTGCCGACAGAAACAGTAGGTCGTATGTCAAAGGAGCAAAGGGTGGCATTTCAAAATATAACGGTGGAGAGGCTGCTTACCATGTCAGGACACTCTACATATCTTAGACCCGGTTTACACAAGGTGTCCGGACGGATACTTTTACGGTGCTTCCGGTATGGAACTTACTGTGCATGATTTAAGCCGGATGGGCTTATTGCTTTATCATGGCGGAGCTTATGAAGGTAGAGGATTGTATCGGAAGAGCATATACTGGGGCTGAAATAAAATATTTCTTTGCCCGTGGAATATCAGGAGACTGTTATTCAGTCTCCTGAAAATATTCATGAGGCAGATACGTAAGCAGTATTCTTTTTAAGTCGGATGCGACAAAGGGTTTTTCCATAAAATCTGAGAAACCGGCATTCAAATAGCGTTCTTTCGCATCGGAAATGACGTTTGCTGTCAGAGCAACAATGGGTAATGTCTTGTATTTGCTGCCTAATGCACGAATATGTTTTAAGGTTTCTATGCCATCCATTTCAGGCATCAGGTGATCGAGGAAGATTAAGTCATAATCTTTTTGAGATATTTTTTCCAGACATTCCTTTCCGCTCTGGACATAGTCAAAATCAATTCCCGTATTTTTCAAGAATCCCTTTAAAACAAATAGATTAATTTGATTGTCATCAACCGCCAGTATTTTTGCATTTGGAGCATAGGGCAGGCTGGTTGAATTGTCTTGTGGAGAATTGGTTTTCTGTAGGCTGAATACATCTCCAATCGGTGTTGCATCAATAATCTTTTGAGAAAGAACAAATGAAAAAACAGAACCTTTGCCATAGACACTTTCTACTTCCAGTCGACTGTTCATTTGTTCCAAAAGGCGTACCACAATACTCATTCCGAGACCGGTACCTTCAATATTGTGATTCCTCTGTTCATCCAACCTTTCGAACGCGGTAAAGAGTTTGTGCATTTCTTCAGATCTCATACCGATTCCTGTATCCGAGATTTTTATGTTCAGACTAATTTCCTCATTGCTCTGCGATATACCTTTTACAGAGAAGGTGACGCTACCCTTTTCCGTATACTTAACAGCGTTTGTCAATAGATTAGTGATTACCTGTTTTATACGGAGTTCATCCCCAAATAATGTAGAAGGACATGTCGGATCTATATCAAGGTTATATGTAAGGCCTTTTTCTTTTAGTTTTATATAAATCAGACTGTTGATATCTTCAATAAGGGTCTTAAGACTGTATTCCACCGGACAGATTTGCATTTTGCCGGATTCAATTCGGGAATAGTCCAGAATGTCATTGATAATGCTTAAGAGCATTTTTCCCGCACTTTTGATATTATATGCGTAGGAACGGATTGTTTCATCCGTTGTTTCGCGAATAATCATCTCATCCATACCAAGAACCGCATTGATGGGAGTGCGGATTTCGTGGGACATATTGGATATGAACACACTTTTGGCGTGATTGATATCTGTGAGCTGTTGATTTTTTTCCTCTACGGCAGATATGATATTTTCCTGCTGCAGGAGACGAACCATATCGGAATTGATATCCTGTACGGAATAAACAAATATCGGCATATCCTTGGAAAAACCATCCAGACGATTAAAACGAAGGCGTACCCAGATATATTCACCGGACAAATTGAGCATTCGAATTTCGTACTTAAAAAGTTTTTCGGTTTCCAAGCGCTTTATAATATATTCCGGTTCCGTAAGCATAAGAAACATATTTTTATCATCGGGAGGGAACATATTAGAGATAATAAGCCGCCATTCGGTAAATTTTAGATTCACATAATCCTGTCTGGAAGCATTGACTTCAGGTACAACAAGATTTTGGCATGTATCTTTTTTCAAATCTACAATCATGGAAAAAAGATAATTTTCCTGAAGAGTATCTATTTTTAACTTCTCGTATTGATTTGCTGTTAACGCATTTTGGTTTTGTATGAAAATCAGCAGATGCTCATTTTCCGACATTTTAAAAACGTAGTAATCATAATGCGTTTTTTGGGAAGTATCATATAAATCCAGGCTACCACTGCAGTTTTCCCGACGAAAAAGGTTTTCGAAACCGAAAGCATCGTAGCTGCCCGAATTCTGTATGCCTGTTTTGTTTGCAATAAAAAGAAGCCGATATATATCGGAAATCATTCCCTTTTTGGGCAGAAGATTCGAAAAAGAAGTTTCTGCCTGAATTTCTTCATAGGTATTATCAGCTAGCCGAATCAGATAAATTGCGGAAAAGTGTGAAAACATTCCGGATAATAAAAGCTTCTTTTTTCTTTTCTCTTGTATTTTTGCTATAAGCGACATATTTGTACCCTCTAAATAGATTATATATGGAGATAGTATAACACTGATAGACATAAAGTGCCAGTAAAAGATGCATGGATTAGTAAAACCATATGCGGACGTTGATTTTTCGTATAAAATTGTTTATACTGAAAAGAGTATAATGAAGCTGTATTAGTAGCAGAATGAGAGGGAATATGAGCAGGTACATAAGAGAGACGGAACTGAATCAACCCATTGATGTGGTAAGTATGTTGATGGAGGATTTTGTTTACCATAACCAGTTTACCCGTGCGGATTGGAATGGAGAGATGGTATATTTCCTGAAGGACAAGCATGGCAAAGAAAGATATATGAAATGGTATTACACAGACGGTGTATTCCGTGTGGAGGCATGGATAAAGGGTTCCTTCGGCAATGAAATAACGTTGGATGGTGCGGGCGGAGCATCTAAAAAGGAATTTCGCCGGTCTTTGGATAATTTGATATCAAAGATGAAAAACTATTCGGCAAATTCGGTTGCGGGCGGACATGTGGGCTCCGATCCTCTGCATCATGACAGTGCACACGGTACGAACCATGATAGCTGGAAAAAGGATACAGCCTGGCAACAGGGAGACAGTAGACGAGAAGATACATACAAGACCACATCACCCGGCGAAGGAAATATATCCGAAGGAAAAATGGCGGGAGGAGCTGCACCGGAAAATGTGGTTGCTCTTATTTTGGCAGTGTTTGCGGTCACCATGGGTGGATTCTTCCCAATCTTTGGAATTATATTTGCAGTATGTGCAATGAAAAGGAGCCACACAGGCCGATACGCAGGATTAGTCAAGGCACTATCTGTTTTGGCAATTGTGTTTTCCGTGATTGGTTTTCTTACCTCTCTGTTTGGCGGTATGGCAGCGTTCTTTTTTAATTACTTTTTCTAAGGCGTGTATGATGTGATGAAGACGATAAAAAGACTTATTTATTGTTTAATTGGGTTATTAATCGCAGGATGCATCGGAATTCTGGTGTGCGCTTTGAATCCGGGTCTGACAGCCAAGCTGGCAGA
Organism: Lachnospiraceae bacterium; assembly: GCA_022769665.1. Taxonomy (GTDB): domain Bacteria; phylum Bacillota; class Clostridia; order Lachnospirales; family Lachnospiraceae; genus Acetatifactor. Next base: position 7,191 of record JALEIR010000077.1, on the reverse strand, counting down.
GTTGGTTCAGCAGGGAAGTCCTGTTGAGTATCAGCCCCAGCAGTCCCAGGGTGCCGCAGAAGGAATTTTAGTGCCGGAAACAGGCGGAAGTAACGGAGTATATCGGATTCCTGAGGAGGTTCAGACAGTTCCCGGAGATGTGGCAGGTCTGACAGGGGTTCGCCCCATGACAGAGGATACGGAGCAGATTACCCGGGAGGAAGCTGATAACCTTAGCGGTATTCTTGCTACCGGTGAGACGGGAGAGGGCATCAGCTTTGATGCGGAATTCTATCCCTACTATGCCATGCTGGATGATACTTTAAAACAGATTTACAAGCAAGTCTATGCGAATGCACTGGAATTAAATACTTCTTTTACGCCTGTTGCATCGGTGACTGTCAGACAGGCAAAGAATGCTGTGGAGGCTGTGTATAATGATCATCCGGAACTTTTCTGGCTGGATGCGGAGTTTTCGGCTAAGTATCTGGAAACGGGCATCTGTGTGGAGATTACATTAAAATATAATGCCGCAGCAGACAATCTGGATGCGGCAAAGCAGGATTTTACCGCATGTGCGGAGGAAATTTTGTCCGGAACGGAAGGAATGGAAAACAGCTTTGAAAAAGAGCAATATATTCACGATACGCTGGTCCGGATTGTAGAATATGATATGTCAGCTCCGATGAATCAGAGCGCTTACAGTGCCCTCGTGTTGGGGAGGAGTGTCTGTGCCGGATATACAAGAGCTTTTCAGTATCTTTTACAGCAGTTGGGAATTCCCTGTTATTACTGTACCGGCTATGCGGGTGAGGACCATGCATGGAATATTGTGAAGCTGGGTGATATCTATCGGAATGTGGATGTAACCTGGGATGATACAAATCCCTCAACCTATGACTATTACAACAAATCTGACAGTGAATACGCATCCACACACAAGAGAACCGATCTTGCGGTATATCTGCCGGCTTGTGAGGACGTTGTTTCGGATGAACCGGAGGAGACCGGCAGCAGTGCTGTGGATGCCTATATCAATCCGAATCCGCAGGAACCATTGCGATGGCACAGCCGAGGTGAAACCGTACAGGAACCGGAGGAAAGTTCGAATGAGGAAGATAAGCGTAAGGAAAATCTGGAGAAAGCAGGAATCACGGAGGATGAGGTGCTTGACACTCTGGAAGAGTACTACGAGGATTGTGGAAAGCAGTTGGTAAAAGAAGGAACAGGACAAATTCAGTTTACCAATGTAATTCCGGGAGAACTCTGGAATGAGCTGGAGCACGCGTACAGCAGCGGCAAGCATTGGAAGGGTTATGTGGATGAGGCATTGAAAGAATTAAAAGCAGAGTATTTTGTGATTCAGCTGCAGGTCCAACGACTGGGCGGCGGATATTACAGATTGTATCATAATATATATGTTGAGTAGGAAACAAAAAGGACAGCTGTTAATGGCTGCCCTTTTTTTCGCCTTGCTTTAGAGACCTTCGTGGAAAGTTCGGCTGATAACATCAGCCTGCTGTTCGGGAGTAAGCTTGATAAAGTTAACCGCATATCCGCTGACGCGAATTGTAAGTTGAGGATAATTCTCCGGATGTTTTTGCGCATCCAGAAGAGTATCTCTGTTCAGGACATTGACGTTGAGATGATGTCCGCCCTTTGTGGCATATCCGTCCAGAAGGTTTACCAGATTGTTTACTTGTGCAGTATTTGTTGTTGTGCTCATATTTCTACCTCCGATCATTAATATAATAACAGTAACCATTACTATTTAGCTCTGACAATACAATAACACTCTTTTCACATTTTGTCTATCTGATTTTGAAAATAGAATGTTCTTTTTTTCATACATTATACCCCGGATACAGCAGCTTTTTTACAAACGGAAGGAAAACCAAAAAAAAGGAATATCCGGACAGGTTTCTCATATATTGGATTATGGGTCAGAGGTGTATGAGCGAAAGGCAGGGATTTCAGGAATGGAAAATTCCGTATTACAATTGTTTCCGGCTGTACAACGTCCCTTTTGGGAGCAAACAGCAATAAAACAAAAGGAATTGAGAGAAATTCGACTCAGAATAGGACAGCCTGTTGTGGTATATTTGGGAAACCGTGAGCTGTTCCTGGAGGAGACAGGCTGTTTTACAGAAAATATTGCGGATGCAAAATACATGGAACGGAAGGAACTGGAGGATATATTGGAACACATTTGTCATTATTCCCTTTATGCTTTTGAGGATGAATTGAAGCAAGGCTTTATTACCGTAAGTGGAGGACATCGTGTGGGCGTGGCAGGACAAGCTGTGGCGGAAAACGAAAGAAGTATCCGTGCCATAAAAAATATCAGTTTCCTGAACATCCGAATATCCCATGAGGTGAAAGGTGCGGCAGATGAGATACTTCCGTATATCTACCGGAACGGAAGCGTAAGAAGTACTCTTCTGATATCGCCACCGGGGTGTGGAAAAACTACTTTGTTGCGAGACTTAATCAGGCAGATATCGAATGGAAATACATTTGGAGAGGGGATGACTGTCGGGGTGGTGGATGAGCGTTCAGAGATTGCCGGTTCATTTTGCGGTATTCCGCAAAATGATGTCGGAAGGCGCACTGACGTGATGGACGGATGTCCCAAAGGATTAGGTATGATGATGCTGTTACGCTCCATGTCGCCAAGAGTGATTGCTATTGACGAGTTGGGGAGCAAGGAGGAACTGGAGACCTTAAGATGCGCAGCTGCCTGCGGCTGTAAAATTTTAGCAACAGCTCATGGAGAGAATATATCGGAAGTGAAAGCAAGATTTGATGTATCGGATAATGTCTGGAAACAACTTTTTCAATTGATTGTAGGGTTGGGAAAAGAAAATGACAAGTGTAAGATAAGGAGAATGTGGGAGGAATGCAGCGGTGATGCTTAAGGCATTGGGCGGCTTTATGATTTTCGCAGGGAGCCTTGGTATGGGATTTTGGTATAGAGGGCAGTTTACAGGCAGAATAAAGGCACTTCGACTCCTACAGACAATTCTGGAACTGCTCTGCGGCGAAATTCGTTACGGGAGAGGAACATTGCCGGAGTGCTGCGGGCGGGTGGCCTCCCGAGTTCCCCAATCCTGTGGAAAGGCTTTAAGTCAGATTTCGGAAAAAATGAGAGAAAACGGAGGCGAGAGCTTTTCTGATGTTTTCAAAACCTGCATGGAAGGTCCGTTGAAGGAGATGCCGCTTACTAAGGAGGACAGGGAGGAATTCTTTCTCTTTGTTTCTGAAAACGGATTTATGGACGGGCAGATGCAGATGCGTATGATTGATACCAGCAGAGAGCGTCTGGAAGAAAAGTCAAAGAGACTGGAGCAGGAAAATGCAGAAAAATGCAGAATGGCTGTTGGGCTGGGAGCGATGGGCGGACTGCTGATTATACTGATTTTATGCTGAACGGAAAGAAAAGGATGGGATGCGGCGTATTATGGGAGTAAGTCTGATTTTTAAGATAGCGGCAGTAGGAATTCTTGTTACCATATTAAGTCAGGTTCTGAAGCACAGCGGGCGGGAGGAACATGCCTTTTTAGTCAGTCTTGCGGGGTTGATTTTAGTGCTGTCATGGATTGTGCCGTACATATATGAACTGTTTCAGACAATACAGGAGCTGTTTTCTCTGTAAGAAAAGGAGGTCATCATGCAGGAACTGATAAAGATAGCTTTTCTGGGAGTTGCGGGAGTCCTGCTGGCTGTCCAGTTTAAGGGACAAAAACCGGAATACGGAATCTATATCGGGTTGGCAATAGGTATTGTCATTTTTGGATATGCGTTGAGGCAGGTGCAAGCAGTGACATCCCAATTCGGAAGGATCCGCAGTTATCTGGGAGATTCTGAAAGCTACCTGACAATTTTACTGAAGGTGATTGGCATTACATATATCTGTGAATTCAGTTCTGCCGTCTGTAAAGATGCCGGATATCAGACGGTAGCCGGGCAGATAGAGGTTTTGGGAAAACTTTCCGTCATGTTTGCAGGGCTGCCCATCCTTTTTGCGGTAATTGAGCAAATTCAGAATTTTCTGTAGGCGGTGAATAGGCATGGATTTGAAAGTCATCTGGCAGGATTACGGGTTGGACAAACTGGAGGAAGGTGTACGCCAGCTTTTCCCCGAGACGGAAATTTCGGCTGAAAAATTGTTGGAACAGATAATGTCAGGAGATGTTTTTGGCGCCCTGAGCGGACTCTTATCGGGAATTGTATCAGACTTTATCAATCAGATGGACAGTATGAAGAATATTTTTCTATGGCTGTTGGTGCTTGGAATTGTATCTTCTCTGCTCACACATTTTATCGAGATCTTTGATGTTCACCAGGTGGCAGACCTGGGATTTTATTTTATGTACCTGTTATTTACGGTTATCCTGTTAAAATGTGTGTCGCAGGCAGCTCAGACAGCAACTCAGACATTGGAAAATATCGCTTTGTTCATCAGGTTACTGGTGCCTGCATATCTGCTTTCCGTGGGAGTTTCGGGTGGAGCGGCATCGGCGAGCATTGTCCGACAGCTGATGCTTGTAGTGATATATGGGGTGGAGAACATTCTGACAAAGGGAGTGATTCCGCTTATTTACAGCTTTATGATGCTGGCAATTGTGAACGGTATCTGGGTGGAGGAAAAGCTGACGCTGCTCATTGAACTGTTGGGGAAAGGAATCGGATGGGTACTTAAGGCAGCTGTAGGAATTGTTACGGGTATCAGTATTTTTCAATCATTGATAACGCCGGTGGTAGATTCCGTGAGGAAATCCACACTTCAAAAGGTGGTGTCAGCGATACCGGGTGTTGGTAATTTGGCTGACGGAACCGTGGAACTGGTTCTGGGTTCAGCACTGGTGATAAAAAACAGCATTGGAGTTGTCCTTTTGATTCTGATGCTGATGCTCTGTACAGCGCCGCTTTTGAAAATCGGAATAATAGCCGGAATCTTAAAATGTGCTGCTGCATTTATCGGAGTGGTCAGTGACAAGAGGATAACGGCTTGTGCCAACAGGGCCGGAGATGCGGGAATCTTATTGCTGAAAACAACCGGAACGGCAATGATGTTGTTTTTAATTTCTGTAGCGGTTGCTACGGCAGCAGGTTAAATAAAGGAGGGAAATATGCGTAATGCTTTATTTCAGGCAATCTGTAAGGTTGGAATCTTTATGATATGTGCACAAGCAATTGTGCATTTCAGACCCCGTGAGGTGTATGAAAAATATCTGAGACTTTTGGTAAGTGTAATGATATTGATTCAGCTCTTTTTACCGATTGGGGGATTCTTGTTGGGGGAAGGGATAGGAGAGGTTACAAAGCGTCTGGCGATTTTCAGTGAAGGATTGGAACAGGAACTTTCGTTGTCTTCCCGGGAGGCGGAGGAGGCGGACAGACTTTTGGAACAGATGACCCTGGAGGAAGTGAGAAGAAGATTGGAGGGAAAGAAAAATGAGACGGATGAAACAAGCACTACGGAGGAAGTATCCTCTGAGATATCGGTGACGGTGGAGCCTGTTGTAATCGATAAAGAAGATTGAGAGATGGTGTGATGGGAAAAGTTTGGAGACAGTGGTTTCAAAAAAAGGACAATTTTATTATCTTGATACTGGCAGGCATTCTCCTGTTTGTCATCGCTATTCCCACAAAAAAAAACACCGGGAAGAGCGGGGAGGAATCTCTGGAAGATATGGGGAACCGGAACGCAATATTATCGGACGCCAGCGCAACAGACGGTGCAGATGCAAGGGAGCCGGGAGAGGATTATGCGGGGGAGTTGGAACAACGTCTGACGAATATTCTGTCACAAATGGCAGGAGTAGGAAGCGTGGAGGTAATGATAACATTAAAATCTTCCAGAGAGTTGATTGTGGAGAAAGAAACACCGGTCAATCGGTCGGCTACGACGGAGAATGATGCCCAGGGAGGAAGTCGTACAATCAATACCAGTGAGCTGGAAGAAAATGTAGTGTACAGTACCGATGGAAGCAGCAGTGAACCGTATGTTGTGAAGTCTCTGGCGCCGGAAATCGAAGGAGTACTGGTGGTGGCGGAAGGAGCGGGAAGCGGCACGGTAAACCGAACCGTGACGGAGATTGTGCAGGCATTGTTTGGGGTGGAGGCGCATAAGGTTAAGGTGGTAAAAATGGAGGCAAAATCTGATTAAGCGCACTCATATATTGGGCTGCGGGCTCATACAATTAAACAGTAAAACGTAGAGAAGGGGAAAAACGTGAAAAACCTATTTAAAAAGAATCAGCTTATGATAACCGCTCTTGCAATTATGATTGCAATCGCAGGATATCTGCAGTTCGCGGGGAACAGTCTGGAAGAAGAATATCTGACGGTTGATGACCAGAATGTATATTCCCGGGGAGCGAGTTTAACGGGTTCTGAGGGTATTGTTACAGGGGACTATACGACAGAGGAACTGCTCGATTTGTCTGAAGAAGACCTGTTGCAATCGGGAGTGACGGAAATTGACAGTCTGGATTCCGATATGGAGGATAGTCCCGTAGATAATTACCTGGATACAGATCTTCAGATGTCTGAAAATGTTCCCGTAGCGGAGCAGACACAGACACCGGAGGATGGTGAAATACCGGGTGAGGCAGTATTTACTTCCGGTGCGGGTACAGCAGTACTCTCTGAGGCAAAACTGTTGAAGGAACAGACCAGAGCCAAAAACAAGGAGACCCTGTTGGAAATTATTAACAGCACAGGACTGACTGATGAACAAAAGCAGGAGGCAGTAGACAGTATGGTACAGATGACTGCCATTGCGGAGAAAGAAGCTGCTGCGGAAATCCTTCTGGAGGCAAAGGGATTCACAGACGTTGTGGTAAGTATCAACGGTGAGGCGGTGGATGTCGTGGTGAATGCAGCCTCGCTTGACGATGCCATGCGGGCACAGATAGAAGATATTGTGAAGCGCAAGACAGAGGTAGAACCCCAAAATATCATTATCAGTACAGTGAGCCAATAGAAAGAAAACTGTTTTTATGGTAAAATACATAATATGTGATATAATAGGCGCATAGGAAAAACAAGCGGCTGCGGAGCAGACATTTGTTTTTTCTGCGCCATTAACGAACAAACAGTCTGCGAAGCAGACAATAGAGCGATGAAATCGCGTGTTTGTGAGTGTATACAAGAATAGGAAAAACAAGCGGCTGCGGAGCAGACATTTGTTTTTCCTGCGCCATT
>JALEIR010000072.1 GCA_022769665.1 Lachnospiraceae bacterium | reverse complement strand
AGACCGCACCAAGACCCCTGTAGATGCACAGTAAAGACTAATTGCGAACGCCGAATGGTGAGCAATTTAATAAAATAGATAATTGGAGGATTAACATCATGGATTTTACATTATCCAAAGAACATGAGATGGCGAGACAGTTGTTCAAGGATTTCGCCGAGAATGAAGTAAAGCCTCTTGCACAGGAAGTGGATGAGGAAGAGCGTTTCCCCAGAGAGACCGTTGAGAAGATGGCAAAGTACGGCTTCATGGGTATCCCCGTTCCCAAGGAGTACGGCGGACAGGGCTGTGATATCCTGACCTACGCTATGTGCGTAGAGGAGCTTTCCAAGGTTTGCGGTACTACAGGCGTTATCGTTTCCGCACATACCTCTCTTTGTATTGACCCTATTCTGACATACGGTACCGAGGAACAGAAGCAGAAGTATCTGCCTGATCTTGCAAGCGGACGTAAAATCGGTGCATTCGGTCTGACTGAGCCCGGTGCCGGTACCGACGCACAGGGACAGCAGACCAAGGCTGTTCTGGACGGAGACGAGTGGGTTTTGAACGGTTCCAAGTGCTTCATTACCAACGGTAAAGAGGCTGACGTATACATTATTATTGCTGTAACAGGCAAGATTGAGAAGCGCGGCAAGATGCAGAAGGAGATTTCCGCGTTCATCGTTGAGAAGGGAACTCCCGGATTTACCTTTGGTACCAAGGAGAAGAAGATGGGTATCCGCGGTTCATCCACCTATGAGTTGATTTTCACCGACTGCCGTATCCCCAAGGAGAATCTGCTCGGTGCAAAGGGCAAGGGCTTTGCTATCGCAATGCACACACTGGACGGCGGACGTATCGGTATCGCTGCACAGGCTCTGGGACTTGCAGAGGGTGCTCTTGAGACCACTGTTGCATATGTAAAAGAGAGAAAGCAGTTCGGACGTTCTATTGCACAGTTCCAGAACACCCAGTTCCAGCTGGCTGACATGGCTACCAAGGTAGAAGCTGCCAAGATGCTGGTTTACAAGGCTGCACGCAAGAAGGACGAATACAAGACCAATCCTAAGATTTCTTACTCCGTAGAAGCAGCACAGGCAAAGCTGTATGCCGCTGAGGTTGCTATGGAAGTTACCACAAAGGCTGTTCAGCTTCACGGCGGTTACGGCTACATCAGAGAGTACGATGTAGAGCGTATGATGCGTGATGCAAAGATTACCGAGATTTACGAGGGAACCAGCGAGGTTCAGAGAATGGTTATCTCCGGTGCTCTGTTGAAGTAAGCCGACGGTTAGTAAATGAAAATAAATCAAAATAAGGAGAAGATACAATGAAGATTGTTGTTTGTATTAAGCAGGTGCCCGATACAAAGGGCGGCGTTAAATTTAATCCAGACGGAACTCTTGACAGAGGCGCAATGCTTGCTATCATGAACCCTGATGACAAGGCAGGTCTGGAAGCTGCACTGAGACTGAAGGACCAGTACGGTGCAGAGGTTACCGTTCTCACCATGGGTCTTCCCAAGGCAGCGGATGTACTGCGCGAGGCAATTGCCATGGGCGCAGACAAGGGTATTCTTGTTACTGACAGAGTACTGGGCGGTGCAGATACCTGGGCTACCTCCACCACCATCGCAGGTGCGCTGAGAAATATTGATTATGATTTGATTATTACCGGACGTCAGGCTATCGACGGAGATACCGCACAGGTTGGTCCTCAGATTGCCGAGCACCTTGGAATCCCTGTGATTTCTTACGCACAGGATATCAAGGTGGAGGGTGACAAGGTGATTGTGCAGAGACAGTATGATGACAGATATCATGTACTGGAAGCAAAGATGCCTTGCCTGATTACCGCTCTTTCCGAGCTGAATGAGCCCCGTTACATGACACCCGGCGGAATCTTTGATGCATGCGCAGCAGAGATTACCACCTGGGGAAGAGCAGACTTAAAGGATGTTGATGACAGCAACTTAGGTCTGGCAGGTTCTCCCACCAAGATTGCAAAGGCATCTGACAAGGTTCGTAAGGGAGCAGGCGAGAAGGTTGTTCCCGAGTCTACCGAGGATGCAGTTGCTTACATTGTTGGCAAATTCAAAGAGAAGCACATCATCTAATATAGGAGGCAAACCATGGTAACCAATAATATTGAAGAATACAAGGGCGTATATGTGTTCGCCCAGCAGGTAGACAACGAAGTCAGCGGTATTGCATTGGAGCTGCTCGGCAAAGGTAAAGAGCTGGCTGCAAAGCTGGAGACTGAGGTAACCGCTGTTCTGATCGGTTATAATGTTAGAAATCTGGCAGATAAGCTGGCTGAGTACGGCGCAGACAAGGTTATTCTTGTAGATGACCCTGAGCTGGAGGTTTACAGAACCGAGCCTTACGCACACGCTCTGTCTTCCGTAATTAACAAGTATAAACCCGAAATCGTTCTGGTAGGTGCTACCGCAATCGGACGTGATCTGGGACCTACCGTTTCCGCAAGAGTAGCAACCGGTCTGACCGCAGACTGTACCGTATTGGAAATCGGTGATTTCCCTCTGGTAGCAGTTCCCGGACAGGAGCAGAAGCACAATCAGCTGCTGATGACCCGTCCCGCATTCGGCGGAAATACCATCGCTACCATCGCATGCCCCAACAACCGTCCTCAGATGGCAACCGTTCGTCCCGGCGTTATGCAGAAGATTGAGCCCATTGCCGGTGCGAAGGCAGTTGTGGAGGAGTACAATCCCGGATTTACTCCCAACAACAAGTATGTGACCATCAAAGAAGTTGTAAAGGCTGTTTCCGATACTGTTGACATTATGGACGCAAAGGTTCTGGTATCCGGCGGACGTGGCGTTGGAAGCGCAGAGAACTTCAAGATCCTGGAGGATTTGGCAGAGGTTATGGGCGGTACCGTAAGCTGTTCCCGTGCCGTTGTGGATTCCGGCTGGAAGCCCAAGGATCTGCAGGTAGGACAGACCGGTAAGACCGTTCGTCCTCAGATTTATTTTGCAATCGGTATCTCCGGTGCTATCCAGCACGTTGCAGGTATGGAAGAATCCGACATCATCGTTGCTATCAACAAGGATGAGGATGCTCCTATCTTTGATGTTGCTGACTACGGTATTGTAGGCGATTTGAATAAGGTTGTTCCCGCTCTTACCGCGTCACTGAAGGCTGAGAAGGCTGCAAAGATTAAATAAGCCGTTTGTTGTAAGGATACTGCCATAGGGCAGTTAGAATAAGAAAAGCGCATTCGCAGGTTCATCACTGAATCACAGATGATGAAGCTTGTGGATGCGCTTTTTTCATGGGTGCATTTGACAACACCCGTAAGCTATTTCTCCAAATCCAACCTTAAATGTCTGGGCAGACCGTCTACCATGACGGGTGACAATTCTGCTTGAATCAAGGGGCGGATATAATGAAGCAATTCTTCCGAAACGCCGGTACCGTCTTCGGCAATCCATTCTACAGGCACTTTCTTTTCTACATTGGCAATTTCGTGGACGTCACTCAGACCGGTAATGCATACATAAGGGTCGTCGGAAAGACGTTTCAAGGTGGCAACCATGTCGGTCTTGCCTTCAAAGGCGGCTTTGACCGCTGCGCCACCGACCTGAAAAGCTTCCGTAATATCAACACGGGAGGTCATATGGGAAGCACAGCGCTGTACCGCAATCATGTAATAATTTCCGGTACTCTTTCGAAAAGATTTCCGGTGCAATCTTGAATGAACCCTTGGGGACACTTGCTTATTTCAGGACAAGTTGTTATAATTTTATTGTTGTGCGGCATAGGAAAAACCGTACCGGAAATGATGAACAGAGGTATTGACATGGCAAAGCAGAAAGAGATAAAGACAAATGCCATGCGGATTTTGGAATCCATGAAAATCCCGTTTGCGCATTACACATATGAATGTGAGGAATTTGTGGACGGTATTCAGATAGCGGATCAGCTGGGACTCCCTCACGAAAAGGTATACAAGACATTGGTTACGATTGGCAACAGCAAAAATTATTTTGTGTTTGTCATTCCCATTGCAGAGGAACTGGACCTGAAGGCTGCGGCAAAAAGCGTAGGCGAAAAAAGCGTGGAAATGATTCATGTCAAGGACATCAATGCAATTACGGGATATGTCCGGGGCGGCTGTACTGCAGTAGGAATGAAAAAACAGTATGTGACAAGGATTGACAGCTCGGCGGAGCATATGGAAAAGATAATTGTCAGCGGAGGCCGTATCGGTTCCCAGTTAGAACTTGCTCCCGCCGATTTGGCACGGGCTGCACGGGCTGAGTTCGCCGATATTGTAAGACACTGATTCAAAAAAACGATATAACAATGAAATGAGTATTTGGGATGGTGAATGGATGAGCATGAAGCATAACATTATGGATTACGATACGGTAGCTTTGAATGAGGAGAAAAAAACAGTTGTTATTATCGACCAGACGCTGTTGCCCGGACAGACAAAGCTGATTGAACTGAAAACTGCGCAGGAAATATGGGATGCTATTTACCTTTTAAAGGTGAGGGGAGCACCGGCTATCGGCGTGGCGGCAGCCATGGGTATCTATGTGCTGAGCCTTGAGATAGACACGGAGGATTTTGGGGATTTCTACGAGGAATTCTGCAAGTATAAGGATTATCTCGACTCCGCCCGTCCCACTGCCGTGAACCTTTCCTGGGCGTTAAAAAGAATGGAAAACGCCGCTTTAAAAGCCGGCAGGGATGAAAAACGGTCTGTGGATGAGGTGAAGGAAATCCTGCATCAGGAAGCACTACGTATCCGGGATGAAGATATCGAAGTTTGTCGTAAAATAGGGGAAAATGGGTTAAAGCTTGTGAAGCCGGGAGATGGTATCCTGACCCACTGTAATGCAGGACAACTTGCAACAATCAAATACGGTACTGCCACAGCGCCTATCTATCTGGGACAGGAGAGAGGCTATCATTTCCACGTGTACGCAGATGAGACGAGACCTCTTCTTCAGGGAGCAAGACTGACAGCCTTTGAACTTTCCTCCGCAGGCGTGGATGTGACCCTGATTTGTGATAACATGTCCGCCAGCGTCATGTCCAAGGGGCTGGTAAATGCAGTGTTTGTAGGCTGTGACAGAGTGGCTGCAAACGGGGACACCGCCAACAAAATCGGCACATCTGTTGTGGCAGCGGTGGCAAAGTATTACGGCGTGCCTGTCTATATTTGTGCGCCAACTTCTACCATTGATATGGATACTCCCACAGGACAGCAGATTCGCATCGAGCAGCGCCCCGAGACTGAAGTGACGGAGATGTGGTATAAGGAGCGCATGGCACCGGAGGGCGTAAAGGTCTACAATCCTGCCTTTGACGTAACCGACCATGAGCTGATAGCCGGGATTGTCACAGAGTATGGTGTGGCGAGGGCGCCATATACGGAGAGCCTGAAGGAAATCATGGAGCGCAAAGAACGGGAAATGTGCGGAGGGAAGCAATGAAACGAAATGTCAGTCTGGAGGAGATTTCCGACGGGCGTTTGTACGGATATAACGATATGGTGAAGGCGGACTGCCACGGCTGCGCAGGCTGCCACAAATGCTGTACCGGCATGGGGAATTCCGTGATTTTGGACCCCTATGATGTGTGGCGTATGCAAAAGGGTCTGCACAAAACCATGCAGGAGCTTTTAGGGGAAGGAAAACTGGAGCTGCATGTGGTGGACGGCTGTATTCTGCCTAATCTTGCCATGTCAGGTCCGGAGGAAGCCTGCGGCTTTTTGGATGAAAAGGGAAGATGCAGCATTCATGCCTACAGACCGGGAATCTGCAGACTGTTTCCCCTGGGACGGTATTATGAAAACGGGGATTTCCGGTTTTTCCTGCAGACCGGGGAGTGCAGGGAGACAAACCGCTCTAAGGTGAAGGTCAGTAAATGGCTGGATACACCGAATCAGAGCAGAAATCATGATTTCTTATGCAAGTGGCATTATCTGTTGAACGATGTGGAAGAAAAAGTGCGCGGGCAGGAAGACAGCGAGTATGCAAAAAAGCTGAACATGAGTCTGCTGACACTGTTCTATTTTAATGAAAGTGATACGGAAGAGGATTTTTATCGGAAATTTGAAGAAAAATGGAACCGATTCAGGGAGGGAATCTGATGGAACCTTTGGTTTCGATTATTGTTCCGGTTTACAATGCGGAAAATTATCTGGTGCGCTGTGTGGGCAGCGTACTGAATCAGGAATACACAAATTTTGAATTAATTTTGGTGGATGACGGAAGCAAGGATAATTCCGGCGCCATCTGCGACAGCTTTGCCCAGCGGGATAACAGAGTGCGGGTAATCCACAAGGAAAATACCGGTGTCTCGGATAGCAGAAACAGGGCAATCGAGGAGGCCCAGGGCAAATACCTGCAATTTTTGGACAGCGATGACTGGCTGACGCCCGAAGCTACCAAACTGTTTGTCCGCAGCGCGGAGTCCAGCGGCTGTGACATGGTAATTGCGGATTTTTACAGAGTGTCCGGTGAAAATCTGTCCCATAAGGGGGACATTGAGAAGGAAGGACTTCTCACCAGGCAGGAATTTGCCGCCCTGATGATGGAAAACCCTGCGGATTTTTATTACGGTGTGCTCTGGAACAAATTGTTTAAGCGGGAGCTGATTGAAAAGCGCCACTTGCGGATGGATCCGGAAATCAGCTGGTGTGAGGACTTTATTTTCAACCTGGAATATATCAGACATTGCAAGAGTATTTATGCCCTGCAGGCGCCGGTTTATTATTATGTCAAGACCAAAGGAAGCCTTGTAAACAGTCAGGGTGCAAGCATCAACAATACCATCCGCATGAAACTGAATGTATTTGAATATTACAATCAGTTTTATAAGGAAGTTTACGACGAGGAAAGCTATGACGATATCCGCTTCCAGGTATATCGCTTTTTCCTGACGGCGGCCAGAGACGGCTTTGTTCTGCCTGCCATTCTGCCGGGAAGTGTAAAGCTTGGGCAGGAACGTCAGTCCTTTGCTATGCCGGAGGCGGTGGAGGGCGACGGCTTGGCACTGGATTTTTACCGCTACCGAAAGCTTTTAAACCGCTATTGTGAGGTAGTTGCAATCAAGAACGACATGACGCTGGAGGAGGTTCTTGTTTTGCTGTACCTGAACCAGGGAATTGTGGTCAAAGATACCGCCCAGCTGGCGGAATTGACCGGAATGACAAAACGGAACACCGGCAGCGCAGTGCAAAAGCTGGAAAAGAAGCAGATGATAAAGCGGGAATCCGTAAAGAAGAAAAAACGGTATGTAATTTGTCCTGAGGCCTCCCCCGTACTGCATGATTTGGAACAGGCGGAGAGGGACTTCGAGGAAGTACGCTTTCGTGAGTTTTCTGAAGAAGAAAAGCGACGATACACCGCTTTGGCTGAGAAACTCCACGGAAATGTGAAAAATATACTGCGTGCATAACAGAAACAACGAAATGAAAGGTTTGGCATAAATGAATCATGAAATAATGAACGAATCCGATGAGGAGCGGAGTCGACGGCGCAGGCAACGCATTCAGGAAATGAAACGCCAAAAGGAACGGGCGGAACTGCTGCAAAAAAAGGTATTTCCGGCAGTGATGCTGGTACTGGTGATTCTGCTTGCAGCTGGGATTACAGGGCTGGTGCGGCATGGCAGAAATGATGCAGAGAAGGTGTCCGAGCAGCAACTGACGGCACCGGAATTGACCGAGAAGGAACTGACCGTGCAGGAATTGACAGCACAAGAACTGTCCTCGGAAGGAATAGATCCGGCTGCAGAGAACGGGGATGAGACAGTGTATGCCGGAACCGTGTCAACCCCTCAGTCAGAGCCGGAGATTGCAAAACAGCCGGTAGGACAAAACTATGGAGAATCCTTCGGCCCTTTTCCAACACCTAAGCCGGAACCTGAGGCATATACAGCTTCCGCTACCGCAGCAACCACAGGCTTTCCGGATAAGGTAATCAGCGAATACGGTGTCTTGATTGATGTGGAAAACGGCACCATACTGGCACAGCGCTCCGGAAAGGAACGCATCAATCCTGCGTCCATGACAAAGATTCTGACGGTGCTGACCGCGGCCAACGCCCTTGGAATCGAGGGAGAGGACTGGATGGACTCACCGATTTTGGATGAGAAATTTACGATTACTATAGAAATAACGGATTACAGTTTTGTAAACGATTGCAGTAATGTGGGGTTTGACGTGGGCGAAGAGGTAACGGTAAGAGACCTTTTTTACGGGACGATTCTTCCCTCCGGTGCAGACGCGGCACTGGGCCTGGCATTTTATGTGGCGGGTTCCCAGGAGGCTTTTGTGGATTTGATGAATCAGGAGCTGGAAAGGATGAACCTGTCAGAGACAACGCACTTTACCAACTGCGTGGGCCTTTACGATGAAAATCATTACAGCACAACCTATGATATGGCAGTCATTTTAAAGACAGCAGCAGACAATCCTTTTTGCAGAGCGGTGCTGTCAGCCCATACCTATAACACTTCCGCGACGGAGCAGCATCCGGAAGGACTTTTGATTTCCAACTGGTTCCTGCGCCGCATCGAGGATAAGGATACCCACGGGGAAGTAATCTGCGGGAAAACCGGATATGTGGTGCAGTCGAGAAACTGTGCGGCCAGCCTTGCCGAGGATGCAAACGGAAAGGAATATATCTGCGTCACAGCAGGTTCCAGCAGTACCTGGAACTGTATCTATGATCATGTGGAGCTGTATCAGACCTGGCTTGCGGGAGAGTAAACAGCAACTTACGGGAAGATTTGAACTGTTCAAAGTACAACTGACGAATAAATATCGGGGAAAACAGAATGCATAAGATATTGGTTGATACACATCGCGAAGAAAATATAGATTTGCTAAAGGCAAGGGATTACTACTTTGATACGGCAAAAAGAATTGAGCGCTTTAAAAAGTTTTTTGTGAATCTTCCGGCAGCTATATTGATCGGGTCTTATGTTGTACTGGGGGTTTTGTTCTTTTTAAAATTTCGATTTTCGCTTGCTGCTTATGACAAGATTGATGGGTTTGTAAATGATTATCTGGAATATATTATCGGATTTGTAACCATCACCGTTTTCTTTATCAGCCTGGTAATGGATAAGGTCATTTCCGAAAGAAAAGAAATATCAAATATGCTTCGTGAGGAGTATGATGTCAGAGTCTTTGGACTGAAGAAAAATATGTTTGCATACAACAGCAAGGAGAAAGATATCGACAAGTATCTGAGAAAAGCGAAGTATGTAAAGGACTATTACAAATACGAGGTGTGGTATGGAGAGGTCTTTTGTGATGACCGGAACAAAAACATCTTGTGTTGTCAGATGGACAATATCATCTATACCTATTATGTGTATGGTGATATGTATAAAGTGTTTGTCAAAAAGTTTATCGCCTGCGTTCTTCTTATGGCTGCGGTGATTGTGATTTCTTTGAATCTGGTAAATCCCTTTTTGGTCTTTTTTGCGTTTGTTGAGGTTTTGGAGACCGTATGGGACGAAATATCAACCTGTAAAGAAATGAAAGAAAAAAATGAGATATTAATCAATATCGTTGGAGATGAATCCAAGAAGGATATTATTGAAAGAGATTTCCCGTTTTATCTGCGAAGCTTACAGGACAGTGTTATAAATAACAGAAATAATGCTCTGTCTGCTCCGAAGAAAATCAGGAAAGATTACCTGAAAGAAGGTAATATTTTTTATCAACGTTTGGATGATATTAAGAAAATTTATTTAGATGAAGACAGTGTAACCATGCCGGAGAACGCAGACGATTTGGAAATACTGAGCATGGATGAAAGCAGAACCCACAGTCTAAGCGAAATCCATAAAAGACTGAATGACATGCTTTTGGATGTTATCGATATACTGGAGAAAAACAGGATATGCTATACGCTGGATGGGGGAACATTAATCGGCGCGGTGCGCAAAAACATAAGCGGTGTAGAGACGGCCAAGCTTACTCCGGACAAATGGAAAGATTGCATGGATTATGAGAACGGCGGATTCCTGTTCTGGGATGATGATGTTGATTTGGCAATTCCGGTAAATCAGATTGAGAAAGCTAAGAAAGTTATCCGGGAGGAGTTGGGCGACAGGTATCATATACAGGATTATTATACAGAGGAGTTTTATTCCCCCAGATTGTCCAATTTCAGGGTGAGAGAGAAGAATACAAAAAGCCGTGTGGCAGAAAAAGACAGTGTTTTATGGGAGAAATATGAATGTAAAGGGCTGTTTTTGGACATCTATGCATACTCTCCCATACTGGTGAATCGGTTCGCAGATAGGATGTTCAGAAGAGTATTGATTCATCCTATTCACAAAAAGATAAAAAGTGTGGAAGATGATTGCAGATACAGTGATCATGAAAAGAAATCCGTTCAAAAGTTTCTCCGGATGAAAAAAAGGTACATGAAACGCGTGGAATGGTATACGCGGCATGCGAAAAACGAAAAGTACTATTCCTATACACCTAATTTTATTAATGACATTACGCAGGCAGGTCCTTATATCAAAAGAGAATATTTATACGGGGAAGCGCGTACTGCTAAATTTGAGGGACATAGCTTTTCCGTTCCCACAAAGCCGGAAGAGGTTTTGAAGAGCTGTTACGGAGAAAAATGGTATCAATCACCCTATTCTTTCAAGGAAGATCTTGTGAATAACAGCACAGACGGGAAATGGTTCAGTATGGCAAAATGCATGACCTCTGTTTATAAACATATTAAGAGAGCTGATTTGTCGTAGAACCGGTATTTCCCGGAAACCAATGCGTATGCAATAATTAGAAAAACTA
Organism: Lachnospiraceae bacterium; assembly: GCA_022769665.1. GTDB lineage: Bacteria > Bacillota > Clostridia > Lachnospirales > Lachnospiraceae > Acetatifactor. The sequence goes on along the minus strand of JALEIR010000072.1, from coordinate 3,354 downwards.
TACCAAGGAAAGAAGAACGCAAATCATTTATGTCCGGAAAGAAAGCTGTTCTAAACAAATATGGTTTCATAATCTGCATGTTCACAGTTCTTGCCGCTCTTTTGCCGGGGATGTCCGGGTGCGGGGAGTATGAGGCAGATGACAGCAGGCAGGATTATGGCTTATTTTTAGGCCTGGATGCGTCAGATATTGAAAAAGTCGCAGAATACAGCATGGTTGTTATTGACGCACAGTATTTTACAAAGGAAGATATTACTTGTTTGAAAGCCCGGGGATGTACGGTATATTCCTATATCAATATCGGCTCGCTGGAAAATTTCCGGGATTATTATGATACGTATTCCGGATTGACCTTGAGAGACTATGAGAACTGGGAGGAAGAACAGTGGATAGATGTTTCCTCCGTGGTCTGGCAGGAATTTCTGGTTTCCCTGGGAGAGGAATTGCTGGATAAAGAGATTGACGGCTTTTTTGTGGATAATTGCGACGTATATTATCAATACCCAACAGAGGAGATATTTGAAGGACTTACAACAATTTTGGAACACATGACGGAATACGGTAAGCCTGTGATTATCAACGGCGGAGATACCTATGTCATGAAATACCGGGATGAAAGGGGTTCTCTTCGGCAGATTATGACAGGTGTCAACCAGGAATGCGTTTGGAGCAGAATAGAATTTGCTACGGGGACATTTTCGGCGCAGGCAAAAGATGACCGGGAATATTTTCAGAATTATGTTGAGACTTGCAAAGGCGACGGCCTGGATGTTTATCTGATTGAGTACACAACAGACAATGCATTAATGAAGAAAATCAGAGAATACTGCCGGGAGAATCAGTTCCGGTACTATATTTCGGATTCGGTGGAGCTGGATTAGGGTGAGCTCAGGTTAGTTTCTGACGTATGCTATATGGGTTTCTTAAGAGCAGCAGTAAACTAAATTAACGCCGAAAATGATGAATTTTGGACTATGTTAGAATACTATTTTGCATTATTCGGTTGAAAAGCGCAAATATATATAGATTTTCGGTTCAATTATGCTATGAGTATTGTCCTACAAAACATGGATTTGTAAAATTAAACGCACATTAGCAATAGGCAGCGTATCGCTGCCTATTGTCATGTATATAGACTGTTATTTTGGATAACTTTTATCAAAGAAAGATAAATTTAGAATTAAATTTTGGTTATCAAATAAGAGGAATGGATTATAATATTTTGGATATACAGAAAACGATAAAATAATGTTTAATATAATTGACAAAATAACCAAATATGCTTATTATATTAAACATAAGAGGTGAAAACATGAGCAAGAAATCAGTGGTAGTTATGCCGGATACACAAAAAGTTTTAGAAAATATGGGTGAACAAATAAAAATGGCCAGATTGCGTCGCAATCTTTCTACAGAGTTGGTGGCAGAAAGAGCTGGAATTAGTAGAGCTACGCTGTGGGCGGTGGAAAAAGGTACTCCATCGGTGGCTATAGGAACTTACGCGGCGGTGTTGCATGCTTTGGGTGGTATGGATAAAGACTTAGAGCTAGTGGCGCAGGATGATGAATTTGGCAGAAGAATACAGGATATGAATTTAATAACTCCGAAACGAGCGAAAAGGAAGTAAGCATTAGATGGATAACATAAATGAAATTTATGTATATGAGAATTGGAAATCCGATACACCATCGTTAATAGGAACGCTATATGTGGATGGCGGTAGGGGAAAACAGGTGGTATCCTTTGAATATGATGACGAATGGTTAAATGATTTGACGAACAATGTGACCTTGGATCCGGATTTGAGAATGTTCAAGGGGCGTCAGTATGCACCGGCAGATAAATTAATGTTTGGTGTATTTGAAGATTCTTGTCCGGATAGATGGGGACGTCTTTTGATAAAGAGACGTGAGGCAATTATTGCGAAGAAAGAAGAGCGAAAGCCTAGAACTTTAACAGAGGTGGATTTCCTGATAGGTGTCTATGATGAGACGAGAATGGGAGGATTAAGATTTTCTACGTCAAAAGGCGGGGCTTTTCTGTCTGATGATAATGAGTTGGCAACACCACCTTGGACAACTCTTCGTAAGCTGGAATCTGCTTCCCTGGCATTCGAGAAAAACGATGATGGCATGGAAGAAAAATGGTTAAAGCAGTTGGTAGCACCGGGTTCTTCTTTGGGTGGAGCCAGACCAAAGGCTTCGGTTGTTGCACCGGATGGTTCTTTGTGGATAGCTAAATTTCCATCAAAGCACGATGAAATAAATGTTGGTGCATGGGAAATGGTTGTTCATGATTTGGCAGTGATGTGTAATCTGAATGTGCCTGAAGCTAAGTTGGAGAATCTTTCAAAAACAGGAAGCACATTCCTGACAAAAAGATTTGACAGAGAGGGCGATAGACGAATTCACTTTGTATCAGCAATGACTTTGCTAGGAAAGAAGGATGGTGCGAACGCAACGGAAGGCTCAAGCTATATGGAGATTGCGTCTATCATAAAAACCAATAGTGCAACACCGGGGAAGGACTTACGTGAACTGTGGCGCAGAATTGTATTTAACATGGCGGTATCTAATACAGATGACCATTTGAGAAATCATGGATTTGTTCTGGTGAAAGACGGATGGAGTTTGTCTCCGTTATATGATGTCAATCCTAATATTTATGGGGATACGTTATCGCTCAATGTGGATTCTGACAATAATCTAATTGACTTTAATCTGGCTCTTTCAGTTGCCAAAATGTATGGTTTGACAGAGGCGCAGGCGTCAGAGGAATTGAGAGAAATAAAGAATATTGTAGAAAGCAATTGGAGACGACTTGCGCAGCAATATGGGATAAATAGAAGTGAGATTGAAGGAATGGAACCGGCGTTTAATATGGCATATAAGTCGTAGGTTTCTTAGTTTTACAGTTTATGTTTTTCTTCGAGAGTACTATAGTGGTAAGGAGATAAGTTATCCGATTAATCCATTTCAGATGTTAACAGATTTAAAGATTGCTTTTCTGTTAAGACCATTTAAAAAGTATGAAGGAATTTACATTCCGGCAGAAGATGAAGAAGATTTTCCGATAGTGGGTATAAATCTTCTAACTTCTAATCAAACAAAGGAGCAATGCTCATGGATATTATACTGTATCTTATGCCTGAGAAATCAGGGTGAGCCGCAGGGAAGTGTTTACGATGAGAGAGGATTGTTAATCTTGTAATCCACTTGACAAACTATCAATTGACTAGTATACTATCAATTGATAGTAGAAATGTTCGGAGGTGGTTATAATTTTCCTTAGTACACAATCGAAAAAGAGAGAAGTCATTGCATTTCTGGATGAATTAAAGTCGATACTGGAGAA
>JALEIR010000064.1 GCA_022769665.1 Lachnospiraceae bacterium | reverse complement strand
ACCTGAATGGAAAGCAGACGGTTGTCATGGGCGGTGCATACAGCATTGACAAAGAAATTCGTCTTGCATACGGCTGGGGCTGGTGGGAGGACGAGCAGCCCTCGGAAGAAATCAAAAGATATGTAGAACAGCAGCTTGAAACATTCGGCTGGAAGGTAGATGTGGTATTAAGTCATACGACACCATTGAAATATGAGCCTGTTGAGGTATTTATGTCTGGCGTGGATCAGAGCAGGGTTGACAAGTCTACGGAGGTCTGGCTGGATGGGATTGAGGACAGGCTAGAATATAAGAAGTGGTACTGTGGGCATTATCATACAGAAAAGAAGATTGACGGAGTGGAGATAATGTTTGAGAATTTTGGTGTGTTGTGAAAGGCTTTCATGAAATTGAGAGATAAGTAGGAGAAAATATATGGAATTTGAAAAATATATGGAGTTATTACAAAAATATAAAGAGTTATGTTCTGGAGAGATTGAGAGAAGAAAGTTATATGATTTTCAAATAAATATATTAGATGAAATTGTTGCATTAGAAAATTTAGTAAGAGAAAATGAAGCTAAAATAAAAGAGCAAAAGGGAAGAAAAGCAAACAATCGACAAGAGATAATTGAAATTAGTAATTCAATAAATCTAATGAAAGATAATATATTCCATTTGAAAGGAGATATTATTCGAGTAAAAGAGATTATGGATGCATTAGCCTATACTCTTTTTTCAAAATTTGATTTGAAAAACTTAGGTTTTGGTGAAAATACTGGTTATATTAGTGGAAAAAAAGGATTGGAAAAAGAACTTGAAGTACTGGAGGAATTACTTACCAATGGCAAAATTGCCATTTTAAATGATTTAACAAATTGTATAAAGTGTGGTGATATAACGGAAAAATCAGATGATAGAATCAATTTGATTGAGGTAAAAACTAGCAATGGAAAAAATTATAGAATAATTAGGCAGGAAAACAAAAGAAAAGAAATTATGAATTATCTACATAATGATAATATAGATAATTTTTATGGCAAGCATTTTAAAAGACTTTATGTTGAGAAACAAGAAAACTATCTTGTTGATTTAAATGATATGATTGATTGTGCTATTACTGAAAATATTGTTATTGAAAAAATGGAAGATGGATTATATTATTCAGTAATGTTCAGACCAGAAAAAAAGGATATGGAAAAGCTTCAGGATATAAAAAGGGAAGTTAAAAAACCAATATGTTTTAATTTAAACGTCTTTAAAAACAGCAAGGATTTAACAAATAATCCTTTTTTAAATTTTTTTGATGATGTTATTGATTATTGGAACTTTGTGATTGGGGATTTAATAATATTGGTAATTGTAGATTTAGCTGTGTTAGAGGAAAGATTTAAAAATGAAGAAATGGAAGTTAAGCTAATTAATGAAGGGATATGGAAATTAGCAGTTGAATTTAATAATAATGGTAGTGTAGATGAGATAAAGGTTTCTGAACATTATTTTAATAGAATCGCAAGAGATTTTTTATCGCTGGAATATTATATAAACACTATAATTACTGTTGTAAAAAAGATAAGAGAAATGTAGATGGGAAAATATAGGTTACAAAGCATTAAAGAATGAAAAAAATTTTGTCCCATCCTTGACATGAGCTGAGGGAAACACACGAACTACAGCAGTATTTTTTATTAAGTATCTTAGAACGCTGGGATTTGACGTAACCAATGATATTTTTGCGGAAAATGCTTGGTATTTTAGAAATGCACTTGTTAGGGCCAATTATAACGATTTGAAAAATGGTGTTCATGAGACAACTGAGTATTTGGAATTGTTTTTAAGAAATTTACTGTTGGATGAAAAGAATGAACTTCATAATCGTTCGATGCACATTAGTGGAAGGTTTAAAGAAACGGATTTTGAAAGTGCAAAAGCGGACATTGGGAATACGGAAGCGGACATTGAAAGTCAAAAAGCGGACATTCGAAATAAATTACTTGCTTTTTCGGATATGATTTCAGAAAAAACAATAAATCACACTTTTGAACTGTTTTCAAAATGTGGAAAAGAAGAATATTTCGGCAGAACGATTGTAGAAGATATTACCGGGTTAAAATCAACAAGAGCATCCGAGCTGATAAAACTGTTGGTTGATAGCAAGGTGATCGTATCCGTAACCGGACATGGAAAAGGAAAATATCGTTTTCAATAAAAGTGGTCATTGAAAGGGTGTTAATGCCATTCGCAAAACTGCCCAAAACAAATCTGCGGACCGATATAGTACCAAATTCGGTAGCAGTATTTATAATGATTTTGCATTATAAAAGTGTTACAAAATATCGGCGTACCTGCCACACGTTTACAAAGTCAAACGGTCTGTACGCCACGTCTTAACCTTATGATTGCGGATGTTAGCAACATGTCAAAGGGTGCAAAAACCCAGTAATCATGCGGGTTTGCGTACTGTTAAAGCGGTGAAAAGCGATTCCGCATTGTGAGAGTGTATGTTTATTGTCCAAACTCCATGAAGCAAAGCATCATATCAATGTCAGTGTAGATATGGATGAGCTGGACTTAACAAGCGCGGAAGCAAAAGCTACATACAAAGAGATAGCGGAGTGCGGAATTTCAGTATTTGGTAGATGGTGATGTTTGGATAATGTCATTGAAGTTATGAGTGACATTACAACAGAAAAAGGCGGATATCTCTTTGTTACATTTACGGATGGAAGAGAGGATGGAGAACAGGTTTATTTTGCAATAAGCAGAGACGGATTGCACTATACAGATTTAAATGACGGGAATCCGGTTTTGATATAGGATATTGGGGAAATAAACGTGTCTAATCAGATTGTGGGGTATAACGCGGTATGTTTAAAAAGAATTTTATATTTGATATTCATACGAAGATTATAAAAAAACAACAGGAAGAAAGCACATTTGTGCTTTCTTCCTGTGCTGTTTCCAACGTAATTTCCATATTGGAAAGAGATATGAAAGAAGCCTTTTTGGATTCCTTTGATGTGGGAGAAAATGAAATTCAGCTCATATATGATTCAGCGATAAAGGAAGAGGCCTACCGGTTGGAAGTAACAGAAAGTAAGATAAAAGTAGTGGCTTCTGACGAGCTCGGATTTGCATATGCTTTGTTGGAAATCAGCCGAAGATTTTTGGGCAAGCAACCGTTTGGTTTTTGGATGAATCAGAAGTTGACTCCAAAAAGGTTCATTGAGATAGAGCCACAGGTAATTTCATCGCCGGATTATGCAGTCCGGTTTAGAGGCTGGTTTTTTAATGATGAGGTATTGCTATCCCATTGGAATTATCAGGGGGATAACGAGAACAGTTTTCGAATGGCCTATGAAACCCTGCTTCGTTGCGGAGGAAATATGGTAATTCCCGGAACGGATCTTATGGGAATCAAAATGCGAAAGCTGGCAGCAGATATGGGACTTTATATTACCCATCACCATGCAGAACCTTTGGGAGCGGAAATGTTTGCCAGAGCTTATCCCAATGAGCGGCCGAACTATAAAGAAAACAAAGAGCTGTTTTTGAAACTATGGGAAGAGGCAATTGATGCACAGAAAGATCAAAAAACAATTTATGCGCTGGGGTTTCGAGGCCAGGGCGATTGTCCGTTTTGGAGCAACGATGACAGTGGCGATTTCGATACGGACGAAAAAAGAGGGGCTCTGATCAGTGAACTGATTCGTCTGCAAAGGAAAATGGTGGAAAAGAAAGTAAAGCATCCGATTTTCTGTACAAATCTGTATGGAGAAATTATGGAACTTTATGATAAAGGCTGTTTGGATTTGGATGAGGATATCATAAAAATTTATGCAGATAATGGTTTCGGCAAAATGGTAACCAGAAGACGTGATAATCATTTGGGCAGAGTAAAAGCATTACCGAAGAACAAAAAAGATTACAGCGGAATTTATTATCATGTATCTTTTTATGATTTACAGGCTGCAAATCATCTTACGATGTTGCCAAACTCGGTGGATTTTTTAAATCGGGAGCTGGATGAAGTACTGGAAACAGGGGCGAATAAATACTGGCTGATAAACTGCTCCAATGTCCTGCCTCACGTATATTATTTGGATGCAGTAAGGCGCAAATGGCTGGGAGAAAAGATATCGGATGAAGAGCATAGTAGAACATTTACTCAGACTTATTACGCCGGAAACGAAAAGGTTGCCGGGTTGTATGCAAAGCACGCGGATATCATGCCCGTCTATGGTCCGAATGAGGATGAGCATGCGGGGGAGCAATTCTATACGGAAAATGCCAGAATTGTTGCCTGGCATCTTATCCGTGGAGAGCAGCAAAATATAAAAGAATTGAATTGGTGTACAAAAGAGATACCATTAGACAAACAGATGGATTGTTTTGCAGATATACTTATAAGTGTTCTTGGAAAAATGGAGGAGTATGTCAGAAAATGTGAAGAGGTAAGCGGTGAACTGGAAGAAGAACAAAAAAAGTGTTTCCGCTCAACTTTATATCTCGATGCGCAGATTCATATGCATTGTGCCAAGGGAATGTTGCTCTTTACTGAGGGAGTAAAAGAATACCTGGAAAAGAATTATATGCAGGCCTTCTATAAGCTGGGAATGGCGGCAAAACAGTACGAAACGGCAAATCAGGTAATGCGGAATAGTGAATATGGCGCTTTTGAAGGGTTTTTTGAAAATGATTGTTTTGCAGATATTAAACACACTGCCTATATGATTCGAAAGCTCATGGGAACGGTTCGCGAATATGGGGATAATATCAGGCATGACAGCTGGTATCGGGAACTTTTATACAAACCGGAGGATCGTCAGATTTTTACACAATTGGTGTTGGATAATCATATGACAGATGAAGAATTATGGAATGTAATGGAAGAATCATTATGATGACGAATTGTAAATAGTAAAGGCCTTTATTATTAAAAAGTTTCTGTTGACATATTGTAGTATGTTGAGTATACTTTACAAAAACATTTGAGAGGGAAATAAGTTATGTCTTTTTTCAGAGTCGAAAATGAAGATTCGCTTATAGGCAGATTTTAAACCACTTATCTTTTGGATAGGTGGTTTCTTTTTTTAAGGAGGAAGGGAAAATGAAGAATTTAGGGACAAAAAGACTTGAAACAGACAGGCTTGTGTTAAGAAGATTTGTGATGGAGGATGCGACAGATATGTATCAAAACTGGGCTTCCGATCCGGAAGTGACAAGATTTCTGACATGGCCTGCTCATAAGGATGTTGAAACCAGTAAGAATATTTTGCAGGATTGGATAAAAAGATATGACAATAATGATTTTTACAACTGGGCGATTGAGTTAAAAGAGACAAACGAAGTGATTGGCAATATCTCCGTGGTAAAACTGAATGAAACAACGGAAGCTGCTGATATATCAGCCCGTTATTCATTCTTCCCAGGTATCAGAATCAGGGAATCGGTTTTGCTGCCATACAAAAAGCATTTGAGATGCATCCGGAAGCAACGAAATGGTGTCTTGATACAATCTTGCAGGAGCCTGGGAATTGTCATTTGTATGAAAAGTGCGGATTTATCAGAACCGGAGAAGAGCATATTGTAAATGACACCATGACACTGGTATACTATGAAAAGAAAGCGTAGAAATAATAATGAAAAGAAAGATTGCGGATGATATATACTACATAAAATCGACGGATGTTCCTCTTTCTTCCGATGTGGGAATTGTGGAAGGGAGAGATTATTGCTGGATTTTTGATGTGGGAAACAGCGGGGAGGCTTATCGGGAACTAACTCAGATAGCAAAAGAGAAAGCTGTTGTTCTGTCCCATTTTCACCCGGATCATATCGGAAATCTGGACAAGGTAGCTTATTCAAAGCTATATTGCGGTGATAATACCTTTAAATATATTAAGACAGGTGAGATTGTGGACAGAGAGCTTTTGATGGAAGACGGAGTTTCAATACATCTTTTCAAAATTCCCAGCTCCCATGCAAAGGGTAGTATCGGCATGGAAGTAAACGGTGAGTATGCGTTCTGGGGAGATGCGGCTTACTGTACCACGAAAAACGGAAAGCGTGTATACAATACCCAATTGCTGCTGGAGCAGATTAAACTGTTGAAAAGTCTTTCCTCAAAATATATTCTTTTAAGCCATGAGGAGGATTTTGTTACGGAAAAAGACAAGCTTTTGGAGATGCTATGGGATCTGTATGAGAAACGGGATGCAAAAAGTCCGTATATTTACGTGATGTAAAGAAAATGACAGAACAGGATGGTGGGGAGAATGAAAGAACAGATGAAAAAGCTGGGATACAGATTTTGGATTGCCATGATATTGTTTGGGCTGATCGGGCAGGTGGCTTGGGTTGTGGAAAATATGTATTTGAATGTATTTATTTACAAAATGTTTCATGCTTCTGCGGCAGATATCTCTGTGATGGTTGGCGCAAGTTCTGTGGCAGCAGCCCTGACGACGATTCTGATAGGAGCGTTGTCTGATTGGGTGGGAAAGCGTAAGCTCTTTATCTGTGGCGGATATATCGTGTGGGGAATAACGATTCTGGGATTCGGACTGGTGCGTATGGATATCCTGACACCTGTCTGCAGCAATGCTCTGGAGGCAGCGTCCCTGGGAATCCATCTTGTAATTATTTTGGACTGTGTGATGACCTTCTTTGGTTCTGCTGCCAATGATGCTGCTTACAATGCATGGCTGACGGATGAAGGGGATGAGACGAACCGAGGCAGGATTGAGGGGATTAATGCCATGATGCCATTGATATCCATATTGGTGGTATTCGGCGGATTTATGGGCTTTGACTTGGACAAAGCAGACAGTTGGACGATTATTTATATGATTGTGGGAGGTGTAGTTTTTACAGCAGGTGTGGTGGGATGCTTTTTGATAAAAGAAAGCTCCGTACATAACAATGTCAGCAGAGGTACCTCTTATGTAGGGAATCTGTTATACAGCTTTCGGCCAGGTACCATGAAAAAGAATGTACTTTTGTATGCAGTAATTGCAGCATTTGCGTTATTTGGTATTTCCATCCAGACCTATATGCCGTATCTGATTGTATATTATGAGCAGACTCTGCATATGGAAAATTATGTGTTGATCATGGCACCGGCAATTATACTGGCATCCGTTGTCACAGCATGTTATGGCAGGGTATATGATAAAAAGGGATTTCAATTCAGCATCCTGCCCTGTTTGGCGATGTTGGTCGGCGGATATTTGATTTTGTATTTTTCGGTGCATACTCTCCCGGTTTTTATAGGCTCTCTGTTCATGATGAGCGGTTATCTTACCGGTATGGCAGTGTTTGGCGCCATGATCCGTGACTGTATTCCGGGAAATATGGCCGGTCGTTTTCAGGGAATTCGTATTATCGGGCAGGTACTGATTCCCGGTATTATCGGTCCTTTTATCGGTGCATTCGTCCTGCGTAATGCGGAGCAGATTGCCAATCAGGACGGAACCTTTTCTTTCCTTCCAAACAAAAACATATGGCTGGCAGCCACTGTTGCGGCAGCAGTGTTGTGTGTGGCGTTATGCGGAATCTTTAAAATGCTGAAGAAAAGGGCAAGGGAGTAAACGAAAGAAGAAAATATGACAGCGGAAAAGTGGATTACAAAGGCAAAGAATACGGGAAAAGGGATATCGTTAGTAATCGGACTGGTTCTGGCGGTAACAGGCTGCGGCAGCACCGGGCAGACAGAACCGGCAGGAATGGGTGGTGTCAGAAGTGAGCAGACAGAGAGCAGTTGTGATAACGCGGAACAATCGAATCAGAATGAGGAGGATTTTGTCAATATAGAACAGGCGGGAAGGACAGAGGCGGTGTATCTCGGTGTGAATCATTACGGTGCGGAGGAAGTCAATAAGGACAATAAAGATAACTTCCGATATCGGTTTGAGATTGACGGAAAGGAAGAGATTCTGGC
>JALEIR010000060.1 GCA_022769665.1 Lachnospiraceae bacterium | reverse complement strand
TGGCTCGAACCGGCCTGGGTGTTACATCCGGCATCAATGCCACACAAGGGCTACGATAACTTGACAACACAATAAGCAAAAGGCAAAGCACGATGAGAAATACCGGAAGACTCTCCATACGGTCTGCCACCGATAACAAAGGAATCAGAAATGCAGCCAGCAAAGAACCAATTAAGATGAAAGGAGTTCTGCGTCCCAAACGGCTTTGGCAATGGTCACTCAAACTTCCAAACAAAGGAAGAAGAAACAGTGCACAAATATTATCGAGTGCCATAACAACACCTGATAATGTGTCACCCATGTGAAAGGTATCTCTTAATATCAGCGGAACTATTCCGTCATATGCCTGCCAAAATCCCAATGCTCCTGCAAACGGCAGTGTCACCAGCAATGTTCTTTTCCAATCAAGGCTTCTTAAGTCACGTTGTTTTTCTTTTCTCATTTTCAGTTGTTCTCCTTATCACTTTCTCTTTGTCTGCCCGGCCAACAGGTTGGAATATGGGTATCCCAGTATTCTTTCAGCCTGTTCTTTGTATGGGGTGCTATAATGTCACGATATCTTAACAATTTCGTTTCATAGCGCATAGGCTTATCTTCATGAAAAATGAAAAGTCGTCCGCCTCTGTCAACACCCGGTCCGTAACATGCAAATCCGCATGAAGGCGTATATCCCAGGTCTATTCCGGCAACCTGCCCCAGAAAGTCATTCTTATGATCATGTCCGCAGAAAACTCCCATGACAGTTCCGCTTTTACGCAAAATTTCAAATTCTCCTGAATTTGTATCCGGACTGCAGATTGGTTCCTTCACCGTTACATCAGGACACTGTTTGTACTCCGGCAGAGGAATATGCTGAAATAATATTGATGGCACACTATGTTGGTCTGCGTCAAGACAGTTTTTGAGCCAGTTCAGAACCGCATCATTTGGTGGATTATAACCACCTTTTTCTCCGGTATTTCCGCTATCCACGACATAAATCTTTAGTTTATCCTCTGCATCCCGATTCTGAACCTTCAAGAAAAATGTTCCGGCAGCCGGTCCGTCATCCGGGCAGACACAATATTGCATTTGCCGATAAAGGTCTGCCTGTTCCTCATTGGACAAGCCACATTGTACATCATGATTTCCAAAAGTAACCGCATACGGAATCCTATATTGCTCCAACGGTTCCGTCAATCTTCCAATTGTCTTCTGAATGCCTTTTCTTCCGCTCAATTTCAAACTCGGTGCATATCCTTTTAACTGATCTCCCGTCAGAATGATAAGATCCGGATCTGCATTCCTAAGCAAGGCTTTCAAAAGGTTCATAGTATCTCTGCGTGGAAAGCGTCCTTCCTGTATATCTGTCAGATGCAAAATGCGAAATGTCCCGTCATCCCGAAACGAAAGCTGTGGTTTTCCTATCATGTGAAAGTCTCCTTATTTTCCGATATATCATTTACTCGACTTTTTTGACAGCAATAACCTTATCCTACTGCTTTTTATAAAATTCCTACAAGCAAGCATACAAACGCTGTGTAAATTGCTCTACCCTGAGTTGGTAAAATTACAGTAAAATTCAAAATCGGACATTGACAGGATAAATGATTCCTGCAAAGACCCGGTCACATCTTTTATGGGTTGTTTTCTTGCGGAATCGGTGATAACATATACTTAGAAAACAAAGGGGAGGAAGAATTCGTATGAGAAGATATGTTATGTTTGCATAGCACCGGCTATTGCAATCAAAATAAAATTGTTATAGCCGTTGCTGTTCCTGAAAGAAATTGAAATTTAGGAGGCAAACATGGGCTATATAAAAGCAGAAGAGATTCTGCCTGTAGAAATCATAGAACTGATACAACAGTATGTGGACGGACAAAACATTTACATTCCAAGGCGTTCGGAAAACAGGCTGGAATGGGGTTCCCAGACCGCGATTAAGCAGGAACTGGCAGTCAGAAATCATCACATTTACGCTGACTGGCACCGGGGTATGACCGTATCGGAACTGACCCGCAAATATTGTCTGTCGGCCAAAAGCATACAGCGCATTATCAGAAAAATGAAGGCATAAAACAATGAGCCGGTACATTCAGGTATCGGCTCATTCTTTTTTAGAACCAATTTTTAGGTGGCGGATTTTTGTCAGTGCTGTTAGTATGAAAGTTAGAGAAGAAATATGAACTGTTCCCACGCGGAAACAACTCAAGCAGGAAAGGCATGGTATAAAAATGCAGAAGGATTACAGCAGAAAAATTTCGGAACGCTTATGGAATTTGCCGGATAAAGGTGAACTGGAAAGCCAAAGGGAGGCAACCTTCATAGACGATATCATTCAAAAAAGTCATATTCAAAAGGAACTGCTGGCAGAAATAGGCGGTATTAAGACCGTCTTTGACGGAGGGGCAGGATGCGGACGTTTTTCTATTCTGCTTGCCAAAATGGGACTTAAGGTTACTCATTTTGATATTTCCCGTTCCATGCTGGAAAAAGCAAAAGAATTAGCAGCCGAAGCAGGTGTATCCGAAAACATTACCTTTGTGGAAGGCGCTCTGGAGGATTTGTCCCAATATACAGACAAGTCTTTTGATTTGGTTATTTCTTTTGATGCTCCTATCTCCTACACCTATCCGAATCAGGAGAAGGTTATCGGTGAATTGATTCGGATTGCCGGGAAAAAAGTTATGTTCAGCGTCGCATCGCGGTTGGGCTACCTACCCTATTTGTCAAATCCAATCCAGAAGAATCAGTTTATTTTAAATCCCGAATGTTCCGATGCCTGGGTTCAGTGGTGTATCGCCAACAGGCAAAGTGCAATCGACAGCTTCACTTTTGACAGAGGAACAATTGAGAAATTCATGTGCGACGGCTTATCAGGCGGGGAAGAAGAAATCGCCGAATACGAAAGCGGCGGTACCCCCTGGTGCATCACTTACGCTTTCCTTCCGGATGAGTTGAAATCATTGTTGGAAAAATACGGTGTCACAAACATCCGAATGGCAGGGCCGGGAGCATACGCAAGGACCATTCCAAATGAAATTCTGGTCAAGATTATGAGCAACGAGAAGGATAAAGCTGACTTTCTTGAAATTTGCCATGAATACGACTCCAATCCTTATGTATGCGGAATGGGAAAGGATAATCTGTTTATCAAAGGGGACA
>JALEIR010000053.1 GCA_022769665.1 Lachnospiraceae bacterium | reverse complement strand
TCTGTTCCTCGGTACCGTATGTCAGAATAGGGTCAATACAAAGAGAGGTATGTGCGGAAACGATAACGCCTGTAGTACCGCAAACCTTGGAAAGCTCCTCCACGCACATAGCGTAGGTCAGGATATCACAGCCCTGTCCGCCGTACTCCTTGGGAACGGGGATACCCATGAAGCCGTACTTTGCCATCTTTTCTACAGTCTCTCTGGGGAAGCGCTCTTCCTCATCCACTTCCTGTGCAAGAGGCTTTACTTCATTCTCGGCGAATTCCTTGAACAGCTGTCTCGCCATCTCATGTTCTTTGGATAATGTAAAATCCATGATGTTAATCCTCCAATTATCTATTTTATTAAATTGCTCACCATTCGGCGTTCGCAATTAGTCTTTACTGTGCATCTACAGGGGTCTTGGTGCGGTCTGCATTGTAAACATAGAAACCTCTGCCGCTCTTCACACCCAAATTGCCGCCGCGAACCATCTTGCGGATAAGAGGGCATGCACGATACTTGCTGTCTCCGGTCTCCTTGTAAAGAACATCCATGATTGCAAGGCAGATATCCAAACCGATGAAGTCGCCAAGTTCAAGAGGTCCCATGGGATGATTTGCACCCAGCTTCATAGCTGTATCAATTCCTGCCACATCGGAAACACCTTCCATCTTAATGAAAGCGGCTTCGTTGATCATAGGTATCAGAATACGGTTAACAACAAAGCCGGCTGCTTCGTTTACCTGTACGGGAGTCTTGCCGATTTCCTCAGAAATCTTCTTGATGGTATCTACAACCTCAGCGGGAGTGTTTACACCTGCAATTACCTCAACCAGTTTCATACGGTCAGCAGGATTGAAGAAATGCATACCAATCATGGGACGGGTCAGGCCGTTGCCGATCTCTGTGATGGAAAGGCTGGAAGTGTTGGAAGCGAAAATACACTCGGGCTTGCAGATTTTATCCAGTTCACCGAAGGTTGTCTTCTTTACTTCCATGTTCTCAAAAGCAGCCTCAACAATCAGATCGCAATCTGCGCAAAGGTCTTCCTTCAGACCGGGTGTAATCTTTGCAACGATAGCATCAACGGTCTCCTGTGTCATCTTGCCTTTCTCAACCAGCTTTGCATAGCCCTTCTGGATTTTCGCCTTGCCGCCTTCAGCCCACTCCTGCTTGATGTCGCAGAGAGCTACTTCGTAGCCGTCAACCTGAGCGAACGCTTTTGCAATGCCCTGTCCCATGGTGCCTGCACCAATAATACCTACTTTCATTGTAAATCCTCCTTTTTTATATCATACTTTTTCTGCTTTATTGTCTGCTTCGCAGCCGCTTGCTGTACCTTCACTGCATCGAGAAAATCCTTTTGCTTCGCAAAACCGCACTGTCGTGCTTTTGATTTTCTCGATGTACGCCATCAAAAAATCAAATGTCTGCTTCGCAGCCGCTTGATTTTTTATGATGGCTACATGTTTTTGAACGGCTCCTTCACCTTATCCTTGTTCTTATCAAGGAAGAACGCCATGCCGTACTTCTGATCCTCTGTCTCGAAGCAGTCGCCGAACAGCTTCTCCTCTATGACAATAGCCTCATCCATGTCGGTATCCAAACCTTCGTTGATTGCCTTCTTACAGTTGCGAACAGCGATAGGAGCATTCTTTGCGATACCTGCTGCCATCTTCTGTGCTGCTGCAAGCATAACTTCCTGAGCTGTCTTTACAACATTACCCTCGGCATCAACCTCTGCAGAATATACTTCATTTACGAGACCGATTCTGTAAGCCTCTGCAGCCTTAATGTTGCGTGCGGTATAAATCATCTGCTTTGCCATACCCGCGCCGACAAGACGTGCAAGTCTCTGGGTTCCGCCAAAGCCGGGCGTAATTCCCAGACCAACCTCGGGCTGCCCGAATACTGCGTTGTCGGAACAGATTCTGATATCACAGCTCATGGAAATCTCACATCCGCCGCCCAATGCGAAGCCGTTGACAGCTGCAATTACGGGGATAGGGAAAGTTTCCAGCTTGCGGAATACGTCATTGCCTTTCTTGCCGAAGGCCTCGCCCTCAGCCTTGGTCAGCGTGCTCATCTCTCCGATATCCGCACCTGCCACAAAGGACTTCTGTCCCGCACCTGTGAGAATCAGGCAGCGCACTTCATTCAAATCTACGGCATCCAGGGTTGCATTCAGCTCATCCAACACCTGGGAATTCAGGGCGTTCAGTGCCTTTTCACGGTTGATGGTAATGGTAGCAACGTTGCCGCTTACCTCATACAAAATGTAATCCATTTTCGTACCTCATTTCAAAATATTGTTAATTGGTTGCAAGAACTCCAAACAGTACTCTAAGGCGGTAGAAAATCCACCGCCTCAGATATTTTTTTCAAAGATTAGTCTTCAATCTTAACGATTGTGGAGCAGCCCATGCCGCCGCCGATACACAGAGTAGCCAAACCGGTCTTTGCACCCTTTGCCTGCATCTCGTGAAGCAGGGTAACCAGAATACGGCATCCGGAAGCACCTACGGGATGGCCCAGAGCAATTGCACCGCCGTTGGGATTCAGCTGCTTGTCAACATCGATACCCAGCTCCTTGCCTACTGCTACGGACTGAGCTGCAAATGCCTCATTTGCCTCGATGATGTCGAAGTCCTCAATCTTCATACCGGTCTTCGCCATTACCTTCTTGGTGGAAGCTACGGGGCCGATACCCATAACCTCGGGACGAACACCTGCCAGAGCGCCTGCAACAAAGGTAGCCATAGGTTTAACACCCAGCTCCTTAGCCTTCTCCTCGCTCATCACAACAATTGCTGCAGCACCGTCGTTAATACCGGAAGCGTTACCTGCTGTAACAAATCCGTCGGGGTTGATGGGACGAAGCTTCTGCAGTCCCTCGATGGTGGAGCCTGCACGAGGTCCTTCATCTACCTTGAACTCAATCATTTCCTTCTTTTTCTTTACCATTACGGGAACGATTTCAGCGTCGAATGCGCCGGACTTCTGAGCAGCCTCAGCCTTCTGCTGGCTCTTCAGTGCGAACTCATCCAGCTCTTCACGGGTAAGTCCCCACTCACGGCAGATATTATCTGCTGTGGTAATCATATGATAATCATTGAATGCATCCCAAAGAGCATCCTTAATCATGGTATCAACCAGGGTTCCGTTGTTCATTCTGTAACCGAAACGAGCCTGAGGGATTGCGTAAGGAGCCATGGACATGTTCTCCATACCGCCTGCAACAACGATATCTGCATCTCCTGCCATAATCATCTGTGCAGCCTGGTTTACGCAGTTCAAACCGGAACCACATACAACGTTCATGGTAACAGCGGGTACTTCGATGGGAAGACCTGCCTTGATGGATGCCTGACGAGCCACATTCTGACCCTGACCAGCCTGGATAACGCAGCCCATGTATACCTGATCAACCTGCTCGGGCTTAACACCTGCTCTGTTCAGAGCTTCCTTGATAACGATTGCTCCCAATTCAGCTGCGGGAGTTGTGCTCAGTGTGCCGCCCATGGTACCGATTGCGGTACGGCATGCTCCGGCTAAAACTACTTTCTTTGCCATTTGATTTTCCTCCATAATTTTTGGTTTTCGTGATTGTTATTTTTTTATCATAACCGATATTCCTAGTTTACCATAGTCCTTTGGTATTTGCAACGTCTTTTCCAAAAATTTGACAAAAAAATAACAATAGTAACGCATTCCACCGCCTTGTGCTATCCTATCTATAAGAAGCTTGTTAAAAAAATTACGATATACTGCCCAAGGAGATAAATATGGACCAGCTTTCACTTTTTGATTCCCAAAATGAACATTCTCTCTCCCCTGCCATGGCGCCGTTGGCCGACAGGATGCGCCCCCGGACTCTGGAGGATTACATCGGTCAGAAGCATCTGCTGGGGGAAGGGAAGCTGCTGCGCAAAATGCTGGAGCAGGATCAGATTCCCTCCATGATTTTCTGGGGGCCTCCCGGTGTGGGCAAAACTACTCTGGCGAAAATAATTGCCAACCGCACCAAATCCGAATTTCTCAATTTCAGCGCTGTCACCAGCGGCATCAAAGAGATAAAGGATATCATGAAGCAGGCGGAGGAAAACCGGGCCTACGGTAGGCGCACCCTGTGCTTTGTGGATGAGATTCACCGTTTTAACAAGGCTCAACAGGATGCCTTTCTTCCCTATGTGGAAAAGGGCAGCATCACCTTAATCGGTGCCACCACGGAGAACCCTTCCTTTGAAATAAATGCGGCTCTGCTGTCCCGGTGTAAGGTTTTTGTACTCAAAGAACTGACGGAGGAAGATTTGACGGAAATGCTGTCCCGAGCTCTTACCGACAAGCGCGGCTTCGGGAATACGGCAGTTCACATGGAGCAGGCACTGCTCTCTACCATCGCCACCTTTGCAAACGGAGATGCCCGGACTGCCTTAAACACCCTGGAAATGGCAGTTTTAAACGGTGAAATCGGCTCCGACGGCTCTATCACCGTAAAAAAAGAGACACTGGAACAGTGCCTCGGCAAAAAAACTTTTCTATATGACAAAAAGGGGGAGGAACATTACAATCTGATTTCCGCCCTGCATAAGTCCATGAGGAATTCCGATCCGGACGCTGCGGTTTACTGGCTGGCAAGAATGCTGGAGGCAGGGGAAGATCCGCTGTTCATCGCCCGCAGACTCATCCGCTTTGCCAGCGAGGATATCGGCCTGGCAGACAATCAGGCGCTGCAAATTGCCGTTTCCGCTTATCAGGCCTGCCATTTCAACGGTATGCCGGAATGTAACCTGAATCTGGCCCAGGCAGTCATCTATCTGTCCCTGGCTCCCCGTTCCAACGCGGTATACCGGGCTTACGAGGCTGCAAAGGCAGATGCCGTCACAAGACTGTCTGAACCCGTTCCTCTTGTCATCCGCAATGCACCCACGCAGCTCATGGACGATTTACATTACGGTGAAGGGTATGTTTATGCTCATGACACGGAAGAAAAGATAGCACGAATGACCTGTCTGCCGGAAGGCTTGAAAGACAGGCAATATTATCAGCCGGGCACCCAAGGTACAGAAGGCATCTTCAAGGAACGTCTGGAAAAGATCCGGGAGTTTCGTTTTCCTGCAGATACCTCTCTATCACCGGGTCAATGATTTGGTTGGTGCGCTTCCACTCCTTTGTTCCTTCCACTTTGGCTGCTGTCTGAGTATGCTTTGACAAAAAACGGGTCAGCGGATAAATGTCAATCCAGATTTCATTGTTCCCTTCCTTTTGGGATTCGTCAAAGATAAGCTGCAGTCCCCAATGAAGATGTGTCACCTCGATATTGTTCACGTTTTCCTTGGTGCTGTAGCCGGTATGCCCCATATACCCTATGACATCCCCCGCCGTGACCACACTGCCCTCCGCAAGTCCTTCCGCATAAGGATAATTCTGCCTCAAATGTGCGTAGTAATAATATCGTTTACCGTCAAAGCTGCGGATGCCGATTCGCCAGCCGCCGTACTGATTCCAGCCCAGCGCCTCCACAATGCCGGATTCCACAGCCATAATGGGTGTTCCGGTAAGTCCCATCATGTCATGCCCAAGATGCTGTCTTTTATAGCCATAGCTCCGGCTCACGCCGAAATCATCATAGTGCGTATAGTCAAACCCCCGGGCTAAAGGGAAATATCCCTTCAATCCGTATCGCTGTTCATAGCTTCCGTCTTCACACTCTTCTTCATATTCGCCCACCAACCCGCCGATGGCAGCCTCATAGGCTTTTCTATAGTATGAATAGTACTTTAAATCTTCCGTCAAATCCTCCAGTGTTTTATCCCCATCGAACAGGGCCGTTGCCGCCTTCTCCATGGTCTTTAACGCGCTTTTGTCAAACTGCCCTCCGGTCTTTGCCGCCGTATACGCCAAAAGCTCCACCCAGCAGATTTCATGTTCTGTTCCATGGCTCTTTACGTCCCACTCGTAAGCCTTGCAAAGTGCTTCGTAGGATACCGTAAAATCCACCCATTTTATGTAATCATTTTCTATGGAAAGTACAGAATTATTGGCAGCCCGGCTTTCCGTCTCAAGGCTCTGTCGCCCCACCACAATCACAGCCGCCAGCATCACCAGCACACATTCCGCCAAAATCCCCTTTTTGATCAGGGCCAGATACCTCGTCCTCTGTCCTTTATCCATTGCCGCTCCACGTTGAAGTTTCAATGGAAATATATGAAAAATTCAAAACGCATATGCCTGCCCGGATTATATTTCCTCCACATTCATCTGCCTGATCAACTTTCTCAAAGGAAGGATACTTTCGGGAGACACGGAAAGTTCATCCACCCCAAGCGCCAGAAATTCCCGCGTAAATTCCCTGTCCGCTCCCAATTCGCCGCAAATTCCCACAGGAATTCCCGCCTTATGTGCATTTTTTACCACGATTTCAATCATCCTGAGCACAGCAGGATAATGAGAATCGCAATATTCCTCCAAACCTGCATTTTGTCTGTCCATAGCCAGTGTATATTGTATCAGGTCATTTGTTCCGATGCTGAAAAAATCCGCTTCTTTTGCCAGTTCATCACTCATCATCACAGCGGCAGGTGTCTCAATCATGATTCCCTGTTTGGGCTCTCCGAAAGCAATTCCACCGGCCCTGAGCTCCTTCTTCACCTCTGCCGCAATTTCCTGAATCCGTTTCATTTCCCGGACTCCGGTAATCATGGGATACATGATTGCAATATTTCCGTAAACACTTGCCCGAAACAGTGCTCTCAACTGTGTCCTAAATATCTCGGGACGTTTGAGGCAGATGCGGATTGCCCTACATCCCAACGCCGGATTTTCTTCCTTCTCCAAGTGAAAATAATCGCACTGTTTATCGGCTCCGATATCCAGTGTACGGATAATGATGGGCTTTCCGTTCATTGCCTCCGCTGCAGCCTTGTAAATCAAAAACTGTTCCTCCTCAGTAGGATAACTGTTTCTACCAAGGTAAATAAACTCGCTGCGAAAGAGGCCGATCCCATCGGCATCATTCTCCAAAACTGCTTTCAAATCTCCGATATTTCCAATATTTGCGCAGAGCATTACCTGTTTTCCGTCCGCAGTAATGCTTCTCTTACCCACAAGCTCACGCAGTTGTTTCTTTTTTTCCAGCTCCGCGTCCCTACGGATACGCATTTGCTTTTCAAGCTCCGCCTCCGGCTCCACATAGAATACCCCTTCATAGCCGTCAACAATCCCCTGTTGTCCGTCCATGGATGCATCCGGCGAAAGCTCTGTCCTAACCAGTGCGGGAATACCCATCATTCCAGCCAAAATGGCGGTATGAGAACAGGCTGAACCCTTCACCGTCACAAAGGCAAGCACATTGTCCTTGTTCATCTGTATGGTTTCCGAAGGGCTCAAATCCTCTGCCACCACAATCACCGGCTCCGATGGCTTCTCCGCTTCCGCAACGGAAGCCTGTAAACTCCCGGTGACATCATTATTTCGCTGCAGAATTTCAACCAGCCTCCGGGAAATATCCTTTACATCTGCTGCCTTCGATGCAATATAATCATCCTCCATAGCAACAAAACGTTCGGAAAGCTTCTCTCCGGTCATGCTGACGGCATATTCTGCGTTCACATGCTCCTCCCGGATTATGCTTTCCACAGACCGATTGTATTCTCCGTCTTCCAAGAGCATGCCATGCACTTCAAAAACAGCGGCGCCTGCCTCTCCGACCTGCCGTACCGCCTTTTCATATAACTGTTTCAACTGCTGCGCTGCAGTTCTCTTTGCTGCAAAGTATCGTTCCAGTTCCCCTTCTGTATTCTGAACTTTTATCGGCTTCAGCTGGGTCTCATCCTTCCGATACACCCGGATTTTTCCCATGGCAATGCCCTCAAACACACTTTTTCCCCTGTATCTTTGCATCTTAATCTCCACGCCTTTCATGCTGTTGAAATACTCTCTTCCCCTACATCGGCTTCCGACAGATTACTCTTTCATACACCTGCCGGATTTCCTCGCCCGTTGCCAGATAATCGGAAAAAGCGCTTGCGCTTCCTGCGGCAACCCCCATGCGAAACGCATGAGCATAATCCCTCTTCTCCATCCAGCCTGCCACAAATCCCGCAACCATGGAATCTCCGGCTCCCACGCCGTTTTTCAGTTCTCCCTTCGGTGCCGGTGCCGTAAAGATTGTTCCGTCTTCAGCGAGAAGAACCGCTCCGGCGCCCGCCATGGAAACCAGCACATTTCTTGCTCCCAATTTCTGAAGCCTGCGACCGTAAGGAATGACCTCATCCGCTGTATGCAGTTCCACCCCGAAAAACTCACCCAGTTCGTGATGATTTGGCTTAATCAAAAACGGATGATACTCCAGCACCCCGGACAACAGTTTCCCGGCAGCATCCACCACCACCTGAAGCTTTCTGTAACGCAGTTTTTCCATAATATCACGATAAACGGTGTCTCGCATGGAGGATGGAATACTTCCTGCCAGAAACAGAACATCTCCGTCTGCAAGCTGTTCCAGCTTCTCCATCAGCATCTCCGTTTCCTTTTCTCCGATTTTCGGTCCCTGACCGTTGATTTCCGTTCCCTCAAAGGATTTCAGCTTAAAATTAATTCTGGAGATACCTTCCGGAAGAAATATAAAATCAGTCTTAATGTTCAACGCTTCCAGCCGGCGTTCAATCTCCTTACCGATAAATCCCCCCGTAAAGCCGAGAGCCCGGCTGTCAATTCCCAGGTTTTTCAAAACAATGGACACATTGATTCCCTTTCCCCCGGGAAGAAGCAGTTCAGATTCTGTTCTGTTGGTATATCCTAATTTGAAATCCTTTACCGAAACAATATAGTCGAGTGAAGGATTCAGTGTAACCGTATAAATCATCTTGTTTTCTCCTATACATTTATACTAACATCAAATCTGCCGCATTTCAATTGCATCCGTATGCCTCATGACAGAGCATACATTTCTTCGGCAAGCATCCGCAAACCTTATAACCGGACCGCAGTTGTACAAAAAAAGCACCGGGAAGGAATACTGCTTCCTTTCCGGCGCCTCATTACTGCTAATTCCGCTGCAACAGCATTTTACGCTTCCGGTTCAATCAGACCGTAGGTATCGCCCTTTCTCTTATACACTACGTTTACCTGATCTGTCTCCGCATTGATAAATACGTAGAAATTATGTCCCAACAACTCCATCTGAATGCAGGCATCCTCGGGGTACATAGGTTTGATATCAAACTTCTTGGTACGAACGATTTTTATTTCCTCATCGTCCATATAATCGTTCTCTACATACATCTTGCTGAAGGAGCTTGCTGCCTGCTGCTTGTCCACAATCTTGTTCTTATATTTCTTCAGCTGCCTCTCAATAATCTCTTCGACCAAATCAATAGATACATACATATCATTGCTTACCTGTTCGGAACGAATAATATTTCCCTTAACAGGAATTGTCACTTCGATTTTCTGACGGTCTTTCTCAACGCTGAGCGTTACATGAGCTTCCGTATCGGGATTAAAATATTTTTCCAGCTTGCCGATTTTTTCCTCAACTGCAGCCTTCAAACCGGGTGTAACATCAATGCCTCTTCCTAAAATGATAAACTTCATACGACCATCCCCTTCGGTTTTTTATTGTATAAGCATTATATCATATTTTTATTTGGTTTTGCAACAATTTAACAAATTTTTTACTTATTTTTGACATCGCATTTGTCAACAAAAAATTACACTTTTTTCGCGAAAAAGGGATTTTTATGACAACTATACAAAACGGGCGTTCCTGTCTTCTCTTCTCCGGAAGATATTTTTCTTCGCCAAATTTCTGTGGATAATGTGTATAACTTGGTGTATAAATAGGTTTTGTCCCATTTTCCGTACTTCTTCATGTGGATAACTTTTGTCTTGATTTCGTTTCTATTTTGTTGATTTATTGTTCATGATTATTTTTTTGTGCAATTTGCACACATACGGAATATCTATAGTACTTTTATCCCAGTGACAATATTTTGAAAACTTCCTGAATTTGTCAATAAAATGAAACTGCCTATTTGTTTCTATAAAAAAGCAAAAGAAAAAGGAGCATATTGCAGCTCCTTTTCATGATTCTTAGAATATTCTTCTGATTGCCAATATCTTTCTGTAATCTGCCTGGGAAACCTTAATGCCCGTCTTTTTATTGGATGCATGAACAATCTGTCCGTTTCCGATATAGAGAGCTACATGACCGGAATAACAAATCAAATCACCGGGCTGCGCATTTTCCAGTCCATCCACGGCATAGCCCTGACTCCTGTCGGCTGCCGAAGAATGAGGCAGACTCACACCGAAGTTTGCATATACACTCATGACAAAGCCGGAGCAATCCGCACCGTTCGTCAGGCTGGTACCACCGTATACATAAGGATTTCCCACAAACTGCAGTGCATATTCCGCAACCGCAACACCCATTTCACTTCCCTCGCCCACAGTGTATGTGGCGGCAGCCTGTGTTGCAGATGAATTACTTGTATTGCTGCTCTTTGCAGCCTTTGCCGCAGCAGCTTCCCTTGCTCTCTTGCGTTCCTCTTCTTCCTTGGCAAGCCGGGCTTCCTCCTCCGCTTTGGATTCCGCCTGAACAAATTCGCTGCGCAGAATTACATAATCGGTAGACACCCATCCGGTACCTTCTTCAATATCGACCTTCGCCCAGCCCTCTGTCTCCTCCAATACCAAAAGTTCTTCCGCTTCCGGAACCATGCCGATAACGGATGATTCTGTGGTAGGCTCGCTGCGTACAAACAGTGTCTGCGTGTCTACGGTTGCAATTCTCGTTCCGACACTTCTTGCAATCTCCACTGCTTCCTCACCGGTAACACAATATTCCGCTTTTACATAACCGGTAACGGTACCGGAGGAAATCTGATACCAGCCGTTCTCCTCCGAAATAAAGGTTCCCACAGAGTTGTTATAGAGCTTTCCCACAATCTCTCCGTCTTCACCGGGAAGGCTTCTGACATTTACGTATTTTTTTACCTGAGCAATCACAAGATTGCGAAATAAATCTTCTTCGGTAGGTTCTGCGGAAGCTGCTGTCGCAACTTTACTATCCTCTATATTAATACACTCGATAATGGATTCAACGGGAATTGCCGTCTGCTCCGTAATGTCTTCCAGTTTGTTGCCCCTGGCAATGGATAATCCGATGCCGCCGCTGGGTAAAACGGAATCAGCACCCGCTGCATTCACGGTCAGGCTCATGCCGGAAAAGGTTACCGCTGCTGCCAGAACATATGCTGTTACTCTAATCTTTTTATACTTCATCTATCTCTCCGAACTGTTTCCAATCAATGTTATCCTTCCCAAAATCGGGAGTGATATGTTACAAATTTATTACATCTGTTAACAAATATATCACTCTCCTTCTGTTTTGTCAACAGCCGGAATAAATTGGTAAAAATCCGCAAACCCGCATATTTTCAGGGTTTCCCGGGATATTCAAAAAGAATCATCGAAATCGATGATTCTTTTTTCGTAAAAAAATATTTTGTTTTTCTTAAGAATCCGCAACAGTTCACACCAAACATTATTTGCGGCAATAGCTCCCCGCCGCCACCGCCGCATTGGCGCCGTCGGCTACCGCTGTAATAATCTGGCGAAGCGGTTTCTTTCTCACATCACCGGCTGCGTACAAACCGGGCACACTGGTGGCACAATCCTCACCCGCTAGAATATATCCCCCTTCATCACAGTCCACCATATTCCTCACCAGCTCTGTGTTGGGACGGATACCGACAGCCACGAAAATTCCTGCCACAGGCAAATCGGAAATCTCACCTGTTTTAACGTTTTTCACCCGCAGGTTCTCCACGGCATCTTCTCCCTGAATCTCCTCCACGGTACAACTGTAAAGAATCTCCACATTTTCCAGACTCTGTAACTCCTCCTGCAGCACCTTGGCGCCGCGCAGTTCATCCCTTCTGTGAATCAGGTAAACCTTCTCGCAGGTTCTCGCCAGATAAATGGCATCCTCCAGCGCCACATCGCCGCCGCCAACCACAGCCACGGTTTTTCCGCGGAAAAAGGCTCCGTCACAGGTGGCACAGTAGGACACGCCCATTCCCGACAGTTCCTCCTCTCCCGGCACACCCAGACGGGCATGCACCGCACCGGTCGCCAGAATCACTGTCTTTGCCTCCAGTTCCTCCGCATCTGTCTTTACGATTTTCATTCCGTTTCTCTCTGACAGTGACAACACCTCTGTCTCCCGAAACTCTACCCCAAGCTTGTCCGCATGCGCGCGAAACTGCATCCCCATGTCAAAGCCGTTCATTCCGGGCAGTCCAAGATAGTTGTCCACCTCGTAAGTATTTAGTACCTGTCCACCGCTCATGGGGGCCTTCTCCAGCACCAGCAGATTCAGCCCTGCTCTCTTTCCGTATACGGCAGCGGAAAGTCCCGCCGGACCCGAACCGATAATGATCAAATCGTACATGATTTCCTCTTTTCCCGGGCGCTTGCTCCGCCCACCTTTTCATTTATTTCCCTGTTAGCCGGCATTTTCATCCGTTTCTTCCATCAACATTTACAGTGTAGCAGTTTATCCGCGGAAAAGCAAGTTGAGGTATTCGGGCATTTATGCTATGCTGTAATCAGATGACAAAGCACCGCAGACACCGGCTGCGGACATGCTGACGAAAGGATTTTCATATGAACAAAAACGCAAAAACAGCTCTCATCACCGGCGCCTCACGAGGCATCGGTCAGGCTACCGCAGAATGCTTTGCTGCTGCAGGTTACAATCTGATTCTCACCTGCAGCAACACCATAGACATCTTACAAGGCTTCGCAGAAGAGTTGCATCATAAATACCAAATTGACTGCAAGGCCATTCAGGCCGATATGGGCTGTGAAGCAGATGTAACGCAACTTTTTTCATCCATAGAAGAACTGGATGTTCTGGTCAACAATGCAGGTATCGCCCACATCGGCCTTTTGAGTGATATGACCGCAGAAGAATGGCATCGCGTTATGGCTGTCAATCTGGACTCCTGCTTTTATACCTGCCGGGCAGCCATTCCTCTCATGTTAAAAAAACACAGCGGCAGAATAATCAATGTCTCTTCCGTATGGGGAACCCAGGGAGCCTCCATGGAGGTTGCCTATTCCGCCTCCAAGGGCGGCATGAATGCCTTTACCAGAGCTCTTGCCAAGGAGCTTGCTCCCAGCAACATTCAGGTAAATGCCGTTTCCTGCGGCGTGATTGACACTGCCATGAACGGCTGTCTCTCCCCTGAAGATATCAACCAACTGCAATCGGAAATTCCCGCTGACAGGCTGGGCCGACCGGAGGAAGTGGCAAAGCTTATTTTACAGCTGGCAGCCGCTCCCGAATACATGACCGGACAAATCATAACAATAGACGGCGGATGGTATTAGCCTTCCGCCGTCTTTTCTTACTTTACAGAAATCTTTCCTCGTCTGCAATTGCCCGCAGGTCCGTATCCGGTACAAGAGAATCCACAATTCTCTGCATCTCCTCCTTGCTCTTTGCATCTCTGCATTTCATGAGCAGATGTTCCTTCTCCGTCTCGCTCAGTCCCGCATAGCCCCTCATGGCAGGCTCATTCATGGCCAACGCAAAACCAAACCCCAGAGGCATCTCCTGAAACCCGAAGCCGTCCCCTGTCATTCCGTTCATATCCATCCGAATCACCACGCCTTTCCGTTTTCCCTGTTATCGTCTCCCGAAAGATTGGACGGGACCGAATTCCCGTTTCATCCCCGGCAGCTTCCCGGATAGTATGTGCAGGCACAGGTTTTCTCATTCATTATCCCCAGGCTTCTTTTGTCTTTTTCTCCGCCTCTTCAATATCCTTGTAGCCGTACATTCTCACACTGTTGCCCATAATATCATAGGCCGGATTTTTCCCTTCCGCGGCATATGACACAATATACCTGCCGTAAAGTTCCAGCATCTTATCGGAGTATGTGCCCAATTCTCCACGCAAATATGTCTCGTAGGAGGTGTTAAAGGGATTGTCTTCGGAGGTATGAATACTTCTGGCATTGTCTGCCAATGCCGGATACTCCGCCGCAAACTCCTCCATCCACTTTACCTGTAAGCCGCAAATCTGCTCAATAATACTTCTTTTTTCCGGGGCCAGCTCCGGAAAATGGCTTTTAATCTCCTCATATTTTTCCGGTGCCGTGCTCTCCATCATACGTCCGTACTTTTCCTCAATCAGATTGTGCCCTCTGTAAAACTCCCTGTGGAAATCGTATAGGTACTGTAGCAGCATGGTTCTGTTCCATGTCAGGTACTGACTCTTTCTCATGATAGAAAAGGTAAACCAGTCATTCTGGCAGCTGGCCCGTCCGCCCTCGTTATGTACCTTGTCAAAGGCTTCAAACTCCAGCTTCGCAATATCCTCCACCAGCTCCTCATTGCTCTTCCTTGACAGAGAAGCCTTGTATACCAGTTCCTCGCTGTGGGCATCCAGATAAGAGTCAATGTCACTGATGATATCCTTACGATACATTTCCCTGGCAAGAAAATCTCCCAGTTCTTCCACTCTTTGTTGAATTTCCTTAAAATCCGAATCCGTTTTCAGAGAAAGCTCTCCAATGCTGTCAAGCGCTTTTGCCACGCTCTGCCCTTCCTCCGATTCCAGGAGGCTGCGGTGCAGCCACTTGTCATGAGGGGGATATTTCCCGTCAAGATAAAGCTGAAGCCGCATGGCTTCTTTTATGCCGTCCCAGAGCATCATCCGGGCAGTCATTCGATCTCCTCTCTCATACATCCTGGAAAAATTGTATTCTGCTGTCTGGGCAAACTTAGACGCTGCCTCTGCCACCTTTAAATAAAGGATTTCCTCCGGGTATCCCTGAAGAAGCTTATTTCTGAAACCTGAAAAAATGCCCTCCTCATCCCGAAATACCTGACCGTTTACCGCTGCGGCCAGAGAAGCATCACTGACGCTTCGCCAGTCTGTTTTCTCATAGCTGTCAGTGCCAAGAAGGCTCCTGTAAAAATCAGAAATACGGATAACGCCTCTCCTGTTCTTTCCGTTGACATGGGGAGCCCTCCGATAGCCCTGAAACTCCTCCGGCAACGCATCATACGCCTCCTGCAGTTTTTCCCCGATTTCTTCGTAGGTTTCATCCGTCACCCACATACAGAAATCAGGTCCCCAGTCATGGTCCCTGGATGCACCGTCATCATAACCGAAACAGTCCGAACCTCTTCCTGCCAGTCCCACGGCAATCCTACCTTCATACTCCGGAAACTTCTCACGGATCATTGGTACGCCGTAGGTCTCGTAATATGCTCTGGAGAGCATGATGCCGGTTCCCTCAGCTTCTGTCCCGGCAATCTTCTCAGACATGACCTGCTCCCTGTCCGCTCTGTTTATCCGTTCTCTGTTTTCTCCTTGTTCGGTTTCACCACACGCCTTCTCACAGTTTTCCGCATTTTCCTTCAGGCGATAGTAGGCCTGATTCCTGCCGATTCCCTGCTCTACAATCTCCATGGCCCGGCGGTAACATTTAGCCGCCTCACCGTATTCCTGTCTCTGATAATGTGCGGCCCCCTTAGCAGACAACGCTGCCCCGTAATGGCTGTCACAGACGCCGATTCCGTTAAAGGTTTCCATGGATCTGTCCGCATATTCGTCTGCCTCATCCAATTGTCCAAGCTGCACACAGGTAGCTGCCAGATTGGCATAGGTTACGCCCAACTCGTAAGCTGCATCCTTATTTTTCACAATCTGTAATGCCTTCAGCTGACATTCCTTTGCCTTTTCATACTCCCCCATCTCCTGATAAAGAAGGCTGAGATTGTTTTGTAAACCGGCAACAAACATATTGTCCGGCGAAAGCTGCTGCCCGTATATGTCCTGTACCTGCAGATAAGTTTTCAGGGAATCCTCAAGCCGGCCGCCCGCACGGTATACATTTGCCACGTTTAGCAACGTCGTGGCGTAAGGTATGGTTCCTTTTAATCCCATGCGCTCCGCCTGAGCGATGGCTCTTTCTCCCAGAAGATAAGCCTCCTCATAACGGCTTGTCTCACGATAGTAGCCCAAGAGCTCGTTCAGCAGCTGTAAAATGCTGTTGTCGTCCTGCTCTCCCACCGCCTCAGCCAGACTTTCCTGCATCAGCTTCTCCGCTTCTTCTCCCTGATTTTCTTCAAAAAGGGCATCCACCTGTGCCAAAATATGCTCAATATTCATTGTATCGCTTCCCATTCTTTCATTTCAGCCTGCGTTCCGCATGCACCTTCATCATACTCCCGGCCTGTTTTACCTGTCAATGTGGGATTTATCCAAATCTCCATCCGGCAAATCCTTCTGTGCCGGTTCGTCCAGACGCCTTCCGTCTTCCGTGAATCTGGAGCCGTGGCAGGGACAGTCCCAGCTTTTTTCATCCGGGTTCCAGGTCAGTTTACATCCCAGATGAGTACACCGAACCCGGACTTCCTCTTCTCCGTGTTTTTCCATGGGATGAAAGAATCCGTTCCACAAGCCGCAGGCACTCTCCCTTACATCCGTCCAAAAATTTACCCGGGCTGCCTTATGAAGCATACGCCGGGGCGTAAACAACTTTTCCCATGGATTCTCCTTTCCCGTAATCAAATCTGTGAGCAAAAGAGCGGCAATCATGGAGGAAGTCATTCCCCATTTTCGGTATCCTGTGGCAACATACCAATTCTGTTTTGTCAGAGAATATCTGCCGATAAAAGGAATCTCGTCGTGAGGCATACAGTCCTGGGCTGACCAGCAAGCAAAAACCTCCGAGCCGGGAAAATACTTACAGGCCGCCGCTTTCAGGCTGCTGTAGGCTCCGCCTTGACAATGCTCTCCCGTCCGATGGGCATTCCCTCCCAACAGCAGGATATCCCCCTCGCTGCGAAGGGATATCCCGCCCATGTCCGCACTGTAGTACATGCCCAGAAGCTGTCTGCAACCTTGAAGTGCAACCACGTAGCTTCGCTCCTGATGCTGCCGTAGGAAATAGAATCCCGGTACATTCCGTATGGGATAATGGGTGGCAAATATGACATGCTCTGCCGTGAATACAGCCCTGTCTGTAAACACCGTCGTTCCTTTCACTTTTTTCACCGGACTGTTTTCATAGATTTCCAACTCCTCCGCCAGAACCCGTAAAAACTTCAAGGGATGGAACTGAGCCTGTCCGTCGAACCGAACCGCCCCCACAGTCTCAAAAGGCAGTTCTGTTTCTTTCGTAAACTCCGCAGAAAGCCCAAGCCCTGCTGCCGCCTCCGCTTCCTTACGCAGAAGCTGTTCATCCCTTCTGGAATACAGATATGCAGGCAGTCTTTCAAAGTCACATTGTATTTTCTTCTCCGAGACGATGCGGGCATACTCCTCAATTGCTTTCTGATTGGCCTCAGCGTACAACCGTGCGGTATCCGGTCCCGGGTTTTCTGTCATACGACTGTAACAGAGTCCGTGCTGGGAGGTAATTTTCGCAGTGGTTCTCCCCGTCTGCCCACCCGCAATTCTGCCTGCTTCCAGCACAACCACCTGCTTTCCTGCTCTCTGCAGCTGCCAGGCTGTCAGAATTCCCGTCATTCCGGCACCGATTACCGCTACCTGACGCTCATACACTCCCTCTGCCGATTTTCTCTCCGGTATCTGTTCCGTTTCTTCCCAAAATGATTTCATAAAAATTCGACCTTTCCGAGTTCATACTATCTTCGTTTACTGCCAAAGTGGCACATTCCTCAAAATAGTATGGTCGAAAAGGTCGAAAGATAATCGGTTTATGATACTATGTCAGCAAATTGTCAGTTCCACGGGACAATGGTCCGAGCCGAATATATCTGTGTGGATGGCAGCTCCCGTCAGACGCTCCTTCATATTTTCCGATACCAGAAAATAATCGATGCGCCAGCCCGCATTCTTCTGTCTTGCCTGGAACCGGTAGGACCACCAGCTGTATACCCCCTCCGTATCAGGGTAGAAATAACGGTAGGTGTCAATAAATCCGCTCTCCAAGAGCTCTGTCATCTTGGCCCGCTCCCGGTCTGTAAAGCCCGCATTGTTCCGGTTTGTCTTGGGATTTTTTAAATCAATTTCCGTATGGGCAACGTTCATATCCCCACAAACAACCACACCTTTATCTTCCGCCAGACGATTCAGATAAGCTCTGAAATCATCTTCCCACTGCATACGATAGTCAAGGCGCTTCAGTTCATCCTGAGAGTTGGGAGTGTACACGGTAATCAGATAGAAATCGGAATATTCCAGGGTGATAACCCTGCCCTCATGGTCATGCTCTTCCATGCCCAAGCCGTAGGTGACATTTAACGGCGCTTGCTTGGCAAAGATTGCGGTACCGGAATAACCTTTCTTCTCGGCATAATTCCAGTACTGATGATACCCCGGCAGTTCCAGTTCAATCTGCCCTGCCTGCAGTTTTGTCTCCTGTAAGCAGAAAAAATCCGCATCCAGCCGCTTGAATTCCTCCATGAAATTCTTGCCCATCACTGCTCTCAAACCGTTTACATTCCAGGAAATCAGTTTCATCTGTTCTTCTCCGTTCCGCTGCATTCTGCAGCCTCTGCCAATTTGTAATATAATCACATATTTTATTGTACCATAGGCACAAGGTGAGGGCAAGCAGACCACGATGATTTACATACCGGGAACCTGCTCTGTCATTTTTTCACAGGTCTCTATACAATAATTTCTGATACAAATTATCCACGCATATCGCTCCAAGGGGCGCGGTTATCAGAATGGACAGCACGGCAACCGTCAGAACAAGCTGTCCGCAGGGCAGTCCCATAGTGAGCGGAATGGCGCCGATTGCAGCCTGCACCGTAGCTTTGGGAAGATAAGCCAGCGCACAGAAAAAACGTTCCTTTCGGTTCAAATCCGTACCAATCAAGGACAGCGCCACCCCAAGCATCCGGAATACCAATGCACCCAACACCAGCAAAACAGCATATCCCCCTGCGGTAACGGCATATTTCAGATCCACAGTCGCTCCCACCAACACGAACAAAAATACTTCAGCCGCCACCCAGAGCTTATTATATTTCACAGAAAGCCGTTTCGCCAATATATCGTACTTTTTCTTCATCACAATTCCAAGACTCATAATGGCAAGCAAACCGGAAAAAGGTACGATATTTCCGATACGATTCTGCAGCTCTATAAGAAGAAAGGAAATGCTGATGATAATTAAAAGTTTTACAGAATCCCGCATGTGAAATGCCTGAAAAAACTTGACAAGCAGCATACCCACTGCCATACCCGCCAGAATACCTAAAATAATGGAGACCGGTATCTGCAAAAAGCTTGCTGCGGATACGGTTCCTGTTGCAGCAAGAGAGGTAAATGCGGTAAAAACCACAATCACAAAGACATCATCCACGGATGCTCCTGCCAGTATCAGCTGGGGAATGCTTTTCCCGGTTCCGTATCCTTCCTCCATCAGACGAATCATTCTGGGCACAATAACTGCCGGAGATACGGCGGCGATAACGCTTCCTATAATTGCAGCTTCCAACACCGAAACGCCAAGCAGTAAGGGAGCCAGTAATACTGTCCCGATGATTTCCATACAGGCAGGGACAAAGCACATAAGGATGGCCGGGCGCCCGACTTTCTTCAGGTCAGCTATATCCAATGACAGACCTGCCCTTGTCAAAATAATAACCAACGCCATCTGTCTGATATCTGCGGAGATATTCAAAATAGATTCGTCAATCAAATCAAGGGCATAAGGACTCATCACGATACCCACAAGAATCATTCCCAAAAGGCTAGGCAGCTTTGCTTTGGAAAACAGGCTTCCGAAAAGCAATCCCAGCAGTAAAATCAAGGCAATACTCAGTAACATATTTTTCCCTCCTAAATAAAAGCAGAAAAAAAGCTGACAATTTCTGCGTTGTTTGCAGAAGTCATCAGCATTTCATGCGGTTTAGGTTGCCCAGGGGAGAACTTCATTCCCAACTGTGTGTCATTTTACCACAACAGTCTCAGAATTTCAACTGTAATTCGAATATAAATCTCCAAATTTAAATACAGACTAATCGGTCCAGTCGGTCTTTGACCGGTCACTCTTTTTTACAAATCCTTTATTCCGCTTCTGTTTCTCTCTCATACGAATATCCTTGGCATCGGAATATTTTGCTTCCCGTTTCAATTTGCAATAGCTGTCCCAACGTTCCTTTGGCAGCTCTCCCGACGCAATCGCTGCCTTGATGGCGCAGCCCGGTTCGGACAAATGCCTGCAATTACTGAACCTGCACCTTCCAATGTACTGTTCCACATCCGCAAAAGCCTCTCCCAATCCTTCGGAGACATCCCACATGCCCAGCTCACGCATGCCCGGTGTATCAATTATCATGGATCCGTTCTTCAGCATAATCAGCTGTCGATGGGTTGTTGTATGACGTCCCTTACTGTCATCCTCCCGAATCCCGTTTACCCTCATCAGCTCTTGCCCCGTCAGAGCGTTTACCAGACTGGATTTTCCGATGCCGGATGAACCTAAAAGAGCAACCGTTTTGCCCGGTTCCAGATAACTTTTCAGGCCCTCAAGACCCAATCCACTCCTGGCGCTGATTGCATGTACCTTTACTCCCGGAACAATCCGTTCCACGCATCTGATATATGGTTCTTGTTCCTCCACCAAATCTGCTTTCGTCAACACCACTACCGGAACAGCACCGGACTGCAAAGTAAGTGTCAAATACCTCTCCAGCCTCTTTTCATTAAAGTCCTGATTCAGAGACTGCATGATGAACACATAATCAAAATTGGCTGCTACTATCTGCTCTCCCCGTCCTATGTCCGGATCTCGTCTGGAAAAAAAGGTCTTTCTCGGAAGAGTTGCAATGATTCTGCTGTCACTGCCCGGGATATAGTCTATTCTAACAAAATCACCCACTGTGGGGAATTCTTCAAAACCGCCGTAATACTCCTTTGTCTTTAATCTGCCGTAGGTCTCTCCATATTCACAGAACAGTGCATAGCGTTCCTTGTGTACCGCAATCACTCTGGCAGGAATTCCCTTCTCATTTTCTGTTGTCATATCGGGCGTAAGCCCATAATCTTTCATATTCATGTTTGTTTTCCTCTCGATTTGTTATCTTCATGATGTTCTTTAAAATGTTCTTCGTTATGTTTGTTATGTCCTTCGTTGCCTTCTTTGTTATCACTTTCTCGTTCACATGTAATTTCTCCATATACAACACTCCTTTCCAAAATTTAGGTTGAAAAAGGGCACAAAAATACCGCAGAAAGCACCCCGTATGAGACTGTTCCTGCGGTTATTTGAGTATAAAAATAACACACCTTATAAGTGTGCTACAACCGAAAGTTATAGTATTCACGAAAGGTTACTTAATACGGTACCGCACATTAAGGGAATAACCCTTCTGTCGCCTGTACCCTTTATTCAGTTTATGCTTCCATTACCTCACATCTGACAGTCATCGCATATTCTCCTTTCCTGTCTGCATATGCAGTTATTTCTTTTGTAGGATAACATATTGCCGGGCTGCTGTCAATCAGCAGTCGGGCAACATAATCTGCTCCTCCCTCAGTGATTTAACCTGCCGTTTACTTACCCTGTCTTCCGCTGTTATGCCTCCGCATAATAAGGAAGAATTAACATCATATCTGCGACAGTTTTCCATAACGCTTTCCCAACCCACATTGGCGTAACAGTACTTACAATCATTTTTGCAAGTATTATAAGTCCCGATATCCACACTTTCAATACATCCGCATTCTAGTCGCTGGTTTTTATCTTTCCCGGCGTGGAGTTTACATCCGATAATCTCCTCAATCAGCTGTTTATCAATGCAGCAGTTATGTTCTATGCCGCACTCAGTTAAGTCAAATTGCTCCGCACAGCTTCCGATTGACATTCCGTTGGCAGATGCTATTCTGCCGATTTCTCCGGCAAAATGAATCAATTCTGCCCCGGAAAGTTCGTATACCCCCAATCCTTTCATCTGTTTACTGTTTTTTGCATAGGTATCCACGAAGCTGATTCTTTTTTCATGGTTTATGTACAAATGAAAAAACTTTACAGAAACCTCTTCCTATAAATCAGCGCACAGAACATGTCTGTGTTTTTGAAAAATCCTGCTCAATGCGTTACAACAATGCAACAAAAATCATTAGTCCTATAACAACTATCGCCTCGCCGATTGCTATAACAATTTGAGAAATGAGATTACTTTTCTGGGTGTCTGTTTCCATATTATGAATTAACGCTTCATCATTTCCATGATATTCTTCTTTTCTCTTTGGTTTGATTAACGCAAACAGTGGTAGAGGAATTAATATAAGCACTCCTATTTTAGAACCGGTTGCCCCATTACCCACATGAAAAAAAGCACTGTTGCTAAATGTTTTCGGCACAAAAAGCCAAATAAGTAACGCAACTATCATACTTCCGAATACGATAATGTTTCTCGTTACCTTTAACGCAGTAACCGACCAACGTTTCATGGCATTCTCCCTCTCTTTCTTCACAATATTGCATCCACAATCCCGGAAGTATGTACCCTCCGGTACATGTTCATTCTACTATTGTTCTCATTTTATTGTAAATATCTTTTTACATTTCTCTCTATATCCTTTGTATTTAAAATTGTTGTCTCTGTTTCAAAGGTTAGAATTAATCTGTCACCGACATAGATACCATTATCCTCATAAGTCTGTATCTTTTTTATAGCCGCTCTTGCATATTCAGGATCATCCATACGCCCTTCATGTTCCCAATAGATTTCCTTTCTTGTACGCTTTGACAGAAATGTAAAGTCGGGATAGACAATACCATAGCCCTTCAACAAAAGCGGCTTTTCATACTTATAAGGGATGTTCTTCCGATAGAAATAATCCGAAAGTATTTTTTCTGATTTAGAGCGCACACGTTCACCTCTTTCAGAATAGATAACCGGATTACCGTCACTAAAACCTTTCCCTTCGTATTTTTCCAACATCCATTGTTCCAGTTGCTGATTCCATGTCGGTTCTGCCGGGCAAATAAATTTTTGTCGTGCTTCATGCTCCTTTAGAAACAATTTTTCCATTTCATCATCTTGATACTCTTCTGCTATACATCGGATTTGTCGCAATCTTTTTTCAACAAGACGCAATACTTTTTCATCATATGCTTTTTGGGCAAGTTTGCGAGCAAGCCCTTCATCAGTTTTATGCAGATATGTTCCCTTTTTATGGGGATTTCCCTCTGCGCAATGATAATATTGTATATGTTTATTTGATTTTGATATTCTCAATGAGCCTTTTGGTGCGTCTTTCAATTGATTTCTAGTCTTTTCCTCAATCTTTTGCAGTCTGTTCTTTTCTTCTAATAACATTTCTCTTAATCCATACATATGATTGCTCCTTTCTCAATTTTGAAATGTACCCGTAGATAATTCCTCTACTCTACGGTCCTTTTTGACAATAGTGACAATCCGACCGTAGACCGCTCCTACTATCTACGATCCTTTTTGACATTAACAAGAATCCGACCGTAGGCCGCTCCTACTATCTACGGTCCTTTTTGACAATAGTGATAATCCGACCGTAGGCCGCTCCTCCTATCTACGGTCCTCTTTGACATTAACAAGAATCCGACCGTAGACCGCTCTTCCTATCTACGGTCCTTTTTGACATTAACAAGAATCCGACCGTAGGCCGCTCCT
>JALEIR010000023.1 GCA_022769665.1 Lachnospiraceae bacterium | reverse complement strand
TTTCTAAAAGTCTTAATTTTTCTATATCAAGATTCTCTTCCACAATTCAAATCTCCCGCTTGAAAAGATACTTATATTTTACTTAATATGCACCTTGAATTCAATAGTTATCCCCAAAAAAGGACAGTAAAAAGGACAGCCATGGGGTGACTGTCCTTTTTAGAGAAGGTATTTCTTATGGGGTATAGCAAAAAACTATATAATGTATTGGGGGGGTTACGAGTATTATAATAGCATCCCCCCGGGTTTTTGACTATTCCCAAAATTCACAAACATTACAAATAGTGATTCCCATTTTTGTGCATTTCTACTAAATGTTTATTGTGAAAAACCGCCAAGAAAGACCTACAACTCCTTGTACAACTCTACTTTACCCATTTCAGCCTTCTGCTGCAAACAATGCCTCAAATTCATCTCTTCCGATTTTTTCCTTTTCCAGCAAAAGTTTGGCACAGCTGTGTAATACCTGCTCATGTTCCAAAATAATTGCTTTTGCCTTGGAATAGCAGTCATCGATGATAGCCTTAACTTCTCTGTCTATCTCGCCGGAAATAGCCTCACTGTGAGCCTTTGCATGAGCAAGGTCACGTCCGATGAACACTTCATCATCATCGTCATCATAACAGATAACACCGATATTGTCCGACATTCCGAAACGGGTAACCATTCTCCTGGCTACCTTCGTAGCGCGCTTAATATCACTGGATGCCCCGGTGGTAATATCCTTAAAAATAATTTCCTCGGCAATTCTTCCACCCAGTGAAACCATGATATCCTGAAGCATCTGTCCCTTTGTGACAAACATCTCATCCTTTTCCGGAAGCGGCATGGTATAGCCGGCGGCTCCCTGACCTGTAGGTATGATGGATACCGCATAGACCGGACCCACATCCGGCAGTACATGAAACAAAATCGCATGTCCCGACTCATGGTAAGCCGTAATTTTCTTTTCCTTGTCGGAAATGACACGGCTCTTTTTCTCCGCGCCGATGCCCACCTTCACAAAGGCTTTTTTCACATCCGCCTGGGAAATATATTTTTTACCGTCCTTCGCAGCGTTTATGGCAGCTTCGTTCAAAAGGTTCTCCAGATCTGCACCCGTAAATCCGGCTGTTGTCTGAGCTACCTGTTTCAAATCTACATCCTCGGCCAAAGGCTTATTCTTTGCATGAACCTTCAGAATATCCTCTCTTCCGCTGATGTCCGGTGTGCCAACCGCAACCTTTCTGTCGAAACGTCCCGGTCGGAGTATTGCGGGATCCAGAATATCCACTCTGTTGGTAGCTGCCATAACGATGATGCCCTCATTGACACCGAAACCGTCCATCTCCACCAAAAGCTGATTCAGTGTCTGCTCCCGTTCGTCATGTCCGCCTCCCATACCGGTTCCACGCCGTCTTGCCACTGCATCTATCTCATCGATAAATACGATACAGGGAGCGTTTTTCTTTGCTTCCTCAAATAAATCACGAACACGGGAAGCACCCACGCCGACAAACATCTCCACAAAATCAGAACCGGAGATGCTGAAAAAAGCCACATTTGCCTCTCCTGCCACAGCCTTTGCCAGCAAAGTCTTACCTGTTCCGGGAGGTCCTTCCAGCAATACGCCCTTGGGAATTCTCGCTCCCACACTGTTATATTTTCCGGGCTCCCGCAGGAAATCAACAATTTCCTCCAGCTCCTCTTTTTCTTCTTTCAATCCTGCAACCTGCTCAAAAGTGACAGTCTTGTCACCCATGGACATCTTTGCACGGCTTCTGCCAAAATTCATCATTTTGGCATTTCCGGCTCCTGCTCCCGCATTTTGGGCATTTATCATCATAAACAGGAACAAACCTACCACGATGACAACCAGCATGGGAACCAGTGTGGTCAGAAACCAGCTGTCTCTCCTCACATCATGAACCATAGGGTCAAAGCCGTATGACCTGACTATCTCTTCCATCTCCACGATGTCCGACACATACAATGTCTTATCGTCACCGTTTTTCAGATTGATGTATAGTGCACCCGTAGGTGTCTCACTGTTGAGCTGAATCTCTACGTTGGTCACATTACCGGCTTCCATATCGGCAATGAATTCTGCTTTGGAATAATCTTCCTCCACCTTCTGTCTCAAAATGCCGACAAATAAAACTACTGTCAATATGCCGAGAATCAATATAAAATACGAAAAAAACTTTCTGCCTTCCTGCTTCAACTCGCAAGCCTCCTAATTATCAAATTCCACAACTCCGATGTAAGGGAGATTACGATACATCTGGTCATAGTCCAAACCATATCCCACTACAAACTCATCAGGAATCTGGAATCCGGTGTAATCTACATTTACATCAATGACACGTCTGTCAGGTTTATCCAGCAGTGTGCAGAGCCGCAGTGATGCAGGTCCTCTGTCACGCAGCATCTCCAACAGGTAACTTAACGTTCTTCCGCTGTCCACAATGTCCTCCACCACAATGACGTCCTTGTCCTTCAGGGACTCGTCCAAATCTTTTACAATCTTTACAACACCGCTTGATTTTGTATCACTTCCGTAGCTGGATACAGACATGAAATCCAGTGATACGGGAACCGTAATTCTCTTTGCCAGTTCACACATAAAAAAGCTTCCACCCTTCAATACACATACCAGATGAACCTTTTTGCCGGCATAGTCTCTGCTGATTTGTTCTCCGATTTCCTGAATTCTCCTGTCAACCTCTTCTTCCGATAACAGTACTCTTATGTGCTCAGCCATGTTTCTCCTCCGTTCTGCTGTCTGTGCAGTCTCCTAATAATTTTACCTGTAAAATGTGTTTTGTATTCCTGTCAATTTTATAATATTCGCTGATACGGTATCCGATCAGCCACAATATGTGGCTGCCCTCCGCCAGTACAGGAATTCTGTCCCTCATTTCCCGGGGAATTTTCTCCGTCACCATATAGTCCTTCAGCGATTTATGAACCACATTTCCTTTTCCGTCGGATATTGTAAGATAATCACCTTTCTGACGGAAACGAACCACCGGCGATTTCTTTATTTTATCATAGTCAAACCATTTCGTATACTTATTTCTGGGAACTTCCTCCCGATTTTTCAGAAAAAGTTCCGAAAATTCAAGTTTGGGCAATGCCTCCTGCCGCGGTCTCTCCTCATCGTCACGTTCAAAAAACACCGCATCATACTGCCTGTAAAATCGAATTCCGAAGGGAAGACAGATACTGCGGTTTCCTTCACGTTCAAACAAAGTCAGAACATCCTTCACATGGACGGCAGCAATATCCTTTCCCGTAGGAGACAAATCCTCCATGCAATGTAACAGTATTTTCTTTTGCAGTACCGGATGAAGCGCTCCAAAGGAAACAACATCAATCCTGTTTCCGTCAATACATCGCCGTCCTGCATCTTCCGCCTGCTGCCTCAGATACTCTTCCGTCTCAGACAGAAGCTCCGCTGTCCTGCACATATGACTGACTGTCCTCTCGGAAATTTCCTGTTCCGCATAAAGTAAGATATGATGCCGGATACGATTTCTCGTATATGCATCCTCTCCGTTGGTGCTGTCGGTACACCAGGAAATACCTTTTTCTCTTAAATATGCTTCAATCTCCTCCCGCTCAAGGCAGAGGAGGGGACGAATAATGTTTTCGCGTACCGGTTCCATACCGCAAAGTCCCTTAAGCCCGCTGCCCCGAAAGAGATGAAGCAACATGGTTTCCGCTCTGTCATTGCTGTTGTGAGCGACTGCAATCTTTGCTCCCCCAAGCTCGGTGGCTGCCTTTTGAAACACCCTGTACCGCAGGCGCCTTCCCGCATCCTCACAGGAACACTTTTCCTCTGCCGCGATACTTCTGACGTCTCCCTGCACCGGATAAAAGGGAATCTCCCATTCCCTGCAAAGCTTCTCCACATAGCAGGCATCCTCCTGTGCCTCCACTCCCCGAAGCCCGTGGTTTACATGCACGACTGTCATCTCAAAGTCTGTTCTTTTTCTGTATTCCAGCAACAGAAATAAGAGGCAAACTGAGTCTGCCCCTCCGGAAACGCCGAGAATCAATTTATCCCCGGGCTGTACCATATGATTTTCCTCCATGTAGGAGTACACTTTTTCTTCTGTTTTCTGCTGTTTATCCATATGCAAAATGGTATCTCATTCTGTTGAAAAAATCAAGTATTACAGACATTACCGTATCTCCCAAATTCCGATAACTCCTATGGTCATATCATCCTTTATTCGTCCCCCTGCGGCGATGAGTGCCTCCCGCAACAGCTTATCTGCCATCTCACCGGGATTCTGCTCCTTCATTTCAGACAAGACAGCGCATATGGTATTCTCATAATCCAGTTCCCCGAACGCATCCACAACTCCGTCCGACATCATGACAAGATAGTCTCCGTCCAAAAGTCCTCTTTGTAACGGCTGAAACTGAGTCTGCCGAAAGATACCCAGGGGCAGGTTACTCTCCGAAAGTTGTTCGATTTCCCTCTCTCTTTTCAGAAAGGAAGCCGCACCTCCTACCTTTCTCAATTCGCAGCTGCCAAGATTTAAATCAATATCACAGATATCCAGTGTAGGATGATTCTTGTCCTCCCCCATTGCAAACAATGCGGTATTAATCATTTTTACGGCAGCATCTGTGCTGTAACCTGCCTCCAGAAATTTTTCCATCAAATCCAGCACCTGCTCACTGTCCTTCCCCGCCTGCTCCCCCGAACCTGTCCCATCGGAAAGCATAACGGTAATTCTTCCCTTTTCCGCCTCCAGAACAGCGTAGTTGTCTCCCGAAACCGTCTCGTTTTCCTTAATTGCCCTGGCAAACCCTGTCAAAGCCAAATAGCGTGCCTCTTTCTCCAGTATAAAACTTTGGGGTCTTCGTTCTATCACAAAAGGACTTGTGGCAGACAGCTGAAGCCTTCTGTCCAACAGAACGGAAATCATGTCAACAACCTCTTCCGCGGAAGCACTTTCCCCCTTCTCTGTACTCATGGTAAGAACTATCGATTCCTCCCCATCGTCCCGGGACATATAACAGGGATTTTCCACTTTGATTCCCTCTTCATGCATGGCACGGGCAAGCATGCGCTTCTTTCTATCCTCCATAGGTTTGTAACATAAAACTTCACAGGCAATCTCTGTCATGATTTTTGCCATTTCGTTCAAATGACTTTTCAAAATCTGTCTGTTCTCCCATAACCTTCTCTCGGAGAGTATTGTCTGCCTGTCCTCCTCACCCGGACAAAACTCCCTATCGTAGCTTCTCGCCAGTTCATAAAAGCTGTCCGCATAATTGAGCAGTCTCCTTCTGCACAAATCCGATACCTGCGCTGTCCGAATTTCACTCTCCTCTGTCCTCATCTCCAAATACCAGCCTTTCTGCCGTCTTTTTCAGGCGGTAAGCCAGATTATAAATTTGTGCTTCCGCTTTTTTTGTCAAATCAGGGACAGATTTCCTTAAAGTTTTGCGACATATTCCGCACAGCTTTCCTCTCCGGTCTCACACAAAAAAAGGGAGCTTCCGCTCCCTTTTCATTTATCTTCTTTAAACAAAATTTCACCTTCATAAACCAGACCCAGCTTTTCTCGTGCGACATCTTCAATATAACCCTTGGTCTGAACTTCTTTCCCGAATTCTTCTATCTCTTCGGCACGCTCCTGTTCCGCAGCAATCTGCTCCTCCAGCTGTCTTTTCTCCTCAGCCTTCACATCAATTTTCTGCTGCAGCTCAATGCTCTTTACGGCCACCACCACCATAATCATTGCAACCACCAGCATTACCAAAAACATACTGAAGCGATTTTGATGCCTTTTCCGATAGGCAACCTTACGCCCTGTTCTCGCCATAGGTACTCCTTTCCGAGTCTGTCTACTTCTTTAAGCTCATTTTAAACAGTTTCAGAATATACGTCAACCTGTTTTTCATCCGCCGTCTGACTCTTCCTGTTATCTGTTTCAACCCTCGTCCCACTCTGTAAGCTCCTTTTCCTGCTTTTTTCAGAAGAATTTCAAAAGGCCTGAAAACCAGATGTAATATTTTACCAATTATTTTCATCATCTTACTCAACAGCAATGAGACATATTTGACTAAGAAAGGACTCATCAGTTTTTTGTACAGCATCATCCCCACCAAAGCACCCAGTACTGCAAACCAGCGCAGCATTCCATTGCTTTCGTGATACATCAGCAGAAAGACCTCTGCTCCGCAGTATATCCAAAATCCCAAATCCTCCAGTGAGACAAAAAAGGCATTATGGGAAATCACTCTGCGGAAAATCCGGAGAATATCATATACAAATGTAATAAAAATGCCCATCAACAGGGCATGTAAAAGAAATTCGTTTTCATTTGCCATAGAGTCTAACGGAACAGCTTCGTCAAAAAGGATTCTCCCTTATGTCCGCTTCCTCCCGCATCGGAATAGGTAAAGCTGTCAATCCTGCCATCCACATCCACTTCGCCCTTTTCCAGCGTAAGTCTGTTTACATGCAGATCATCACCCTTTATCATCAGCATTCCCTGCTCTGTCTCAAGCAGAATTTCATGTATATCAAAGGAAAGTACATCGCTGACACCGCTTACGGTACAGCTTCGCCGGTTTGTCATCGTTACCTTATGCA
This sequence comes from Lachnospiraceae bacterium, assembly GCA_022769665.1. GTDB lineage: Bacteria > Bacillota > Clostridia > Lachnospirales > Lachnospiraceae > Acetatifactor. Next base: position 44,071 of record JALEIR010000023.1, on the reverse strand, counting down.
TACGTGTACTGCTGCTCAGTTCCTCCATAGGCTCCTCCAATCTGTGAAAACATGTATTTCTTGTTTCCTCTACAAAAGCCTATGCCGGAGCCTTCCGATTCATGACTGTTACTTAAACATACCTGAAAAGCTCGCCGGCTTCCTCCTTCTTAACAGTTTCCTGTACGTCCAAAACCTCTACCTTCACCTCCTTGTTACCGAAGGAAATGGTAATGATATCTCCTTCCTTCACATTGGCAGATGCCTTGGCAGGCTTATCATTAATCAGAACACGTCCGCTGTCACATGCCTCATTGGCAACCGTACGGCGCTTAATCAGCCGCGATACCTTTAAATATTTATCCAGTCTCATATTTTCCTCCAAAGAAAAACGGAGAACCATCGAAGGTTCTCCGCTGTAAAATTTTTCACCTATGAAAAATCAGCTATACTTAGTTCAGCATATCCTTTAAAGCCTTACCAGCCTTAAACTTAGGTGCCTTGGAAGCCTTAATCTTCATAGCCTTACCGGTCTGAGGATTTCTGCCTTCTCTTGCTGCTCTCTCGGATACTTCAAAAGTACCGAAGCCAACCAGCTGAACCTTTCCACCCTTCTTAAGCTCATCAGCAACAACATCTGTAAAAGCCTTCAGTGTCTTCTCAGCGTCCTTCTTGGATACACCAGCCTGCTCAGCAATAGCTGCAACTAACTCTGTCTTGTTCATATTGAACTCCTCCTGTAATGAGTTTTCTTTTTTGTATTTTCGTAGATGCTTCTAGTGAAACGTCTATATTATATATATCTGTTTTTCCGTGGTTTGTCAAGGTATTTTCCGTAATATTGCGGAGATTTGCCGCATTAGTTTGAAGAGCTGTTACCCGAAACGGAATTACCGGTATCCTGCACCAAATCTGCAAAGGAATATGACAGATCCTTTTCCTCGTCATCTACCTGTACAGTATAGCTTCTGGTCTCATAGCCCGTCTTTCTCAATGTAATGACATGGGTTCCCGCAGTCTTCTTAAAGCTGCAGGGTGATATACCCACATAGTTTCCGTCCAGATATACCTCCGCACCTTCCGGTGCATCCACGTAAACCTTATAATAATCTGTGGTCGTTGCCACAGACGATTCGGACTCCGATGTACTTTCTTCTTCCTCCGATACATTTGCATCCAATACCACATTGATGCCCGCAGACTCCTGGGCTACCCGGATATATTGGGTAATGGACTGATAACCCTCCGCTCTGGCAATCATCTGATGGATTCCGTACATCAGGCTCACAGGCTCTGAAATATCCACCTTGGACCCGTCGATATAGACCTCCGTGGTCGTAGGATCTGTGGAAAACAGGACAAGACCGTACTGCGGCTCCGGTATCTCCAAATCTCCGATATCCAGTGTGGTCTCCTCATTTCGGTTAATTACCACACTCTTGGTACCTCCGCCACCCTTGTTGCTGATATTTACCTGATAGCTTCCCTCCGGTACAAGCAGCAGCATATCCTCCGATATTTTCTGAATCTGTGACTGACCGATTTCTATCCAGCCGCCGATAAAATTCTCGTCATTGGCCAACCTGAGATAGCCATGCCCCTTTTCCACCCGGACGGTCAGCACCCGGCTGTCAATTCCCTGAAAGCCAAGCACATCTGCGGAATTCAAATCTCTGCCGTCAATTTTTCTGTCATCTGAAAAATACCTTGTGTTGGAAGTAAGCTTATATACTTCAGAGCCAATACTCACTTCATTCCGAACTGTGTTAAACTCATAGTTCTGTATCCCCGTAAAACTCCAGGCAGACGGAGAAAGCTGTAACGTGGTCAGATGTTTCTTCGATTTTAAGAAGGTGATATCCACAATATCCCCCGGCTTCGCCTGATCCAGAGAAATGCTTTCGCCGTATTTATCGTATAATCTTGTTGTTCCGTCAACAGATAACGTGTACTGTTTTCCCAAATCCAGATTCAGAAAAGTGACTGTTCCGGCCTTTTCGTCACGCCCTATCAGTATTGCGGTATCCGCAGAATCGTAACTGTCCGGTCCCGGCACAACAAAACCCGTATCCGCACTCTCCGACGATGGTTCACCTGCTTCCCTGCCTCCGCTTTCTCCAAAGGGATTTGCACAGGCAGTCAGAAAACAAATCAGAAAAGCGGTAACCATTCCTGTTCTGAAAGTATATTTGATTTTCTTGTCTCTTTTGTCCGTCACTGCTTACTCCTTATTCTCTCAAAGAACAGACCTCTCTGAATACCTGATTCAAAAATTGCTGTTTTTCCTTTTCCTGTGATATCACTCTGTCCAACTTCTCCTGATTTTTCCCGGGAATCCAGGCTTTTCCGGAGTTAAAATAAAAATTTACTATCTTCCAGAATTTCTCCGGATATGCCAGACGATAATACAAATCTATTCTGCTACGGGCAGAGATGGGACGTTCCTCCTCGTAAACTTTCAGCAAATCCCGTCCAAGAGATACGGACCAATTGCTTTTTTCCAAAAGTTTACGCATAAGCAAACATAAATCCCTAATGGGATCGTCAGGCAGGCATCTCTCAAAATTAACCACAAACCAGCCTTCAGTTCCCATGAGAAGGTTGTGATACTGATAATCTCCATGGCAAAACGTCACCATTTTTCCCTGCTCCGGATTGTTCCAAAAGGCATCACTGTACCGCATCCAATCCCCGGTAACCTCTAATGCCTGCTCCAGAAAATAATCACAGGCACTTAACAGGCTGATTTCAAATTGTTGCTTTTGCCCTTTTTGCTTCAGAAACTTTCGCACCTTCCGTATTTCACGGTTGTGTTTCTCGTATTCCTTCTCCGGAGAAAAAGGGACGGGAAGTCCCGGCGTGTCTGCCGGCAGAACCATGACTTCATGAAGCTTCGCCAACAGCCGTACCGCCTGTATGCATTCCCCCCTGTCACCAATATTACATTCTCTGCCATCCTGCCAGGTTTTCAGAATATAGGCATTCCCGTCGCTGTCTCTGACAAGGAGCTGTCCTTCCCTGTCGGGAACAATCGCCTCCGTCTGTAAAGCATCTGTTTCCCGGATTGCCTGCAGCAATCTGTTCTGTAACGCTGCCCGTTCATCATTTCCCGCATATTCCTTGAAAATCAGGCATCCTTTGTCGGTATCGCACACAATGGCACTTCTCCCCTTTCTGGTCCGAAGCACCTCTATATCATACTGTTCCAGTAATTCTACTGCTCTGTCGTTCACCTGACCGCCCTCCCGATAGTCCTTACGTCATGCCTGACCGGCACCTTTCTTAAGGCTCTTTAAGTCAGGTCTAATCTATCATATGAGAGGGGGGATAAAAGTATGTTTCCCGTCAGTCTTTGATTTTTATGACTTTTTCCAACAGCTGATCCTTCGTATTGAGTGAGGGTTCCTCCAATACCATCTCCAATAGCTTTTGAAGCATATCTCCAAGCTCCTTTCCGGGCTTCATCCCCGCTGCAATCAAATCAGAACCGGTAACTGCCAGCGTTTTCAGCGAAACACACTGCTTCTCTTCCAGGATTTTTTCATACAGCATTCTCCACTTTTCCAGCTGTCTTGTTTTTTCTTCTCTTTGGTAATCGCTTTGGGCACACATATCCGCATACCTGATCTGAAATAGAGCAGGAAACGCATCTTCTCCTATTTTATTCATGGCTCTTCTGACCAGACGCATGGTCGGCTCCGTATCATTGCCGTAGTCATGATACAAAACAAGTCTGCTCACCATGGAAATCGTATCGTTATCAAACTTCAGTCTGCGCAGAATTTTTTTTGCCATTTCTGCGCTGACGGCTGCATGACCATGAAAATGGGTTATCCCATTTTCATCAACAGTCAGCGTTGCAGGCTTTCCGATATCATGAAACAGCATGGTAAGGCGAAGAACCTTGTCCGCCTCCACTGCCGAAAGAGAGTGCAGAATATGCTCACCCACGCTGTACATGTGATGAGGATGTCTCTGCTCAGTCTCCATGGCCAAATCAAACTCCGGAAGAAATACTTTCGTCACTCCAAGCAGGTATGCCTCCCGCAGGTAATCGGGATGAGGTGAAACCATCATTTTCACCAGTTCCGTCTGTATCCGCTCTGCACTGATATTTTTCAGAGTGGGAGCCAGCTCTCTGATTCCTTCCTTCGTTTCATCGTCAATTTTGTATCCCAGCTGAGCGGAAAAACGGATTGCCCGCAAAATCCGCAAAGCATCCTCTCCGAAACGCTCCGCCGGTTTGCCCACGCAACGGATGATTCCCGCCCGGATATCCTCTGTTCCGCCGAAAATATCAACCAATCCCTTGTCATCGTTATAAGCCATAGCATTGATTGTAAAATCCCGCCGTTTTAAATCCTCCTCCAGATTCCGAGTAAAAGCTACCTCTCTGGGATGGCGGCTGTCTTCATACTCTCCGTCAATACGATAGGTAGTAACTTCAAAGCCTTCCCTATCCTGTAAAACGGTAACCGTTCCGTGCTGCAGACCAGTATCTACGGTGCGGGGAAAAAGTGCCTTTACCTGTTCCGGTCTGGCAGAAGTGGTAATATCCCAATCCTGGGGTTCCCTTCCCAAAAGAGAATCGCGCACACAGCCACCCACCACATAAGCCTCATATCCTGCTGCCTGAATGGTGTTTACAATATGTCTTGCCTTATCCGGCACAGCTATCCTTGTCCCGCTGTCCACGCGCTTCCCTCCTTTTCTCTTTTAACTAAAATACTTTTCGATTACCCGAACCAAACCGTCTTCATCGTTTGTAGCCGTTATATAGTCGGCCGCATCCTTGACAGGCTGTTGCGCATTTCCCATGGCGACACCCACACCTGCATAACGAATCATGGAAATATCGTTGAATCCGTCCCCACAACATACAGTATTCTCTCTTGCTATACCGATAGAGGGAAGCATCTTGTCCAGAGAGGCTGCCTTATCCACATCCTTGGGCATAATCTCTATAAAGTACGGCTCCGAACGATAAATACTTGCAATATGTCCGTACTTTTCACGCAGCTCCTCCTCAAAAATCTCTGCCTTCTCCGGGTCTGCGGTCATAAGGCATTTATTGATATCGAAATCCACAAAGTTCAGGAAATTCGATACCTCTCTTACCGGCAGTCCGTTGATACGTGCTTCAATTTCCACATATTTGTCAACCGGGAACGCGGAAATCACTTCATTTCCCAGATAAGTAATCAAGCCACAGCCGTTCTTTTTCGCAAAGCCGTAAAGACCGGGAAGAATCGTCAACGGAAGAATTCTCTGATATATAATTTCTCCCGAATGACAGTCCACAATCCTTGCTCCGTTAAAGGAAAGCAGATATCCGCCATACTTTTCCAGTTCCAACTCTTCCTCATATCTGCGCATTCCGGGCGTTGGCCTGCCTGATGCCAGAATCACCTTCTGTCCCCGCTTCATCAAATTCTGAATAGCGGTTTTCGTAGCAGGAGTGATTTCCTTTGCGGAGTTTGTCAGAGTTCCGTCTATATCCAATACCAATGCTTTTTCTGTCATGCTTCCTCTCTCTCAAAAAGGCGGTGAGAAAATCCCACCGCCGTCCTGTTATACAATATCCTTTTTACCTTATTCTGCAGCGCTCTCGGAAGATTCCTCACTGCTTTCCGCTGCAGCACTCTCAGCTTCAGCCTGCACTTTCAAATAGTTCAGGTTACCTTTTGTATCTTCAACCTCGTAACCCTCTGTAATTTCATCCATGTACGCATCCATGGTATCCTGTAACAGAAGACTTTCGATGGTCAGACTCCAACGGGGATCATTGGTTCCTACATAATAAACCACATAGGAAGCATCTCCTTCCTCACCGGCTATTGCTGCGGTATCACCCGCTGCTCTCGCGCTGTCAAACAGCCATTCCGCCAGATTCTCGGGCAATTCGCTGTTAATCAGGCCCTCATACAATCCGCCTTCCATGGAGGAATCGTATTTGTCAGCTGTTTCCGCAAAGCTGTCTTCCGTTGCGGCTCCACTCTTCCACTCATCCAGTATTGCATCTGCTCCCACTGTAGCATCATCGGCTACAATGATAATTCTGGCATCTGCGGAGGGTGTTTCATCGCGATAACGTTTTTCAAATTCCACTACATAATATAAGTTGGATGTAGAATTTTCTACAATTGTAGTATCTCCGGCCTTTCTCTCCTCAGAGAACAACCAATCCTGAAGCAGGCTTGCGGCACTGCTTTTCAAGACATTCTCCCTTAATTCTCCGTCTGTGGAAATTGTCTTCAAAGCTTCCTCTGCTTCTTCCTTCGCCATCTTCATGGCATGAGCAATTTCAGCTTCTGAAGGCTGATAAGTCTCCTCTTTATCGGACGTCTCCGCTCCTGTTCCCTCCGTTGTTTCGCTCTCTTCCACAGGATCTGCCAGTTCCGTAGGTTCTGTGGGAAGCTGCGCATTGACAATGGTGAGACGATAATCAACGGAATCGTAGCTGTCCTTATTCTCTTCATAATAAGCCTGAATCTCTTCGTCGGAAGGGGCTTTATCCTCGGAAAGTTTTTTATAAAAGGCATTAATTTCCATTCCCTGGATAATATATTCCTTCAACCGTGATGCAGTTGCATAGGTCCCGTAAGACTGCTGAATATACTCCTTTTCCGTCACTCCGGCTTCCGATACCGCTTTCTTGAGATCCTCCAGATACTTCGCATACTCCTCGGTAGCATCATAGGTAAAGCCTGCTGCCTTGGCCTGATCCCGCAGAGCCTTATTGTTGGCAATGTTCTGGATTGTAAGCTGCTCAAAATAGTCTTTCCAGCTCATGGTGTCGGAATACATCTGCGTAGACAAATCTCCGCTTAAATCGATTCCGAACATGCTGAGATAATAACCGTTCTGGGTATAATAATCACTCTTTACCAAATTGTAGTTGTAGTCAAATTCAACTCTTGATACCTTTTCTCCCGCTACCTTAACATAGGTGCCGTTTACGGTAAGATAAGAACGGATGGGGAAGGACGCAACCAGGCATACAAGTGCGACTACAATGGCAATACCTATCATCATGCCGATGCGCTCTTCTCTCTGCGCCTTTTTCTTCTCCTCAGCTCTTTTCTGCATCTTCAGATCATATTTGGTTAAAACCTTTTCCTGCTTTTCTTCAGTGTTCTCTGTTACTTTCTTAGACATTTTTATTTCCTTCCTAGACTGCTCTGCTTCGCATTGAGTCGTGCGCTGTGAGCAAGCTTCTGCGCACATATCTCACAAATTATACCGCATGACTCAATGCTATTGCAATATTTTTCACATCTATTTCACATATTTTTCAAGTTTTTCCACGATATTTTTCATGCAGCCGGGCTCAAAAGGACTGTCCAATCCCACCTCTTTTATCATATTGGTAAAGAAATCGCTGGCAGAAAGCTTGCAGAGCTTCAGATAACTTTTCCACGCTTCCTGATAATTCTCATCCATCTTAACCTTATACTGCAATGCACAAGTCTGAGCCAGACAGTAGTCAATATAGTAAAGCGGCGAATCATAAATATGTGCCTGTCTCTGCCAGTAGCCGCCCTTTCCGAAGAATTTGTCATCGCCGTAATCCATATGAGGTCTGTACTCATGCTCCAGCTTCAGCCATGCTGCATGTCTCTCCGCAGGAGTCATGTCGGGATTCTCATATACGATATGCTGGAATTCATCGACCATACAGCCGTAGGGAATAAAAGCTGCCGCATCCTCCAGATGCATCTCAATATAGTCATCGGCCCTGTCACCAAAGAACAAATTCATCCAGCCCTGTGTAAAGAATTCCATGGACATAGAGTGAATTTCTGCTGTCTCCATACCGATATCGGAATGCTCTCTGATAGGATCTTTACCGGACAGATAACCCTGGAATGCATGTCCGCACTCATGGGTAATCACATCCACATCTGAGCTGGTACCGTTAAAGTTTGCAAATACGAAGGGAGAATTGTAAACAGGCATATAGGTCATATACCCGCCGGCTCTCTTGGTCTTACGGCCAAGAACATCAAACAATTCATTCTCCATCATAAAGTCCATAAACTCCCCTGTCTCGGGAGAAAGCTCTTTGTACATCTTCTGTCCTGCTGCCAGAATCTCATCGGGAGTCCCGAAAGGAGCAGGGTTTCCTTCCTTAAAGTATACAGAGCTGTCAATGAACTTTAATTTATCCAAACCAAGTCTCTTTCTTCTTCTCTCATGAAGTTCCTCAGCAAAGGGAACAAAATCCTTCTTCACCTGGTCGCGGAATGCCTCGACTTCTTTCTGACCGTAACAGTTCCGGCCCATACGGTAATAGCCCAGTTCCAGATAATTGTCATAACCCATTTTCTTCGCCTGGGCAGTACGGTTCTTTACCAGTTTGTCATAAATTTCGTCCAGCTTGTCCGCATTTGCTTCAAAAAAGGCACTGAACTCTTTATAAGCGGCTTCTCTCACACTTCTGTCCTGATTGACCAGATAAGGGCGTAACAGGGACAAATTCAGTTCCTTACCGTCAAAATGAATTTTGGCACTTGCAATCAGCTTGTCATATTCCATCGTCAAAGCATTCTCCTCCTGCATCAGGGGAATCAGCTTTTCATCCATGGCTTTTTGGGCAATCTCCATGTTTTTGAAAGCAACGGGACCGATTTTGCTTACCAGATACTCTCTGTAAGGGGAATCATAAAGCTTTTTTTCGTAAGCCAGTACCATGTTGCTGTACAGAGGCAGCTTCTCATCGTAATATTCCTTCTCTTTTTCATAGAAAGAATCCGTGGTGTCAATGTCAAAGCGAATGTGTGCAATTGTATACAAGGTGCTCACCTTATCGTTCAGCTCATAGAACTTCTGATGTACCGCAAACTGCTCCTCTCCGCTTTTTGCCGCATCAAATTCCTCCATGAGGCCCTTCAGCTCCTTTTCTACCTCGTCAAAATTCACTCTCTCGTAAGGCATATCTTTGAATTTCATATCTTTCATCCTCTTTTCTGCGCCATGAGCGCTACTCTGTTCTCTATTTTACATGATTCACGCCAAACTGTAAACATTTGTACCTTCCGGCAATTCTTAATTTCCTTATATTTTTACTTTTTACGGTTTCTCTGATAACTTTTCACGGAAATCCGCACTAAATTAGTTCTTGCACTTCCGTCTTTACTATGCTAAAGTCTTAGCGATACTATTATCTTCGAAATGAGGAGGCATATTATGCTTGAAGCACTGAAGAAAAAAAGTTTTAAAAGTTCCATGATTGGTTCCGTTATTCTCATCTTAATCGGAATTTTCATCATAATCGGTATCTTTCCGGATACTATTGCTACAGTAAACGGTTATGAAATTTTTGAGGATTTGGAGCCCGATGAAATCAGAAACCAGCTGGTGCAAATTGACGTAACCGCCAATTTCGGATGCTATATGGAGGAGTACAGTGAAAACACTTCCACACACCGCCGCACCACCACTGACCTTTATTATGTTATCTGGACCGGTAATGACAACGCCACCGACTTCCGTTATATGAGCATCAAGGTTCCTGTGAAATATGAGAACCAGATGGAAGAAATCGCTGAGAACACCTACAACGAGGTTCGCTCCACCCCTCTTCATCTTGTGGGAAAAATACATAAATTGAGCAATGATGAATACGACTATTTCGAAGAATATTTTTCAGAGGCAGGTTGGTCTGCCGCCGATATTGATGACGGTACTCTTCCTTATTATATTGATGTAACCGGTACTTCTGCAGTGAACAGCAATGCTGTATTTTATATCTTTATGTGCCTGCTCGGTATATTTTTTGTCGGCTTTGGTATTTACCGTATTGTAAAGGCCTCCAAGGGCGGCTATATGAAAAAGTTCCGCAAAGCCTATGAGGATGCCGGCTACAGCGAATCTTCCATTGAATCCGATCTCGCTTCCGCAACCTCCTATAACAAAAAGGGAACCATCAAAATCGGCCGTCTTTGCACTTATTATGATTTGAACAGCATTGTTCCCAAAGCCATTGCCAACAACAAGATACTGTGGGCTTACCAGAATACCACGACACACCGCACCAACGGAATCAAGACCGGTGTCACCTACAGTGTGGTTATCTTTGTTGATGGCGAAAAGAGCGGGTACACCATTGGTGTTCCCAATGAGGCTACTGCTCAGGAAATGTTGAAAAAGATGAACGAAATGTTCCCCTGGGTTGTTGTAGGTTATTCCGATGATCTGAGAAAGCTTTTCAACAAGGATCGTGCTCATTTCCTGGAGCTGCGTTACAATAAGGTGTCACATGTCGCTGTAGAACCCGGCTTTGAAGACATTAACAAGCCATAAAAAAGTTCAGGTGGTTCGTCCACCTGAACTTTTTTTTAGTGCGCCATGCGGTACACGCTTCTAAATCTCTGTAAAAACAGTGTCATAGGGTGCGATGGTTACAGTCCTGTCCCCCTTTTCGGTAGGAATGGTTGTTGTCTGCTCTCTGTCGCTGTTATTGATAACCACAAGCTTTCCGCTCTCGGGATAGTATGCACATTCGGTGTATAAATTATCTGTCATATAAAGCCCGCTTGTACCTTCTCCCCCTGCATAACGTATCAGCTGATACAGCATACGCGTATTTTCCTGATCCACTTGGAAAGATGCCAGATAAATGCCTTTTCCCTTTCCGAAATCATTTATAGTGACCAGCGGTCTGTCGTCATCCGCAAGCAGTACCTTTGCCCTGCCATCGGTCAGGTACAAATGCTCCTTTGGCTCCACGGTTGCCCCGGCCGGCAGAAGCTCCTCGGTATCATCTGCTTCAAAACTCCATTTTCCGTGACATACCCTTGCACCGGTATCCTCATCAATACCCAGCACATGTGCCATACGGAAAAATCTGTCATATCCTTCTGCTGCGGAAGGTTCGTTAACACCGATAAAGGTTCCTCCTTCATATACCCATTTGGTAAGAATTGTCACCAGCTCATCATCCTTCCAGCTGTCTCCGCCGCTCCATGCACTGCCCGCATACCCCGCATTGATGACAACATCCACATCTTTCAATGCACCTTTTTTCACGTCCTCAAAGGAAATAAAGCGGACATCCACCGGCAGACCGGACAATGCCTCATTAATATGAATCAGGTCGTGCATATCTGTCTCATGAAAATGCCCCGACAGACTCCAGGAGCGCAGTGCTCCCCAATAATGTAAAACCGCTACCTTTGTCTTGATGGTATAGGGCTTACCGGAATCATGGAAGGAACGAATCAACCGGAATTCATCGGAAACCTTTTCTATGTAATCACAAAAATCCGGGAAATCCTGCACCAGATGCAGATATCCGCCAAGACCGATTCTGTCAATCTTGACACGTAACAATGCACGTCTCACGCTGTTCCAGTATTTCTTGGCATCCAGTGTCGGATTGCCGCCTTTCGCAAATGTAGGTGCTCCACCAAGTCCTACAGGAAACAGATAGGGGTGCAACCGAAGCTCATGGGTCGGAACATCCACACCTGCGCAAAGTCTCGCCTCATAACCGGAGAATACGCATTTAATCAAGCCGTCAAAGCCAAACTCCTGAAATCTTCCGTTGTAAGGTTCCACACCAACCCAGCTGTCATCATAAAAGACATAAGCCTTTTTTCCATAGCTGTGAACAAGAGCAATCAGCTGTCTGCCGAAAGAAATAACAAAGTCATTGATAAATGCCATCCAGTCAGCCTTCCGCTGATTGCCGGGCATATGGGTAACATGAAGCTGACCCTTGTTGATAAAATCCTCCGCAGTCATACGGTAACCGTATTTCAGCTCAAATTCTTCCAGCGCAATATCACTGACGGTATAGTCATAGGAAGCCCAGTCGGAAAAGAGATTTCTGTTTCTTTCGCTGCTCCCCCATATCCACACAAAATTATAGAACATGGAAGTAAAACGCACCACAGTGGTATCCGGATGAGTCTCACACCAGTTTTTCATCCAGCCAAGCAGATACTCCTGTGTCTTTGGATATCTGGGCTCCAACTGCATCAAATGCTCTTTGTCCCAATGGTTCGTTGTATGATTGTACATGGAGATTTCTTCCCAGATACGATAGGCAAGGAAACTGACGGTATACTTATGAAAGGGAGTGATTCCTCTTAACGTAACCGTGCCTTCCCCCTTTTGATAAGTCCACTTCTCCCTGTCTACTTTTTCATTGACAGTTCTGTCATAAACCTCCCAATAGGAGAAAGCCCCCTCGCTGTCATTCACACGAAACTGCTCTTCAAAAAAGCTCTCCATCAGACGGATAGTCACTTCTTCTTTCTCTGCCACTGTCTCCGGAGTACAAAGAAAAGTCTGCTGAAGCTTATCGGTATTCTTTTTTGCCCATTCATTATGATCCCTGATAATACATATTGTGGAGTAAATGCCATAGCCTGCATGAACAATTTCGTCTGAGAGAACAGTGCCGTCGCTATCTCTGATGACGTCAGCTCCCCACTTTTCGGCCATTTTTAAGGTAAGCTCCTCATAGCCGGATTCTCCGGGAAGGGTAAACCCTCCTTGTGCCTTGGACATTTCTTTTTCCTCCCTCTACACTAAATTTTCATTTTTCTGCAAATTTCGACCGCTTCCCTTCTGGTAATCACCCGGCTTAACTGCTCGCTGCCGTCGGATTTCAATATACCGATACTGCAGGCCGCCCTGATAAAGCCACGTGCAAAAGGTTGACAGCAATTATCATACCCGCAGGCAATTTCTTCGGGAAGAGTCTTCCTGCTCTTATATCCATTCACGGCAAACACCAGAAATTCTTCCAGCGTTAACTCCTTTTCCGGACAGAAACAATGATTATCCACCAAATGTTCATCAATAATACCATTCTGATAAGCACATTCTACGGTACCCGCATACCACTCGTGACCAACTACATCCGTAAACATATCATTATATACATTTATGGGGAAAAACCTTGCCGTTTTGATAATCATATCCAATGCCGTCACTCTGTCCAAAGGTGCATCTAAATCTTTGATATCCGAGAGAAGTTCGGTTTCCCCCCAGGGATTTATCATAGCTTCAAACTTTTTCGGTTTTACCGGCACCGCAATTACCTCTGCCGGATTCCACTGTCCGAAGCCTTCCGTCACGCACTTTGCCAGAAAACGGTAACCCGGCTCCTCATGATTTCCGCATACTCTGACAATTTCCTTTGCCACAAGGCCGGCCATATAATATGCGCCATAATCATTACTATGTGTAAAATCATTTGGAAAGAAATATGCCTTGGATGCTTCCAGTCCTTTATCTATAATGAAATCTTTACTCAGCTGATGCAAATCCAGTACGGGAACCTCAGCAGTTCTTCCAATCTCCCTGCAGGTTTCCGCATATTCCCATAATAAATCATTATAGGAACCGTCATTTCCCTTCCAGCTGTTTCGGGCAATAGGGGTCACAAGAACAGGATATGTCCCCTTTTCACGGCATTCACCGATATATCTGAGCAGATTGGTCCGATATCCCCCTTCTGCCTTTAATTCCTGCAGCTTCTGGTCATTGTGCCCAAACTGGCAGAAGAAAAAATCTCCGGGTTTGCTGTACTGGTCAATCACAGCATAATGCCCTTCTTTTCGGAAACTGTCTGTAGTTAAGCCGGAATGTGCATGATTGGAGACTGCTATATTCTCATCCAGATAAGCGGAAAGCATCTGTCCCCACCCGGAATAGCTGGTACCCGGCGCATAAGGATAATCTGCGCTCTGGTCCGTCACGGTAGAATCACCTGCTATGTAAATCACGGGGCAAACCGTTTCCGCAATGCTGATGCTGCTGATTCTGGGCTGATTTGCCACCACAGTTATATCCAGAGATTTATCCGTGTATATCCTGGTCTGCCCTCTTGGTACAATATCACACACATTTACCATCATGGTATGTGTAAACTCTGTGTTTCCCGGAATATCTCCGAAAAACTCCAGATGTCTGCGCCCCGCAAAAATCAGTACATCCTTCATGGGCTCCTTTGTACGAATGGTAATGGTCACCTTATAATTCCCCTGACGGGGTACATCCACTTTAAAGATAAGCGGAACACGCCTGTGTTCTCCGGCAAACTCTTCTCCGGCTTCCTCTTCAAGTTCTCTTACCATTTTATCCGAATCCAGAAAACAGCCTGAAATATCATCCTCCGGGTATGTCAAATCCATATCCTGATACCAGTAAAAAGTATCGAAACCGGAATTTAACTCCGATATTTTCAAAAGTTCCTGTTCTCTTCTGTTTTTCTCTGTGATAAAGCCGTAGCCTTTGCCCGGTTGGTATAAATCCGTTGCACTGACATCAATTATGTTTGCCGTGCCGGAGTCCACTCCGAACAGGAAATTCCTGCGAAACATATTTACAGAGCACCATCCTTTGTAATCTCATCGGAAATCAGAAGTGTGGAGAAAAATGCCAGGGCAAGTCCCTGTCCCCATCCTTGTATGTATGCCTTCGGAATTCCTCTGTAGCCTTCCTTGTCTCTCATAACAGCGGTACCGCCGGACACATTCATTACTTTGCCGTCCTCGCTGACATTCTCCAACAGTCCTTTGATAGATTTGTTGATATATTTGGAATGCAGAGGATTTCCTCTGGTAAGCATTGCTGCCGCAATTCCTGCGGAAGCGGAAATCTCCTCGTAAGAATCCGGATCATCCAGCACAGTCCTCCAAAGACCGTTTTCTGTCTGAAGAGTTTTCAGGGTTGCCAGCTGCTCGTTCAGAGAGCCTGCAATATCAATATATTTCGGATAAAGATAACATTCCGGCAGAATTCCGCTCACCTGTGCCATGGTATATGCTGCCCAGGCATTGGCTCTGCCCCAGTAAATACCGGACATATGATCGCCGGTCAGATTATTATATCCGTGATACCAAAGTCCGCTGCTGGGATTCTGCAGATATTTGATATGCCAATAATACTGGTTCAGCGCATCCTCAATCATCGCCTCATCATGATTCATCACACCAACACGAAGTAAAAGGAAAGCAGCCATAAACAGGGTATCGCACCATGCCTGCTCCGGAAAATCATTGTTGGCAGAAACTGTGTGTTGCAACACATTATCCCCAAAGCGAAGAGCATCCTTGGTAATATACGCAATCTTGCTCATCAGAATATCATAGTAGCGCTGTTCTCCCGTTGCCTTATAAAGAGTAATCAGGCAATGTCCCATGGCGCATGCATTGACTGTCCACACCTTCGGCAGTCCAAGGTCAATCAGCTCATCCACTCTGTCCTTCAGCATATCCAGATATTCCTGTTTTCCGGTCTTTTCATATGCCTCACCGATACCATAGTAAGCTACCCCGCAGGGCCAGTCCCAGGTCAGGTCCATGTTCATGGTCTTCTTTACAATTTTGTCGATAACCTCTTCAATCTGCTTTTTATCGTATTCCAGCTTCAGCATATGTCCTCCGTTCTGCCCTTCCGGGCTTGCCTTAAATTTATGTGTTTTCCGATTCTCATTTTATTTTACTTTCCTTTTTCCGGCAATCATGATTTACAAACAGGAATCGGAAAACACATATTTTTTAAGACAGCCCCCCAGACGGTGCCGGGGGGCCGCATTCATTTGGTTCTTATGATTCGTTGTCCGAATTATTTCATTCTGGAGCTCAAGCCATTGTTCAGAGCATCCAGTCTCTGCTGTGCAATTTCAGCATAACCTGCCTCAGCATACTTCTTAGCAGATTCCTCATACAGAGCATCAAAATCTGCAGGGTCGCACATAACCAGTGCATCACGCAGCTCAGCGTACAGAGTAAGCAGTGTTCCCTGATATTCTGCTACAGCGGGAATATCGGTAGCAAACATGCAGTCTGTGGGAACCCAACCCTTCTCCCATGCAGCAACCTGCTGATAGTAGTTCTCAATAATATCATCGGTGAAGTCCTGAGGCAGACCCTTAGGAGAAGATGCCTTAATCATATCTTCGATGGTACCTGCATTTCTTGCCTCAATGGTTACGCACCAGTAGTCCTTGTTGTTGTTGAAGCCCTGAACCTTGTCTCCGGAGTAATCTGCAATTGCTACAGGCAGACCGTTCTCATCCAGAGTATAGTGCTCGCCTTCGAAGCCCCACTGGAAAGTCATCAGGTTTTCAGGCTGTGTGCACCACTCCATGTACATCATGGCAGCCTTGATTTCATCCTCGGTTGCCTGAGAAGAGAAGCCAATCATCATACCGAAGGGATTGTTGGAACGGAATGCGGGTACAGTACCGTAATCGGTATCTGCAACATTGTTCTGAACAAGGATAGCCAGTTCAGCATCCGGATTGTTCTCATAGAAGGACTTCAAAACAGGCATGTCAGCGGAAATATAAGCGCTGTACTGATAAGCCTGGCCGTTGATGAAGTTAGCCTCTGCGGTAGCAGCATCAATGGTGTAGAAGTCAGGATCGGTAAAGCCAAGGTCATAGTTTTCGTTTGCTTCCTTCAAAAGCTTCTTGTTAGGCTCCCAACCGAGAGCAGGAATTGCATAATCGCCGTACATTGCCCACTCTTCTTCGTTGGTAGGATAATCTCTGAATGCATAGTTCTGGTCCATACCTGCAGTACCGGTGGTCATGGCACCTCCTGCGGGATGAGCACAGATGCCTGCATTCTGAATCTTTGTCATAGCGTCAACATACTCAGCGCGGTTTGCGGGAATATGATCGTAGCCAACCTGCTTTAACCAGTCCATACGAACCCATGTGATAAAGGTATAGTTGGTGTTGTAGTAAGGTCTCTCGGCAAGAACAAAGTATGTCTCGTCGTTCATGGTTGTGTACTGAATCTGATCCAGGTCAACCATTCTCTGATAATAGGTAGGAGCAATAAATGCGAACTCCTCCAAATCATAGGTTGTCAGGAATCCGTCTGCCACCCACTGTGCCTGCTTGGGATAGTCATACTCCATCAGGAAAGTAGGAAGATCCTCGGAAGCTGCCAAAAGGTTGTAAGCCTCGAGAACACCGCCACGGGCGATGGGCTCAAACTCCAGCTTGATATTGTACTTATCACCGAAGTTCTCCTGAAGCCAACCTTCCCAATAGTTGTCGCCTGTTCCGATTGCGGGAACGCCTTCCTTACCTCTGTCATAAACGGGAATGGTCAGAGTTACCTGATCTGCGAAAGCAGTATAACCCTCAATACCGGGTACCGCTTCTGTTTTTGTCTCTCCGCCCTCTGCCTGGGTGCTGCTTTCCTGACTTGTAGAAGCAGGGGTGTCAGATACAGGTGTACTGCCCTGATCGTTGCCGCATCCTGTCAAAGTGCCCATTGCCATAGCGCCAACCATTGCTGTGGCAAGAACCTTCTGAAGTGTGTTCTTCTTCATAAAATAAATTCCTCCTTTAAATTAGATATAGTTTTTATTCATACCCGGCCTTCCGGGAAAACTACCTGTAATCAATCAGCCCTTTACTGCTCCGATCATAACGCCCTTTACGAAATATTTCTGCAGAAAAGGATAAATGCAGATAATCGGTATGGTTACAATCATTATGGCTGCTGCCTGCAGCACCTCCGGTGTACTGGTAACCGCTGCCGCTTCCGAAAGGGAAATGGTCTGTGCCTCCGATGCGGAGGAAACCATCTGGGACAGTTTATACTGCGCCATTTTTAAAGAATCGGTCTTTATGTAATACTTGTTGTCAGCGTATGCATTCCAACGTCCCACCGCATAAAACAAAGACAATGTCGCAAGCACCGGCTTTGAAAGCGGCAACACAATCTTAAACAATATTTGGAAATTGCTTGCTCCGTCCAGAAATGCCGATTCCTCCAGGCTGTCCGGTATACTGGTCTGCAGGGAAGTCTTCATAATCAGCATATTGTAGGGTGAATATATCAAAGGTAAAATCAATACCCACATGGTGTCCAGCAAATGCAAATCCTTCATCAACAGATAGGCGGGAATCAAACCTGCACCAAAGTACATGGGAAACATCAGCAGGAAGGTAAAGAATGTTCTTCCTTTCAGTCTCTTTTTGGAAAGAGGATAAGCGGCACAGGTACATACCACCATTCCCAGCAAAGTAAAGATTAATGTAACAATCACACTGTATATCATGGAATAGGTCAATCCGCCGTCTACAAAAATAGACTTATATGCTGCAAACGTGACCCCCTTTGGCCATAAGAAAACTCTTTTTGCCACAACGGCTGCATCACTTGATATGGATTTTGCAGCCAGATGAATAAAGGGAAGGATACAGGTCAGGCAAAGAATTACAATAATTGCCATCATTACAAAATCGCTGATACGGAATTTGTTAATCGCTCTGCTGCCATCGCTGGTTACCTCTGCGCCGCGAATTACCTCTTCTTTTTTCTTAGCCATTCACCTTCACCTCCTTACAGCAATCCGTCTTCGCCAAGCTTCTTGGCAACCTTGTCTGCCAGCAACACCAGAATCAATCCCACAACCGACTGGAACAAACCAACCGCTGTAGCCATACTGTATTTGCCTCCCGACAAGCCCTTGTCGTATATGTAGATAGCCAGCTGATACTGGAAGTCTCTTACCTGCGTATTTCCGAACTGGTCAAGTCTTTCAAAGTTACTTCCCATGATACGTCCCAAGTTCATAATCAGTAACGTTACTATCGTACTTTTGATGCCGGGAAGGGTAATATGCCACATTCTCTTCCAGCGCCCTGCGCCGTCAATCATTGCCGCTTCATAAAGCTCTCCGCTGATTCCGGTAATTGCCGCCAGGTAAATAATGGTTCCCCAGCCCATTCCCTGCCAGACACCTACCAGCAGATAAGTCACCGCCCAGTGCCATTTCTCACCCAGGAAGTTAATTCCCTGTTCAATCACTCCTGCGTTCATCAAAGCGATATTTACCAGACCGCTGCTGGTACGGAACATGGTATAAGCAACGGAACCGATGATAACCCAGGAAAGGAAGTGCGGCAGATAAAGAATGGTCTGCGTTACTTTCTTGAATTTGGGATAACGAAGCTCATTCAGCATAAGTGCCAGAATAATGGGCATCGGAAATCCGATAATCAAATCCAACAGATTAAAAGCAAGGGAGCTTTTCAATGCCCTGTGGAAATCAGCATCCTTAAATATCTTAACAAAGGTAGCCAACCCGACCCACTCACTGCCGTCATAACCCTTGGCCGGTTTGTAGTCCATAAATACCATTCTCAGTCCGGGGTAGGCAGCATAGTTGAAGATAAATACCATAGCCAGAGGAAACAGTAAAAGCAGATACAGCTGCCAGTCTCTCTTCAATGCATGTTTCCAGGTAGTTTTTGTTCTTACTACCACCTTATTGGCATCACTTTTCTTTGCCATATTCATCCTCCTCCATGCTTGTTGTGGAATGTTTCGTCAAATTGTACATATTTCGTGCTTATCTAAGGACATTATCATACACTTCGACGGTGATTTCTAATCAATATGCTATAAAAACTATGCAAATTCGACCATTAATAACTATGTTCGTTTTTCGGAGATTTGCATTTATGACCGATTTTGGGCTGAAAAGTACCGCTTTTATGAGCAGAATAAACTATTCTTTCTCCTTGTTTGAGAATTTTGCAAAAGATTTTGGATAAAAAATGGAGGTAAAAAAAGAAATATTCGAAAGATTATGGTTGATTTTGTTCGATTTGCTTGCTATATATAGTATATGAGAGGAAAAAGAAACGCCATTTCGTCAAAGGGAGGTTCTCATGGCTAAATCAAAAAGTGTAATAACAGAATACAGAAACTATTATCTTCCTTTGCATTTTCCCGTACTGCTTTTGTCGGGTGATTATTGGAAAATCTCAGATGTTCCCAGCGGAAGGCTTCATTTTCACAATTGTCTGGAAATCGGTATTTGTCATTCCGACAGCGGCTGTCTGGAAATCTTTGGCGAACCTGCTCCTTTTAAAGAAGGTGACGTAACCGTCATTCCAAAAAATGTTCCCCATACGACCTACAGTACCCCCGGAACGGAAAGCCACTGGTCCTATATCTTTCTGGATCCCCAGGAACTGTTTCGCAATATGCTTCCTACCACATGGAAGAATTTTGATTTGTCCATGTATGCTTCCCATAATCTTCAGGTTATTTTTAATCGGGAAACATACCCTCAGATTTATCAGCTTGTCATTTCGATTATCCGGGAACTGGAAGAACAAAAACCAAGTTATCAGCTCAGCGCAAAGGGCTTGCTTTTGTCTCTGTACATTGAGATTGTACGAATTCTTACCCTTGAGAAAATTGGAGGAAACACTGAAAATGCTCCGACTTTGTCAAAAAAAGAAAAAGAGGCGGAAAACGACAACGCGCTGGTCATCGCTCCCGCCCTGGATTTTATAGAAGAAAATTACAGCAGTCAGTTTACAATCGAGTATCTTGCGGACCTCTGTCACTGGAGCCCCACCCATTTTCGCCGGGTTTTTCATGACATTATGGGTACTTCCCCTCTGGATTTTGTAAACAATACCAGAATAACAAAAGCCTGTAATCTGCTGCGGAGCACGGAGGATTCCGTACTGAATATCTCAGAGACGGTAGGCTTTCATTCCGTCTCCAGTTTTAACCGTTATTTTGTCAAAATTATGCAGGTATCTCCAAGAGAATACAGGAAACAGATGCAAAAATCCGACAAAAAAGCGGAAAATCAGTCTATTTTGGAATATGCCGGCTGGTTATACCCCGAAAAGTAAGTTAACCCTGCTTTCTATACTGTACCGGCGTAATTCCGTAGCTCTTCTTGAACAATCTGTTGAAATGCTCCACGTTCTCATAGCCCACCTCCGCAGCGATGGTCTCCACTGTCTGATTGGTCTCCCGAAGCAGCGCGCGGGCTTTCTTCATGCGCTCCTCCTTGACAACCTCCTGAAAAGTCATGCCGGCCTTTTCCTTGATATATTTGGAAAGATAAGGCTTGGAAAGATGGAAGGTGTCGGAGAGAGTCTCTAAAGTAACATTCTTGTAATCGCTCTGAATATAACTGATTATCTCCACAATACGTTCTTCTCTGCCGGAAGTGATGTGCTGCTGTGCTGCCAGCTTGTTTGCGGCTGCCGTAAGGGCAGCGATGGATGCCTTAATAATATCCTCATCCACACCCACACCCCAGTAAAGTGTATTGTCATGCATCACACCCACATAGGCTGCGGCTTTGGAACTGGAACCCTTGGAAATAGCATGTTCCTCGTATACGGACAGTTCGTAGCTCATGCCGAAGAAAGTCTTGATTGCATTGCTCACGGCATCCAGGCGTCCGTTTCCGGAGGTCTTAATCACTCTGGAAGTACCGTTCTGCTCAATGGTCACTTCCGCCTGAATTCCTTTTTCCTGCCTGAAATGACACTCCGGAATACGGAATACATTTCTGGGACTGATATAATTTTCTTCAAAAATTGCGAAGATTTCTGCCGGAAGAAGCTCCTGATGGCGCTTATCGGAGACACCCTTAATCAGGTATCCTACCTCCTCCTTCATAGCCGCAGGCAGAGAGAAACCAAACTGCTGCTTCAGAACAAAGGCAACGCCACCCTTGCCGGACACGCTGTTGATACGGATAACATCCGATTCATACTCTCTTCCCACATCCGCGGGGTCGATGGGCAGATAAGGTACATCCCAACGCTTGCCGCTCTTTCCTTCCTTTAACCAGGTCATACCTTTACTGATGGCATCCTGATGAGAACCTGAGAACGCGGTAAACACCAAATCTCCCGCATAAGGAGTTCTCTCGTGCACCTTCATACCTGTAAAATGCTCGTAGGCTTCTCTTATTTTCATGATATGACTGAAATCCAGCCCGCTGTCCACGCCGTGGCACATCATATTGATGGCAACGGTAACAATATCAACATTACCTGTACGCTCTCCGTTTCCGAACAGCGTTCCTTCCACGCGGTCCGCACCCGCCAGAATGCCGAACTCCGCATCGCTGACACCGCAGCCTCTGTCGTTGTGAGGATGAACGCTTAAAACCACATCTTTTCTGTATTTCAAGTGTTTATGCATATATTCCACCTGGGAAGCAAACACATGGGGCATTGCCACCTGCACCGTTGTGGGCAGATTGATAATCGCCTTGTGTTCTTCATCCGGCTTCCATACATCCAGAACCGCATTGCAGACCTCAAGGGCATAATCCACCTCCGTCTGGGAAAAGCTCTCGGGACTGTACTCAAAGGTAAAATTGCCCTCCGTCTCCTCTGCCATTTTCTTTAACAGGGTCGCTCCGTCAACAGCCAGCTTCTTAATGGCTTCCTTATCTTTTTTAAATACCTGCTCCCTCTGCTCCACTGAGGTAGAATTGTACAAATGTACAACAGCATGGGGGGCTCCCTTTACCGCATCAAAAGTCTTTTTGATAATATGTTCTCTCGCCTGGGTCAGAACCTGAATCGTTACATCATCAGGTATCATATTCCGCTCAATCAAAGCGCGGATAAAATTATATTCTGTATCGGAAGAAGCAGGAAATCCCACCTCAATCTCTTTAAATCCGATTTCCACCAGCAGCTTAAAAAACTCCAATTTATCCTCAAGGCTCATGGGATCAATCAAGGCCTGATTTCCGTCCCTCAGATCCACACTGCACCAGATAGGTGCCTTTTCAATGCAATCCTTTTTTACCCAGTCGTATGTAACCTCCGGGGGCATATGATACGTTTTCCCGTATTTTTCCTTAATTGCTTTGCTGTTCATTTCTATTTCAACCTTTCTTTTCTGTATTGTTCGATTGCACTATATTAACATACATCAATATGCATATCAATGATTTTTTATATGATATTAATTGATTTAATTTAATGTAAAATTCGACTAATATAAAAGGCAGAGGCTTATTACCGATAAATATGCCTCTGCCGAATTGATGTTTTGTTCTTTCCAATTTTTGAACTATCTTTTTTATTTATGGGCCCAGTTCCTTATATAGAATAATTTTTACACGATTTTCATCTATCTTGATTTCTGCTTTATCAATCATCATGCCCACTAAAAGAAGCTGGCTTGTCTCCCCCGGATCTCCGGAGCCGGCAAGTTCCCAGTAAAAATCCTCCAACCCTTCATTCTTCGGTTCATTCAGATATTTCTCCAGAGAACTCAATTTTTCCTCATACTCCGCCTTATAATCCGCATCGAAGTCAATTCTGCCGCGACCGTCCTTCATTTGTATGGAAGAACGGACATCCGTGGCTCCTATGGCAAAGAAAAACATCGTCAGCTCCTCCACAATATTTGCCAGTTTCTTTTCATTATGCATCATGTCCGTTCTTTCCTTCCTTCCTCTTTTCTCTTTTTTGTTTTCCGGTTTCAAAACGCTTCATAAAGCTTTCCAATGTCGGAATCATAAATATGGCGACCCACCCCGCACTGAAACCGTTGTTGTAAAGATTCAGCCCTCCGTACATTCCTGCCGTGCACATGACAATGGCGGAATGCAGCATTCCCGCCAGAATGCCGGCAAGAGGACCAAACTGACCCGCAATGGGCGAAAGACCAATACCAAATATGGCAGCCAGCTGTATACCGGGCGTAACAGGCTCGTATCTGCTTAAAAATGTAAACAAATATACGCCCAGCAGCACCGGCGGATAATTTCTCACATGTGCACCGAATGCCGCAAATCCGAAAGCCATCAGAACAGCCCCTATCACCGGGCCGGAAAAATCTCCTCCTATGAGCAAGATGTAAGTGGTACAAACCATCCCCACAAGCCCCATGTTCATCATCGTTGGGCCTGCCCCGTCCATCAACACAAAATCCGCCACCGCGCGTCCCGGTCTGCGAAGCAGCTTTTTAAGCCCATCCAATTTCCGGTCACTGTACCAAAATCCTGCCAGGAAGACAATCAGGAAGAACAGGTACAGCACTGCTGCAATTTGGGGCGGACGGCCACTCTGCCAAATCAGGACAGATTCACTCTCTATCCCCAGGGATTTCAATACGCACATGGTCACAAAAGCCAGAACTCCGGCCGAAAATCCCACATTGAACAGATTATATCCCATGTGCATAGAGGGAGTATGCATGGAAAGAGGCGGCAACAGGAATCCCATGATAACTCCAACTGTCACAGCAATGACAATCCTGAGTGGTGCGGGAACGGGAAGCAGATAACACAGCTCCGTCACAAAGGGCGCCAGACATGTGCCGAAAAGTGCTGTATAGATATGTCTCCCCAACCTCACACGATGAGCTACGGCATAAACCCAGACACCAAACAGGATAGGCAGAATATTCAACGGATTTTTTCCCCACAGTCCATATCCCGCATTGATGAACAGCGCTGCCATAGTCGGTCCCGTGAACGGAATCTTCTCCACCAGAATCAACACTTCGCACACTGCCAGAACAAGAGCTGTGTTAAAAAACGCCGCCCCCATCCCTCCAATGACAAAAAAATCCGTAATCAGTGCATTTCGGGACAACAAAATATCTTTCATCCCTTGCAAAATGTCCCTTGGATTGTCACACAGAAAAGCGGCTCCCATCAAAACGACAATGGAAAAATTGACAAGATACTTCAATACATTCTCTTTTTTCATTGTTCTCCTTACATACTTCAGCGTCGATTGGTTTCTTATGTTACCTATACAGCGTCGCATGGTTTTCCCATGTGCTCATTATTATAGCATGTGGAGAATGTTCCTGAAAAGTATCAGTTTGTGGGCGTCTAAACTTGCTTTTTGTAAGAAAAAGTCGTATGATAAGAAGGGTTTCACCACATATAAGCAAAACAGAAACCAAAATAATGAAATGAGGGTATGAAAATGAAGATTCAAAACAAATGGATTCGTGCGGCAATTCCCGCACTTCTTCTCCACTGCAGTATCGGTACGGTATATTGCTGGTCTATCTTCAGCCAGGAAATCGCAGACTATATCGGCTTTTCCAAAAGTGCAACGGAATGGGCTTTCAGCTTTGCCATCTTTTTCCTTGGCATGTCTGCTGCTTTTCTGGGCAATGTAGTGGAAAAGGATATTCATCGTTCCTCTCTGATTGCAGCTATCTGCTTTGCAGCAGGCATGGCAGGTACCGGCTTTTTCATCTGGTACGGCGGCGCACACAGAGGAAGTCTGATATCGTTAATCGGTATCTATGTATGTTACGGCTTTATTATGGGTATCGGACTGGGAACCGGCTATCTGTCTCCCGTTAAGACTCTGATGCTTTGGTTTCAGGACCGCAAGGGTCTTGCTACCGGTCTTGCTGTTGCAGGTTTCGGCGCTGCTAAGGCAATCGCCAGCCCAATCATGCAGGCTATGCTGAATTCCCTGGGAGAGGGCGGTATATACAAAATGTTCCTGATTCTGGCGTGTGTATACTTTGTCATGATGTTTGTGGGTCATCTGCTTCTTGCCAAACCCGAGGGCTGGCATGAACCCGCCACTCAGGAAAAGGGCGCAAGAGCTATCGATGTCATTAAGACAAAGCCTGTTGTTTTCATCGGCATCTGGTTGATGTTTTATCTGAATATTACCTGTGGTCTGGCACTGATTTCTCAGGAAAAGATGATTATCAAGTGTATCGGCCTGGCAGGCATGGCAGGTGTTCTCTCCTCCATTACCGCCGTATTCAATGCCGGCGGACGTCTGGGCTTTTCAGCCTGGGCTGACACCATGAAGGACAGAAACACCGTTTACAAGATTATTTTCATTTTGTCCATCGCAGCAACCGGGCTTGTTATCCTGACACAGGGTATCACTGATATGGGACATAATACTTTCTTTATGGTATTAGTACTGATTTTGCTTTTTGTTGTAAATGCAGGATACGGCGGCGGCTTCAGCAATGTTCCCACATTACTGTCTGACCATTACGGCATGCAGAATATCAGCGCCATTCACGGAATTACGCTTTCTGCCTGGGCCATTGCAGGACTTACCGGAAACCAGGTGGCAACCTTTATTGTAAATCATGTAGGTTCCTTTGCAGATGACGGACAGGGTCATATGGTAAATCCCGTGGGATATCAGTCCGTTTTGTATCTTACTCTGGTACTCTATATTATTTCCCTGCTTATCAGCATTTTCATGGTAGGCGGAAAGAAAAAGACGGAAGCTCAATAATATATATATATATTGCTTTCAGATAAAAAAACACGCCTGAGCGCACACATTCCGTATCGCTCAGGCGATTTTCGTATGAACCGGGGAGAGATTTTATGAGTGATTTATCAGGTATATCTGTAGTACTGCCTTCCTTGGATCCGGATGAAAAATTAATTACCGTGATAAAAGGACTGATTCAAATCGGTTTTACCGATATTATTCTTGTCAACGACGGAAGCAAACCCGAAAACCTGCATTATTTTGAAGACGCGTCACTGTATCCTGAAGTACATCTGTTACAGCACCCGGTGAATCTGGGAAAGGGAGCTGCTCTGAAAACCGCCTTTAACTGGTTTTTGGAGAACCGTCCGGACGGACAGGGCGTAGTAACCGTAGACGGCGACAACCAACACAGCCCGGAGGATACTCTGGCTTGTGTACGTCAAATGCAGGAAAGCGGACATGTCATTCTGGGTGTACGGGATTTCAGTTTACCTCAGGTGCCTTTCCGCAGCCGATACGGCAACCGGATTACGTCAGGCGTCTTTAAAATATTCTGCGGTATGACCATATCTGACACACAAACCGGTCTGCGGGCCATTCCGTCCCACGCTCTGCCGGTATTTGTAAAAGTGGGAGGCGACCGCTTTGAATATGAGACTAATATGCTTTTAGCAATGAAAGAAAATAATATAGATTTTGAAGAAGTGAAATGCCGGACGATTTACATAGAAGAAAACAAAAGCTCTCATTTCCGGGTCTTTCGGGATTCCTGGCGCATTTACAAGCTCCTGTTGGCTCACTTTTTCAAATATACACTGAGCTCTCTTTTCAGTGCAGTCGTAGACGAAGGATTGTTTACCCTTTTATCATGGTTGCTTCGGAAAAGTATGAGCGGACTGCTGCTTACAGCCGTACCTACCATAACGGCCCGGGTGATATCTTCTTTGCTCAATTTTTTCATGAATAAAAAATTGGTATTCCGAAGCAATGCGGAAACCGGTAAATCCATGGCACGCTACTACATGCTGGCAATTCCCCAGCTTCTTCTGCAACTGTCATTGACCCATGGCATGTTTTTATTGTTTGACATCGGTGAAGAAAAAACCGTACTGCGCGCACTTATCTATGCACTGGTCATGACGCTGTTATTCATAGTAAGCTTTGTCATCCAGCAACGCTGGGTATTTCGCTCCCGCCGGGCAGCTCAGGAGGAGAAACAGATATGAAGGAAAACAAAAATAGAAAAACAATAGGAAGTATATGTCTGATGGTGCTGAGAAGATTTCTTCTTGTACTGTTCACCATGATCGGTTTGCTGGTCGTTGGGTTATGCATGATACTGGCCATGGTCTTCCGCGGTCCTTCCGAAGCGGCAAGGGATGTATTAACCATGTCGCTGACCGAAGCCAGCGCAACCAAATGGGTTCCGGGATTATTTCTGGGAGATGAGTTGGTTGCCCGGATTCGAACCAAAATTTCAACGGAGCTTCCCGATGATGTAACCGACACCTCAAAGATTCTGATTCAGACGGATACCGTTGTCTCCTCGGATGACGAATGGCGTGATTACCCGGATGGAATCCGTATTGAAAGCGTTTCGGGAGATACCTATAACGCATATGTTATGATTATCCGTGATCCTTCCAGCGTATACATGGCAACTTCCTCCGGCCGGTTTTCCAAGTCGGTTCCGGGGACTCGCATCAATAAGCAGATTGAAACGGAAGGAGCTATAGCGGCAATCAATGCCGGTGCGTTCTTTGATAACGGTACTGCCGGTCCTGAGGTGGGAAGCGTACCCTGCGGTCTGGTGTTCGCAGAGGGAAAATGTGTCTGGGATGACGGTACCACATATAATGGTTTTGCCGGGTTTAACGAAGACAATATTTTGGTTGTGGCAAAATCCATGACAAAGGATCAGGCAGAAGAACTGGGCATTCGTGACGGATGCTGCTTCGGACCTGTTCTCATTATGAACGGTGTTGTAAATGAAGAAGCCTACAACAGTAATTCCGGCTATAATCCCCGTACCTGCATCGGCCAGCGTGAAGACGGTGCCGTTATCTTTTTGTGCGTGGACGGGCGGCAGGCGGGAAGTCTGGGTGCAACCTATGCGGATATCATTGATATACTTGTGGAAAACAATGCCGTAAACGCCTGTAACCTGGACGGTGGCTCTTCCACCATCATGCTCTACCGCGATACCTACGGAAGATACGGTGAAGCAGGCACGATACAGATGATTAACAACTATTCGCTTCTTCAGCAGGAGCCGAGAAAGATGCCGACCTTCTACATGGTTCGTCCGGCAGATGAGGGATAAGACAATGCGTAAGGGAAAAGTTTTTTATAAAGTATATTTTACATGTATCGTTCTGTTTTTTATCGGTATGGCTTGTATCTTAGTCTGGCTTTACGGCTGGCTGAGGGATTATGAAGCTTCCCAGCCCACAGCAAAATGCAATCAGGTTGTAGCGGAGCTGTTTACCAATCCGGACTGGGGAGAAATCTACGACCTTTCAGGCATGGAAGACAGTGTTTTTGAGGGTAAAGATGCTTATGTTTCCTACATGAAAGATAAGGTCAAGGATGCCGAATTAATTTGTTCCGAAACCTCTGCCGGACTGTCCGGTGACAAAAAATATTACATGAAGCTGGGTGAAGAAAAGCTGTTGTCCTTTACTCTGGTAAGCAGCGAGAACCCCGAAAGGGGTATCACGGAATGGAATTTGGGAGAGATTTCCCTCGTGGTAAACAGGGAACAAAATGTCCGAATTTTAAAAGAACAGGATCACACTGTTTTCATCAACGGTATCAAACTGGATGAATCTTATACCGTTATGCGAACACAGACGCTTGCGGAAAATTATCTGCCGGAGGGTATACACGGACCTCGCTTTGAGCTTCAGAGTGTCCACGGTCTTCTGGTACCGCCGGAAATTTCCATCAAAGACGAAGCAGGTAATCAATTGGAAGTGATTTATGACAGCGAAACGGATATTTACAGGGAACAACAGAATTCCGCTTCTATTGATGACAATGAAAGGAAAGCTGCTCTTGCAATTGCCGAGGGATACTGTGAATATATGATTGGCGCAACGAACAATCTCTCTTCCCTTTTTGATTCCGATACGGAGATTTACAAAACCATTCGCCAAAACGAAAGCTGGATGCAGCAGAAATATACAGGCTATCGCTTTGAGAACGAAACTGTAAGTGACTACTGCCGATATACCGACGATTTGTTTTCGGCCAGAATATCTCTTTCCCTGAATGTTACCCGAAACAACGGCACCATTAAACAATACTCTCCGGATTCCAATTTCTTTTTCCGAAAACAAGCTGACGGAAGTTACCTTGCAATCGAAATGACAAATCTGGATATACAACAGCCTGTTTCGGAAGTACGGCTGGTCTATCGGGATGATGAGAAGATATTACAGGACGAGTTTGTCAGGTCTGACAGTCAAAAATTGACAGCACCCCCTGTGTCCGTTCCGGAAGGAAAAAGCTTCTCCGGCTGGGCAAAGGAAGAGATCGACGAAGCAGGACGGACTACACGGGTTCTTCTGTTTATACCTGATGAAGCGGGAGAAATAGTTCTGCCCGGCGAATATGAATTGGAACCAGTAACCTTATATCCCGTATTTGAGGATAGCACAAAAGAACAAGGAGAATAAAAGATGAATATTTTCAGCTTACTGGCCGAGAACTTTGACCTGCCGATTCTGGAATGGATTGCCGCAAACTTAAGATGCACTTTTCTGGATGCGGTAATGCCGGTCATCACCCTGTTGGGTAACGGCGGCATCTTCTGGATTCTGATGGCAATCGTACTTGTCTGTATTCCAAAACAGCGAAAAACCGGATTTGCCATGGGTGCTGCTTTGTTCATCGGATTGATTGTATGTAATGTAACAATGAAGCCCCTGATTGCCAGGCCAAGACCCTACGATTATCAGTTGGAGCATTTTGGCAGAACCATCTCCCTGCTGATTACCGCTCCTCATGATTTTTCCTTCCCTTCGGGACACACGCTGGCTTCTTTTGAAGCTGCAACCGTTTTGATGCTGAACAATCGGAAGCTGGGAATTCCCGCAACTATCCTGGCCGCATTGATTGCGTTTTCAAGACTGTATTTATATGTTCATTATCCCACCGATGTAATTTGCGCTTTCATCATGGGAATTGCTTTTGGATTTTTGGGAAATCTGCTGGTTCAGAAAATTGCCCGGAAAATTGCTCATTCATCTTAAGACAAAAGGACAGCAGCATAGGTGCCTGAAAATCACCATCGCTGCTGTCTCTTTTTACCAGCAAATCAGATATACCAACGTCAACGCCAATCCCACGCCAAACAGCAAAAGCCCGAAGGAAAGACTTCCTCCGATGATTCGGTTGCTTTCTTTGAATTCGTCACTTTTTAGTGCCAGCAGATGTCTGTAATCCCTTTGATTAGGGTGCTTTTTGTTCCAGGTATGATTTCCCAGAACTTCAAACCCATTGATAATTCGTCCCAACACAGCGGTAAATAGATTTCCTTCCGGTCTTTCGTGCGGAAGCGGGCTGTCACGATATAAAGTCTTTCTAAGCAAGACAGCCATTGTATCCGTAAAACTGTCGAGAGTCCTGCAGAGGACACCGAACAATGTCGGTAAAATCGTCAGAAGCAGAGGCTTATACAAAAGGTTTTCCAGATCCAGCCAGTTGGGCCATGCATTGATATATACGGCTCCGCTGCCTTCCTGCTTCTTCAGTAAGACATTTCTTATAAACAACAGATATACCGCCGCGCCGATACATACGGAAATCAATGTACCCTGTAAATTACTGAGACTGAAATAAGAAACCCGATGCCCGAATTCCCGTAAATTCATGAAGGACTGACCCAGTTCTGCCACTTTGTCCATGATTTCGTGAGGGAACAAGCCCCATACAAGCAACACCAGGGCGCTTCCCGTCAGGGCAAATCCACTGGCATTGTTCATGTATTTCTTTTGTCCGTCATACTGTTTCTGCAGTTCCCCATCCGGATTCTTTTCCACAAAAATCGCTACAAACAGCTTTGTCATATAGGCTACGGTCAAGCCGCCGGAAAACAGAAAAATCCATTCAACAGCCTTCATGATTCCGCCACCGCCAAACTCCACAATGGCCTCATGAAGCAGGGTCTTGCTGACATAACCTCCAAACAAAGGAATGCCGCCGATTGTCAGTGCCCCAGTCAGAAAAATGCCTGCAAGCAAAGGTTTCTTTCTGCCGTAACCCCGGATTTGATTTAATTCAAGAGCGTGAGTGTTCATAAAGATGACACCTGCTGCCATGAAGAGCACCAGTTTAATCAGCGAATGATTTACCATGTGCAGCAGGGTACCGTGTACCGCCAAAGCATTCTCCTCTCCCAAAAGTCCCTGCATACCGATACCTACCATGATAAAACCGATTTGGGACATGGAGGAACATGCTAAAGTGCGCTTTAAATCAACGGAAAAGACTGCCAGCAGGGCGCCTCCGAACATTGTGATAACCCCCAGACCCAGTACCACCTTTCCCCAGGCGGCATCATGAACAAACAGTTGGCAGCTCAAAATCAGAGTACCGTAAATACCCGTTTTTGTCAGGATTCCCGAAAGCAGAGCAGACGCAGGTGCGGGAGCAACGGGATGGGCTTTCGGCAGCCAGATATGCAAAGGGAAAGAACCCGCCTTTGCCCCAAAGCCGAAAAGCATACATCCTCCGGCAATATAGAGAATTCGTTTATCGGCAAAGGCCGCCGCTGCACCGGAAAGTTCACTGATTGTAACCGTTCCCAGATGATAATACAGAAGGAAAATACCCATGAGCATTACAAGGCCACCGATTACCGCCACGGCGAGGTAGGTAGCCGCTGCCTGCAGAGATGGCCTGTTCTCCTCCTGCGCAACCCAGACATAGGAGGTGAAAGACATAATCTCAAAGAAAATAAAGGTAGTGTACAAGTCCGCTGACAGAAACACTCCCATGGTGGCACCCAACGTCATCAGTAAAAACAAATAAAAACGTCCCACATTTTCATGATGCCTAAAATACTCGCCCGAAAGGATGGTTGTCATCATCCACATAAACGCTGCCACACCGGCATAAATCAATCGAAAACCATCCATACAGAAATGGAATCCGAAACCGCAGATTTCCGGAACGGAAAACAAAATTTGAAGGCCGGTTTCCACACTGTTATTGAAGGACAATTCCATGGTACGGCTTTGTATATAGCAAAAGGCTGCCATAAAAACCACAAGAACAAACTCTGCTGCCACGGAACAGACCGCCACAATTTCTGCCGCCCGATTCAAGCCTTTTTTACCGTCGCAGGACGAACCCTCTCCAACAGGCTGTTTTTCTTTCCGGGTCCCTATTGCATAGACAATCAAACCGGCTGCAAAAGGAAAGAACACAAGAACAGCCAAAATAATCTCTACCATTTTTTCCTCTCATTCCGCCGCCTAAAGCGGCTTTTAATCTAACCTATTACGGCATCGGCGGCGATTTCTTCCAACAGCTTCATCACCGGACCGGAATGCAGACCAAAAATCAGCATGACAATCACAAACACCAAAAGAGGCACCAGCATCATCCAATTAGGATCCTCCACATCACGAATGGTTTCATAATCGAAATCTTTGCCGGGGAAGAAAGCTCTCACCACTATAGTTAACATATAGATTGCTGTAAGCAGTGCGGAGCAAAGCAGTGCGGCGACACCAATGTAAGCCAATCCGTTTTCACTGTTCACCGCTGCCTTGGCCAGATTCCACTTACTGACAAATCCGCAAAGTCCCGGCACACCCATGAGGGCAAGAGCGGAAACCGTAAATATGGTAAACACTTTCGGCATTTTACGTCCGAAACCGTCCAGTTCATGAATATAATTTCTCCCGGTTTTATACATAACAGCTCCCGCACAGAAGAAGGAGCAAATCTTCATAAAGGAATGAAACAGCATATGAGCCATGGCACCCGTCAAACCCATAGGCGTCATCAATATAACGCCAAACAAAATATAGGACAAATTACTCACCGTAGACCAGGCAAGCCTTCTTTTGATGTGCGTCTCCTTCAGGGCGCGGCTGCATCCGTAGACAATGGTAAATACAATCAGCGCCATAAGAAAATACTGTGCACCGGTACCGCGAAGCACCCCGGGACCAAAGCTGAAATAGGTCACTCTCATAGTAGCAAAGGCACCCGTATTTACCACAGCTACCGCATGAAGCAGCGCCGTGACGGGCGTAGGAGCAACGCCGGCTTTCGGAAGCCAGGAGGAGAATGGCCACATGGCGGTTTTTACCGCAAAACCGCAGAAACATAACACAAAAATCACCGGAATCATATTCGTTCTGCCGTCGAGTTTTACCATATCCAGCACACCTCCGGGCACAAAAGAAGCAGTTGTCCCGTAAGTCAGAATAAATATCATACCAATGAAAGCGAAAGCTGCACCTCCCAGCATATAGTACAAGTATGTGCGGCTGGCCAGAATCGCTTCCCTTGTTCTGGTATGCATCACAAGGGGAAGCGTTACCAGACTCAGCATTTCAAAGAAAAAATACATGGTCAGAATATTTTCTGACAATGCCACACCCAATGTAATTCCGTAGGTAACCATATAAAACAGGAAAAAAGATTTCTCGTTGTGCTCATGCTTCATATACTCAAAGGAATAAAGCATGGCAAAAGGCCAAAGAAATGCCACCAGCCCCGCATACAGGCTGCCAAGCCCGTCAATCCGCAGCGTAATACTCAAATTTCCCGTAAAGCGGAACACTGTCAAGGCTTCCTCAGGTCTGTTCAACAAAAGCAGAAACATCAGGCCGGACGTCAGGACAACTACCGTTTCCATATAAATCAGCATGCTTCTCCTACTTTTAAAATGAAGCAGAGGAACCAGAATACCGCCAAGCAACGGAAGGAGAATCACAATCAACATAAATATTTCACTCATTTTTCTCCTCCTTTCTATTGCAGCACTGAAGCTGCCGCTTGGGTAACATATTGAATCAACGGGTTTGGAAGCAAACCCAAAAGAACCGCTAATACAGCTAAAATAATCAAAGGAATCAGCATACAGGGAGAAGGTTCCTCCTTTTTGAAATCCATACCTTCTGCCTCTTCACCGGGAAAAAATCCTTTCATGGTAACAGGCAACAGATATCCCGCTGTCAAAAGTGCACTGATTAACAGAACTACCGGCCCCAGCCAGGAAAATACATGGATTCCCGACTGCAGGGAACCCTGAGCCAGAAACCATTTACTGATAAAGCCTGCAGTAGGCGGAATACCGATTAACGCCAGGGTAAATACAGTATAGCACCACATGGTTACAGGCATCTTCTTTCCCATACCCTTCAGCTGTTCCACTCTTGTCAGTCCATACTGATATAAAAATACTCCCGCTGTCAGAAACAGTCCGCATTTTACAACAGCGTGCGCCACTGTATGAAGCAGTGCCCCGGCAAAGGCTGTAGGGGTCAAAAGAGATAAACCGAATAAAATATAGGAAATCTGGCTGACTGTAGAATAGGCCAATCGCTTTTTGAAGACCGGTTCACGAAAAGCCAAAAGAGAACCCATAAACACCGTCACCAAAGTCAATATCATCCATGTATACTGTACCCAGGTACCCCTGATAAACCCGGGTCCCACAATATAATACACAGAACGGATGGTAGCCAACACACCGCACTTTACGATAATGCCGGACAAAAATGCAGAGGCCGGGGACGGAGCTACGGGATGAGCCGCAGGCAGCCAGGAATGCAGGGGAAACATACCTGCCTTCGCGCCAAAACCTACAAGCATCACGAATACCGCAATCAACAGCAGTCCCTCATGGCCGCTCACCGCTGCCATATTCAGTGTTCCGCCGGCCGTAAAGGTGAAGGAATCGCAGTAACGATACAGGAAAAAGATACCGAAAAGTCCGGCATACGCTCCGCACATGGAATAGAACAAATATTTCAGTGCCGCCATGATGGATTCTCTGCTGCCGTTATGCAGTACCAGAGGCATGGAGGTCAATGTCATCAATTCATAAAAAAGATACATGGTAATCAGGTTTCCGGAGAAATCCAACCCTATAAGCACACCGTACAATAACAGATAAAAACCGAAATATCTTTTTTCTTCTCCCTCATGCTTCATATATACAAAGGCATAAAAACCCGCCAAAAGCCAAATGATTGTGACAATCGTAGCAAACAGCTTGCTGATTTCGTCTATTTGAAAGTAAACGGGAATTTCATCCAACAGCACAAAAAGCTTTAAACTTCTGCTTCCTGTCCAGGCAGTAGCCATGGTAAGACCGGCGGAAACCGCCATGATGATTCCTGTGAAAATATGCAGGCTCCTCAATTGTTCCTCCGTTGTTTTCTTAACCACAGGTTCTTTTCCTATTGTGCCCGATGCTTTCAAATGTTCCATAAAGGAATTCAGCAACAGCAGAATTCCTGCTATGGCAGGCAGGGCTATGGAAATCAGAATCATTCCGTCCATCGTAAACCTTCTTTCTGTAAACAACTTTCACCTTTTCTGTATCATCCAAACATATTTATTCCGATTTCGAGCAATCGTATGATGGGTTCGGAGTTGAGACCCAGGATCAAATTCAGGACAATAAATAGAAACAACGCCACGGATTTCACCGGCTGCTCCTTTGCAGAGATATTTCTGCACTCTGTAGTAGGCAACACATTTACCGTAGCCTCATCCGGATTTTTCGGTACCGGCGTATAAATTCGGATAACTGTCTTCATAAAATAAACGGCATTCAACACGGTACTGATGGCCAACGCAATCAGCGTGGGCAGCATCTTATGCGTATGACCCATGGCTGCCTGGGCAAAGAGCAGCTTGGAGATAAAGCCGGAGAACATAGGAATACCTACCATAGAAAGTGCTCCCACGGTGAAAGCGACTCCCGCCAGCTTGTTCCGATATCCCGCTCCGGTCAAATCCCGGAAATGCCTGCTGCCGCCGGAAGCATCCGTGAGGCCGGAGGCTGCAACAAAAAGCAGGGACTTTGTAGCCGCATGGGACAGAATATGGTAAACACTTGCCACCACCGCAACCTCTGTTCCCAGTCCAAAGCCCATATAGATATAACCAATCTGCGCTACAGAGGAAAAAGCAATCATCCTTCGAATATCCTTTTCCTTGATTGCGCTGACAGAACCCATAATCATACCGATAATACCAAATACAAACAGTACATTGATTACCTTACTGTCACAAACCACATCAAATCCGATTACCCGGTAGAAAATCTTTACCAGCAAAAAGATATATCCCTTGGAAACCAGAGAGGACAAAATTGCCGCAGAAGACAAGGTAGAATAACCGTAAGCATCCGGCAGCCAGGCATGAAAGGGATAAAGGGCACTCTTAATGGCAAGTCCCACAGACATCAGACCAAGAGATACCACCAGAGGAATATGATACTGTCCGGAAACCGCCAACAACTGTACCTGCTCCTTGATATTGCTCATCAACAGTTGTCCCGTCAAATCATACAAAAAACAGATGCCCAGAAGCAGCATTCCGGAACCCAGCAGACTCATAATCATATAACGGGTAGCTGCCTCAATGGTTCTTCCGTTCTGCTTAATCATTATCAGACCGCAGGCAGAAATTGTGTTAATTTCCACAAATACATATGCCGTAAACAGATCGTTTGTATAAATCAATGCCAGTAGGGAACACAGTAACAGATTTACCACGATATAGTAAAGATTCTGCTTCGTCTCTTCTATTTCCTTCTGTCTCTCTGCGATACCGCCCATCATACAAAGCAGCATAATTACACAGAAAAAAACAGCCATAAATGCTTCCAACACACCGACTCGGATTTCATTTCCCCAGGGAGCGGGAAAATGTCCCATGTAATAGACAAATTCTTCTCCTGTATGCAATACATAGACCAGAACTGCTTGGGACATGATACCGATGACGGATATCACCGCAGTATTCAACCTCTTTGCCCACTTTCCGTTTAGTATGGAGGACAGGGGGCCGGAAAACAGCGACAAAATAATGGAAATAAAGGGGAAGTTTCTCACAAAGTCCATCACTTACCCTCCTTTTTCAACAATGCAGATATCTCATCCAAATCCAGGGTATGGTATCTGCGGTACAGCCGGATTGTCAGAGACAGCATCAACGCCGTAACAGACACGGAAACCACGATTCCCGTCAGAACAAGACCGCTGGGTATGGGATTGATATATGCTTCTACACTCTGAACCCCGTTCACCACTACGGGAGCTTTTCTGCCCGCAACATATCCTTTCAGCGCCAGAAAAAGATAAGTGGCCGTATCCATAATGTTCAGCCCGATAATTTTCTTAATCAGATTTTTCTGCAGCAAAAGATTGGAAAATCCGATTCCGAACAGAATCATTGCCACAGCTTCCGGATAATTGTTCAAGAGATTGGAAAAATCCATCTTAATATCCTCCCTTCCGGAACATACAATAAAAGGTATACATAGTTCCCGCCACGACGATTCCCACACAAATATTCAACAGAAGAATCAATCCGCTGCTCAAAATTGCTCCGGGTGTACCCAAGGGAATAACACTTTCAATATGGTTGGCACCTGTATAAAAGGAATAACTTTTTGCAATACTGTAGCATGCCAGCGCGCCAAAACTCATGCGGCGATAGGTCTTTGCCGTAAAGAATTTCTCTGTTTTTGCAAATCCAAAAGCATTCAGATACAAAATCAAGCCGGCTCCGATTACCGCTCCGCCGGAAAACCCGCCTCCCGGCCCCAGATGTCCGGCCAGAATGATATAGCATCCGAAAATCAAAATAGGAGGCACCAAAATACGCGCTACCGTCTGCAGAATGACATCATTTTTCGGTTCATGTGTCCGGTCATCCGCCTCATAGGTTATTTTGTCTTCTTTTCTGTCAATCCGCAGTAAAATAAGCACTGTACAAGTTGCAATAAAAAGAACGTGGGACTCTCCCAGGGTATCAAATGCCCTGTAATCCAAAATCATACCTGTTACAATGTTTACGGCTCCCGTCTCCTGTAATCCATTCTCAATATAGCGGGCTGCCACTTCATTGTTGGCCGGGTTGTCCGCACTCCCAAAAGTCGGAAGATAAGACACACCTGCCAAAAGCATTAACACCAGAAAAGTACAGAACAACACACAAAACACTTTGTATATTTTCCTGAAAATCCTGACCTCCGCATTATGCTCCAAATCATACACTTTTTCGGTCAGATGCTTTTTGTCTTCCTCCCTCTGCCGGATCGTCTCCGCATCCTCATGAAAGCTTTCCTGCTTCTTCATCTCCACATTGCCCAGAAAAGGATCCTTTGTCCCGTCCAGCCACTGTCTGAATTTATAAGAGAAGGTTTTCTGATACTGTTCATCGGAAACTTTTTTACTCATGCTTCTCCTCCTCTCCTTCATCCTTTTTGATAATGGCATGGATTTTTTTCAGGGTCACAAGAAAAAGCAGAGTTGTCACACCGGCTCCCACCGCAGCTTCGGTAATAGCCAAATCCGGAGACTCCAGCATAATCCAG
Source organism: Lachnospiraceae bacterium (assembly GCA_022769665.1). GTDB lineage: Bacteria > Bacillota > Clostridia > Lachnospirales > Lachnospiraceae > Acetatifactor. The sequence goes on along the minus strand of JALEIR010000023.1, from coordinate 5,510 downwards.
ATAACCGACATAATCAGGCTGTATGACATAAAAATCAGTATGGTATTCAAAAGGTTTTTAGACAGACTGGCTGCAATGGCACAGACAACCAGAAACCCTAATAAAATACAGGTAAATATCGTCATTCTTTCGCCTCCTGTTCTTCTTTTTCTTCGTCCTCCGCCTTGTCCAAAGACAATGTACCGTAATGCTTTTCCTTCTCTTCATCCGTGGTCACTTCCAGTCTGGCTATCAAATGAGAGGACACAGGAGAAGAAAACCATAAAAATACAATCACAAGAAACAGCTTCAGGGAAGTAAAATTCAAGCCGCTCAGCACAATCAGCCCCAGCAGGCAGCTCCCCAATCCAAGGGTATCTCCCATAGCTGCCGCGTGCATCCTGTTTAACACATACTTAAATCGGAAAACACCTATCATTTCGATAATAAAAATCGACATTCCCATCAACAGCAGCGCGGCTCCTATCAGGAACCGTACCCATTCAATTACTTCCATTCTGTCCTTCCTCCCGTGCTTTCGCCTCAGCTTCCTTCTTCTCCGCGTATACACCCATATAAACCTTTGTCAACACAATGACCGCCAAAAAGCTGATTAAAGCATAAATAATACAGATATCCACCAGATACCCTTCTCCCATCATCAATGCCAGAACCGCTATCATAACGATAACCATGGTTCCTGTCATATTTACGGCTACTACACGATCTGCAATTCTGGGACCGATAATGGCTCGCACCAGGCACAAAACCACCAGTACTGCCAAGACAATCAAAATGCCCACAAATAATATCTGATATGCCTGTTCCAGACCTTGAATTCCTTTTCCCATTCTGATTCAATCCCGCCTTTCTTTTATAGTCTTTTCTCTTTTACGAACCAATCTGCATGTGCCGCCATCTTATTTCTCCAGCTTCTCAATGTAATCCACGAAGACACTCTCATTCATGCCTTCTGCCATACTCTCATCCAGGCAATGCACCGTATACCGGTTGTCCTCCAAAGATACCGTAATCGTGCCGGGTGTCAAAGTAATAGCATTTGCAAGAAAAGCTCTTCCCTCCGGTGTTTTTAATTCAGTATGAAAGGTAGCCAGCACCGGCTCTACCTCTTCCTTCTGTGTTAAAATCATGTGAATTACCCCAAAATTGGCTTTTACAATCTCAATGACCAGCACAAAGATATATTTGATTCCCCAAAAAATTTTTCGATAAATTTCCAGTTCTTTTTTTACGGAATAATCCATAAACTTACAGGTAAAGGCAAAGACCACTGCCGCGATAACCAACCCGAAGATACCTATTTCAAGTGTAAAGCTTCCGTTAAAAATAACCCATAAAAGAAAATACAGAAGATACATAACAAACCTCCTTTTCAACGTTTTTTATTTTAACACAATTAAAAGGAATTTCAAATTAAAGATATACAAAAATTACAAAAAAGGCAGTCGATTTTTGCCTATTTCCCACAAAAATCGCTGCCTCTTTGCACTTATATTAAATAACCTCTATTCTCTTAAAATACTTTATCAGGATGTCCGCACAATTCTCTGCTCCCAACTCCGAGGTATCCAGAATCATATGATAATTGTTCACATCCCCCCAAAGCCTTCCCGTATTCTCGTTGTAATATGCGGCCCGCTCTCTGTCATTCTTCTCCAACAGCTCCTTTGCCGCCTCGTAGGACAGATTTTCCTTTTTCATAATACGCTTAATACGATCTTCCTTGTCCGCGCAGACATATATATTGAAAACGTTGGGCTGATCCTTTAGAATTTCGGAAGCACATCTCCCCAGAATAATGCAGGACTGCTTGGCAAGATTCCGGATTACCTCCGCCTCATCGGAAAAATTATTTTCATGAAGCTCGTTTTCTATGTATGCCTTATCGAAAACCGGTATGCCAAGCTTCTCGGAAAGCTCCTCCGCAATCATACTTGCTCCGGTTCCATACCTTCGACTCATGGTAATCACAAGATTCATAACAATACCTCCTCTGCCCGAAGAAAAAGACCCCTCTCTCCGAGTAAAGCCATTTTACCATATTTATTTTTTTGTTACAAGGAAATCTACAAAATGCCAAATCTCTACTTTAACTCGTTTGCCATCTGATACAGATTATAATAAATGCCCTTCTTCTCCATCAGCTGTTCATGGTTTCCTTCCTCCGTAATTCCCTCCTCCGTCAGCACCATAATCCTGTCTGCATTGCGGATAGTGGAAAGACGATGAGCTACTGTGAGCGTGGTTCTTCCCTCAGACAGTGCCGCAAGAGATTTTGCCACGGCGTATTCACTCTCGTTGTCCAGGGCAGAGGTAGCTTCATCCAGAATGATTATGGGGGCATCTTTCAGAAACACTCTGGCAATGCTGATGCGCTGCTTCTGTCCCCCGGAGAGTTTTACTCCTCTCTCCCCGATGTAGGTGTTATAGCCATCCTTCAATTCCATGATAAACTCGTGGGCTCCGGCCCGCTTTGCCGCCTCCACCACTTCCTCCATGGTAGCGTTCACCTTACCGTAGACAATGTTTTCAAATACCGTGCCGGAAAACAGATACACATCCTGCTGTACCACACCGATGCTTCGGCGCAGGCTCTTTAAAGTCAGCCCTTTGATATTTTTCCCGTCAATATAAATGTTTCCTTCCGTCACATCATAAAATCTGGGAATCAGATTGCAGAGAGTGGTCTTTCCTCCGCCGGAGGGACCTACCAGAGCCACTTTTTCCCCGGGCCGGATATTCAGGTTCAGATGACGGAACACCTGATTATGGTCATCCGGATACTCAAAGCTCACATTTTCAAACACAATGTTCCCCTTTGTGTCTTCCAAGGGCACCGCGTCAGGTTCGTCAAAAATATCAATATCCGTATCCATAATTTCCAGAAAACGCTCGATTCCCGTCATGCCTCTCTGGAACTGTTCCGCAAATTCTATAATTCGGCGGATGGTGGCGATAAAGGTGGTGACATACATGATATACGCCACCAAATCGCTGGGATGAATGGATCCGTATACCACAAACATGCCGCCCGCCACCACAGTCGCCAGATACATCAGTCCGTCGAACATTCTGGTGGAGCATTGAAAAAGTCCCATATACCGATAACCGCGTTTTTTAATATGATAGAACTTCTGATTATCTTCTTCAAACTTCTGATTTTCAATATCTTCATTGGCAAAGGCTTTTACCACCTTCTGCCCCAGAAGGCTGTCCTCGATTCTTGCATTCAATTCACCTATCTGAACGCGCTGTTGTCTGAACAGTGCTCTCAGCTTCAGATTAATCCTTCCGCAGATTCCAATCATGAAGGGAATGATACAGAAAATAATCAATGTAAGCGGAACATTGATGGAACAAAGTATAATAAAGGATGCCACACCCTTTATTGCTGCAATGAAAAATTCCTCCGGGCAGTGGTGGGCAAACTCGGTGACATCAAACAGGTCATTGGTAATTCGGCCCATAATCTGTCCGACTTTCGTGTTGTTATAATAGGTATCCGACAGCTTCTGAAGATGGGCATAGGCATCCCGCCGCATATCCGTCTCCATATCCACCCCCATCACATGACCCGTGTATGCCATGTAATAGTAGGCTGCCGCGTCTATCAGTCTCAATACCAGATATAAAACACCCAGTTTTGCAATCACTCCCACTGTCAACAGAGCAATATTCTGCGTTGCCTGATTGGTAATATAACGGACAATCAGGGGCAGCACAATTTCACAAATTGTTGTCAGGGCCGCACAGAACAAATCCATACAGAGCACCCTGACATGTCTTTTGTAATAGGGCAGAAACCTTTTTATCAATTGTCCCGATGTGTACTTTTTCTCTTTCATCTGTGTTTTTCCTTTTTTATTTAATAATATAGCATTTTTTTACACAGATTAACAATACTTTTTAAGCTACACTCCGATATCCGCCCTTGCATGCCTGCTCGAATTCTTTTAATTTCTTCTTTGCCTCCTCATTCAGGTTTTTCGGAACCTGAATCTGTACTGTCACATACTGGTCTCCGTGAACCTTGGGATTTTTCATAGAGACAACTCCCTTTCCCTTCAACCGGATTTTCGTGCCGGATTGCGTTCCTTCTTTAATCTTACAAACAACAGTTCCGTAAAGAGTCTGCACTGTCGCCTCACCGCCGAATACCGCTGTAGTAAAGGGTACCTCCACCGTTGTATAAATATCCATATCACGCCGTTCAAACCCGGGTTTGCTACCCACATTGACTTTCAACAGCAAATCTCCGGCTTTACCACCCCTGCTGCCGGGCATTCCTGTTTCCCGCAGCCGTATGCTCTTTCCGGTATCAATACCTGCCGGAATACGAACCTTCAGCGATTTGGTCCGGCCGCTTGCATCTGCAAGCTGAACAGTTTTTTCACATCCGAATACCGCCTCATCAAAGCTGATATTAATCTCAGCCTGTAAATCCGAACCGTCCCTGAAAAAATGATCGGAAAAACCACTTCTGTAACTTTCTCCGAAACCTCCGCCGAAAAAGTTCTTCAGAATATCATCCATGTCGCCGCCTTCAAAATGGTATTCATGGGTACCCGTTCCGCCAAAACCATAAGCATCCTGATACGAATCTGAACTGCCTGCAGCGCTGCCGTCAAATGCTCCGTGTCCGAAACGGTCATACATCTTTCTCTTCTCCGGATCGCTGAGAATATCGTAGGCCTCTGTCACTTCTTTAAATTTTTCCTCTGCCTGTTTGTTTCCCACATTGGTGTCAGGATGATATTTCTTCGCAAGCTTTCGATATGCTCTCTTTATGGTATTGTCATCTGCATCCCGTGCTACGCCAAGAATTTCATAATAATCTCTCTTTGTCTCCATAAACTATCCTCTCTTTCCCTGCACCTTTGCTGTATAAGAAAATACCCCACAGGGATTTGCCCGTGGGGTATCTTCCTAACCTATCATGAAGCATTATCCCTCAATGGAGATGTAATGTTTCTTTTCTTCTACTGCCTTTTGATCTTCCTTCGGTACCCGGAAGGACAGGATACCGTTCTCATACTTAGGATGTATATCTTCCTCCTTAACATTTTCACCAACATAGAAGCTACGGCTTAAGTTTCCGGCATAACGTTCACGTCTGACAAACTTACCTTTCTCGTTCTTCTCTTCCTTGTCAAGTCCCTTTGCCGCATTGATGGTCAGATAGCCATCCTCCAGCCGCATTGTGATTTCATCCTTCTTAAATCCGGGCAAATCAATGTCAACCTCATAACCGGTATCTGTTTCCTTCACATCTGTCTTCATCAGATTGTTCGCATGTTTTCCGTACAGTTTCTTATCAATATCGGAAAATGCGGGGAATGCAAAATCCTCCATAAAATCATCAAACAAGTTTTCTCCAAAAATACTAGGCATCATCATCATAAGTCATATCTCCTTTCAACAGATATAAAATTTGTTTTAGCACTGTCGGAGAAATCCGAGGTGTCGATTACCTGAACATTGGAAACATCTTATCTGTTCCCTTGTTCTAG
>JALEIR010000067.1 GCA_022769665.1 Lachnospiraceae bacterium | reverse complement strand
TGGCATTACTGTTGTTTTGAGTGGTCCGATTTCTCGAACCTCGTTCTCTGAATTTTTTCATTGTGATTCGTTTCTGCTGATGCAGACCTCTTCACTATGGAATCTTCAGGGTTGCATTACTGTTTATTTGTCAAAGAACATTTGCCTACGCTTTCTGAATCAGCGACAGCTTATTTAAGATACCACATCTTTTTCTCAGTGTCAACAATTTTTATCAGATTTTTTCTTTTTTTTGTAACAGCTCATCCATAACATTTTCTATCAGCCTACCAGTGGTAAAAACGTAAACTTAGAAAGCAATTGCTCTATACCGTATGCCAGATAATTGTGGCGGTAAATAAAAGAAAGAATTTCGCTCTCCTCCGTGTAGGAAAGAATCACTTGTCCGATTGCTCCCATATCCATCATCATAACAAAGGTATATACCGTCCATACTACAAGCACCACCTCAAGAATACCAAACGCCACACCTAACAGTTTGTTCAAAAAATTAACCACAGGGAGTTTGGAAATCAATTTCGCCGAAAAAAAGACAACGCTCAGCAAATGATGTACAATACCAATCAATCCCAACAGAATAGCCACAATAATTACATTGAATAATTTACCGTCATGATAGTTGCTTATTCCACCTGCCAGCAAAGCCACAACTGCACACAAAATTGTCAGGGATACCAAAGAAATAATTTCTTTAACCATTCCCTTTTTGTATCCGTCCAATACTTTCACAAGTGCCGCAATAATCACGATAACCAACAAAATATTAATATTCATTCTTTTCTCCTTTGCTACTTAAGCTGTATAGTCTCTATCGAATCGTCAGTAACCAACAGATATTTGTACGCCCCGTTTGTAGGAAGCATAAGCCGCACCGTCTCGGAGAATTCTCCGGCAAATTTCGCAATTTTATCCATTGTCATAATCATACATTCTGTCTCATTGTATGCAACAAAAGTATCCTGGTCAAAGAAGATATCTGTATATTCTATATTAATATCAAAACTTCCCACCTTTTCTGCCGCTGTATCAAAAACATCCATCCGATAAAGTTTATCACTGTCCTCCGCTCGAAATACCAAGCCTATGTACTTATCACTGTAAAAGACTGATATGATTTCCTCATCAATCAAAAAGCCTGCCGTTTCTACCGGCGTATGGCTTCCCGAATAAATAGTCAGTCTGTTGTCTCCTACCGCGAATGCTGTGCTGTTATTCATAAACTGTACCTGCGGAATCAGCGTGTCGGTGTATGAGTACACACTTACCATATAATCATTAACATTTTCGCCCACAGGCCCAAAGTTGTAAAAAGCAATGTTTGTTTTCAAAATACCGGCATCCACATACCAATAAGCCACACATAAAAGCTCACCATTAGGAGAAAGACTGACTGCTGCAGGATACCCGGATTCAGTCATATGCGCCTGCCCCTGGTAAATCATTTCACCGTTTACGTTGTATGTATTGAGTAACGCTACATCTGTACTGTCAAGCACTGCTGTCACATAACCCGATTCAGAAACCGTCAAGTTGCGAATAGGCATGGTAGTCGTTATCTCTGTCAGCTGCTTTTCCGCATTTTGCACATAAATGCTCCTGCCATTGTATGAACCGATTGCTACCGTATTTCCCGATATCGCCAACTTGATATCCTGAATTTCATACGTCTGATTCCAAGTTACATTTCCTTTGGTATCGGTACAATGTGCTCCATCTTTGCTGTAGGTCAATATGGCTTGTCCCAGTCTTCGGTCAACAGCGCCGGAAGCATTCTCCCGTGGCACGGAAGCCACAACATCATAGTCTGTGTAAATATGTTTTCTATATTGGACCATAGCAAGAGCCACCAATGCAATTACCGCCACCAATACCAATAAGAAACGATATACATTTGACAATTTGTGACGGAAAATCTTTTCCCGATATCCGGTTTTCTTCTGTTCTCTCTTTTCTTTCTCTTTCATGTAACTCCTGATGTCCGCCATGTTGCCTCCACATCACATTTTCCAAATGCCATCTTCGCAGTGCGAAGCTCGATTTCGCTTTGCTTCACACTCATGGCGAAGGCCAAAGCCACCTTCGCAGTGCGAAGCTCGATTTCGCTTTGCTTCACACTCATGGCGAAGGCCAAAGCCACCTTCGCAGTGCGAAGCTCGATTTCGCTTTGCTTCATCTCGCTCGCGTGCTTCGCACTATACAAAAAGCCCGATAAAAAGCCGCTTATGTGTAAACACAATGCGTCTTTTATCGTTCTTTTTGTGCACTGCTCATTGCATACGCGTACATTATACCATATACGCTCTCTACTGTGGTAACAAAATTTTCTCACCTGTTTTAATATCATCCGGATTACCGATATTGTTTAAGGAACAAATCTCCGCAACTCTTTCCTCACTGCCGTACCTTAAAAGACATATTCCAATCAATGTGTCGCCTTTTTGTATTGTATAGTAAACAGGCTCCGGTGTCGCAATCGTTTCTGCCTCGACCGGAATCTCCGATGCAGAATCGGATACCGGATCGGGTGTCATCTCCGTTGCTTGGGTTGACACAGTTTCCTCCGTAATCTCCTGTTCTTGTGTCGATTCAATTTCCTGCAAAGCCTCCGTTAATTCTTCTGAAACAGATACCGGTTCAGCAGACTGTGTTACCGGTGTTTCAGGTTCCGAAGGCTCAACCGGCTCATTTTCCTTTCTGATTGCTTCCGTCAGCTTGTCCTCCGTCACTACTGTTCCAACACGGGCTGTTCCGTTTGTGACTTCCACTGCATCCGGAATCTGTTTTTCTGACATTTCGTCTATCATTTGCCTGGCGGCCACCTGCAATTCATTCCACTTCTCGCCTCCGCTCATAGTTGCGATTCCAGCCACACATAGCAAAACAAAGATTGCAGCTGCAGTTATTTTCATTTGTCTCAATCTCGCTTCTCCGGTTTGCCTATTGCTTTTGCCGCCATACAGATTCGCCCTGATTTGTCCCTGTTGCTCTTCTGCTCTGTTTTTACGCTCTTCCTGTCTACGCTTCACGGCTTCGTATTTTTCCCGGTTAAATTCCTCCGGTTTTACCTCTTCCTGTCTTTCCGACAGCATGAACTGAAGCATACTGTCATTTTTCTCATAAAATTGAGCATATCCTTCTATGTATCTGCAGACCCCCTGTTCATAGATTTGAAACCCTTCCACCATCTCCCCATTCAGCAGGCGATACCCCAGGAACTCATACTCTGCGAAATACTTTTTTCTTATTTTCTCTGCCTCTTGCAGGACCGCCTGAGATAAATGTCTTGTCTCTCTCTGCAGAAAGTTCAGTTTACCTGCTCCATACAGGAAAAGATATGTAATCCCCGCTTCCTCTTTTTTCACTCCGTACAGCGCTACTGCCAGTTCCTTATCAATAGCATGTCCGTTCAATTGTTTTATATAGGAAATGACATAATCCTCCACGTAAATTTTACAACTGCGATTTGTCTCTCCGATTTGGGTTATATTTTTCGGTAAATCCATAAAAAAAACACCTCCTATGCCGATACCGTAAATAATAGCATCGGCACAGAGAGGTTTTTATCATTCTTTGTCATTTAAATCTGAAAAGCGTTCGACAAACTTTTACAGTCAGCAAGTTTCAAATTTATAGATGGTTTCTGAGCTGTAATCTCTGCCTTCACCAAAAATGCAGGAAGGAAATCCCGGTTTATTAACGGAATCCGGGAAATATTGTGTTTCCAGGCACAGCCCGTGACGAGGACCATAAGTTGCTCCGTCCTTGCCTGTCTGTTTGTCAATAAAGTTCCCCGCATAAAACTGAACACCGGGTAATGTGGTATACGCTTTCATCACCCTTCCGCTCTCCGGAGCCTTCACTGTAGCGAAGTGCCGAAGACAACCGTCATCTTTCCAGTTATCAATCACCCAGTTATGATCATACCCGCCGGCAAACTCCAACTGTTCAAATGAAGATTGAATGTCTTTTCCCACTGTTTTGGCCGCCGTAAAATCCATAGGCGTTCCCTTCACCGGCGCAATTTCACCGGTAGGGATAGAACCTGAATCCGCAGGGGTATAGTTAGCGGCTCCAAGCCAAAGTTCATGTCCTTCTATTCTTCCACTATCATGCCCATTTAAGTTAAAATATGTATGGTTGGTCAAATTCAAAATAGTCTTCTTATCACTGATTCCGTGATACACAAGATGAAGGCTGTTGTCCTCCTCCAACCGATAGGTCACTGTAATATGCTTGTTGCCCGGAAATCCCATATTGCCATCCGAATCGGAAAGTTCAAAGGTCACTCCGTCTTCTGATAAACGGCTCGCCCAAATCTGCTTATGATATCCCGTCTCCTTATGGCTGTGCAGATTGTTCACACCATCGTTCACATCTACCCGGTATGTCACCCCGTCAATAGAATACTCAGCATTTCCGATACGATTCGCGCTGGGACCGATAACCACACCGAAAAAGCTGGAATTCATCAGATAATCCTCTGCGTTGTCAAATCCCAGTACCACATCGGCTTCCTTTCCGTCTCTGTCCGGCACAATAAGTTTTACCAGGGCTGCTCCAAGACTGCTCACCATAACCTTCATACCGTTACTGTTGGAAAGCGTATACAGCTTAACCTCACCCTTCCCCACAAGCTGTGCCCATGTTCTTTCTTCAATCTTTATTGCCATAATTTTCCCTCCTAAAGTTCCACACGCCCCTCAAGCGCTCGGAGCAATGTCACCTCATCAATATATTCCAAATCGCCGCCTACCGGTACGCCGCTGGCAATTCTCGTTACTTTGATTCCTGTAGGCTTAATCATCTTGCTGATATACATAGCTGTTGTCTCCCCCTCCAGGCTGGAGTTGGTAGCTATGATAACCTCCTCCACGTCTCCCTGAAGTCGTTCCATCAACTCCTTCAGCTTAATATCGCCGGGACCGATTCCCAACATTGGAGAAATGGCTCCGTGAAGCACGTGATATACGCCCTCATAACGACCTGTTTTTTCGTATGCAGCCAAATCTCTTGTATTCTCCACAACCATAATCATTTTATGATTCCGGTTCCTGTTGGCGCAGACCGGGCAAACATCCTTATCCGTTAACGTAAAGCACTCCTTACAATATCTTACGTTTGCTTTTGCCTCAACAATGGTATTCGCCAGCCTGTTTACCTTGTCCTGTGGCATATTAATCAGATGAAATGCCAGTCTCTGGGCAGATTTACTTCCAATACCCGGAAGCGCCGCAAGCTCCTCTATTAACTTATTTATATATCCGCTGTATAGCTCCATCAGAAGGGCAATCCTCCCAGTCCCCCTGTCATCTTACCCATCAGTTGGGCACCGGCTTCATCTGCCTGACGCATCGCCTCATTCACTGCTGCCATCACAGCATCCTGCAAGGTTTCAATATCCTCAGGGTCAACAATCTCCTCTGACAAAACAATCCGCAGAACTTCTTTCTTTCCGTTAACAGCAACCTCAACAGCGCCGCCTCCGGTTTTTGCCACAAACTCCTTTGTCTCCAGTTCTTTCTGTCCCTCTTCCATCTGTCTCTGCATTCTCTGTGCCTGCTTCATCAGATTGCTCATGTTACCGGGCATACCGCCTCCGGGAAATCCACCTCTTTTTGCCATTTAGACATCCTCCTGTTTTACAAATTCTCCTCGTCTTCCTCTTCTTCCTCAATATCCATTCGGACTATCCGGGAGAGGTCCACGTAACTTTGTTCAAATTCCTGCTGTCCTTGGACAGTCTGAATATTGACTTCTATCTGCTTCCCTGCAAAATCGGACAGCAGCGCTTCCAATTGCTGCTGATTCTCGGGATGGCGGATAAAGTAATCTGACGGAATTCCATCCTCCAAAATCACCATCAGCTTATTATCCGCACCAAGACTAAGTTTTGCTGCCTTCATATAAATTCTCATGGGATTCTCTGCGCTTCCCACAATCGCCGGCCATTTCGCCACAATCTGCTTGATATCTTCCGGAATTGCTTTCGGCAGCTCCGGTTTCGATATTGTATTACTGCCCCCACCGGCCGACTGGAGTTCTGCTCGTGTCCCACCTTCCGACGGTGCCATCAGCACACCGTTTTCCAGTTTTTCCTCCACTTGACGTATACGGTCCAGCATTGCATCCTCATTCGTTTCCATCTCAGGTTTGCAAAGCTTAATCAAGGCTATTTCCACAAGTATCCGTTTCTGGGACGCATATCGGATCTGCCCGGACAATTCCGAAAAGATTCTGATATAGCGCACAATCTGCTCCATATCCACCCGAGCCGCTTCTTCCTTCAGCCGCTTCAAATTTTCCGTGGACATGTCAATCACATCCTCCAGATTATCTGACGCCTGTACAAGCATCAGATTTCTCAGATACCAGGTGAAATCCGTCACAAACTGTGTCAGTTCACGTCCCTGCATTATAATTTCTTCCAACAATTGTACACATCCCAGTACATTCCTGTCCAGAATATTTCTCAGCAGACGGCTAAACACCTCAGTATCTACTGCCCCCAGCACATCCAACACATTATCGTAGGTCAGTTCTTTGCCCAAATGAAAAGCAATACACTGATCCAAAAGGCTCAGCGCGTCTCGCATAGATCCGTCGGCTGCCTTTGCAATGTAACGCAGTGCCTTTTCCTCAACCTGAACATGCTCGGCATCAATCAGCTCCTGCATTCTGGAGGTTATGGTGTCTATGGAAATTCTCTTAAAATCATACCGCTGGCAGCGTGACAATATTGTGATAGGCAGCTTATGTACCTCTGTGGTTGCCAGGATAAAAATGACATATGAAGGCGGTTCTTCCAGCGTCTTCAGCAAGGCATTGAAGGCTCCGATAGAGAGCATATGCACCTCATCAATAATATAAACCTTGTAATTTCCTTCCGCGGGAGAATAGGATACTTCTTCCACAATCTCACGAATATTATCTACTCCGTTGTTGGAGGCCGCATCAATCTCTATGACATTCATGCTCGCTCCCGCTGCAATTGCCTTACAAATACGGCATTGCCCGCATGGGCCATCCTCAGTCGGATTCTCACAATTCACCGTTCGCGCAAAAATTTTGGCAACTGTTGTCTTGCCGGTACCCCGGGTACCTGTAAAAAGGTATGCATGCCCGATACGCTTTGCCTTCAGCTGGTTTTTCAGTGTTGTCACAATATGATCCTGCCCCTTAACGTCTGCAAAAGTATTAGGGCGAAACTTTCGGTATAGCGCTGTATATGACATGTTTTACTACTCCAATCTATTTGCCTGTACCTTAATCACCAAAGCATATTCCCAACAGCTTTGCCTCCTGTACAATGGTTGCATCCGGTTCTACCATTTTCAGTTTTCCGGCAACTTCCTCAAGGGGTACGCGAACAATTTCGCGGTTCTTATATCCAACCATAAATCCATACTGTCCGTCCAAAATCAGCTCGCCTGCTTCCGCACCCAGTCTGCTTGCAAAAACACGATCATACGGGCAGGGACTTCCACCTCTCTGCATATGTCCCGGAACCGTAACACGTACCTCTCTTCCCGTTCTCTCCTGAATAGCTGCCGCCACCTCATATGAAACGGAAGGGTGTGTCCTTTTTTCAATTTTTTTCTTATAATCTTTCTTCGAGAGTGCAGCATCTTCTTTAGAAATAGCACCTTCTGCCACAGCAATGATAGTAAATCGGCAGCCCTTTTTGTCTCTCTCCTCTATCTTTTCGATTACTTTGTCAATATCATAAGGGATTTCGGGAATCAAAATGATATCCGCTCCTCCCGCCATGCCGGCATTCAGAGTCAGCCAACCTACTTTGTGACCCATAACTTCTACAATAAATACTCTCCCGTGGGACGCCGCTGTGGTATGAATACAATCAATGGCATCTGTCGCAATGTCCACCGCGCTCTGGAAGCCAAAGGTCATATCGGTACCCCAAAGGTCGTTGTCAATTGTTTTAGGGAGTGTTACAATATTCAGCCCCTCTTCTCTCAACAGATTTGCTGTCTTATGGGTTCCGTTTCCTCCAAGAATTACCAGGCAATCCAGTTGCAGCTTATAATAGTTTTGCTTCATGGCTTCCACTTTATTCAAACCGTTTTCATCAGGATCCTGTATGGTTTTAAACGGAGTTCTGGAAGTTCCCAAAATCGTGCCGCCTTTTGTCAGAATGCCGGAGAAGTCTTTGCCGGTCAGCATCTGAAATTTACCGTAAATCAATCCCTTATAGCCGTCAAGAAATCCATAAATTTCCACCTCTTCCTTACTTGCATCCAGCGTTTTCACAACGCCTCTCATGGCTGCATTCAAGGCTTGGCAATCTCCGCCGCTGGTCAACATACCAATTCTCTTCATGTATTTTCCCTCCTGATGATTTTTCCGTATCTGCTGTTACAGTTAAGAGCTAACACTACATATAGAAGTTTACCCTTTCCGGGACAATTTTGCAACTGCAAGCGAATGCTTTTGACAAAAATATTATAACTAAAATTTTTGTTCCTTAGTCTTGCAAAAATGAATACGATACTATAAAATAAAAAAGCGGTTGTAAAATCCTCATGGAGATGTACCCAAGTGGTTGAAGGGTCCGGATTCGAAATCCGGTAGGTCGGTTTTGCCGGCGCATGGGTTCAAATCCCATCATCTCCGT
>JALEIR010000063.1 GCA_022769665.1 Lachnospiraceae bacterium | reverse complement strand
CCGACATCGTACTTTTTGAAATCCGCATAGGATTCCTCGCCGATGCTGTCTCTTGCCACATATACCTGAATATTGCCGGGCAGATCCTGTACATTACAGAAGGATGCCTTACCCATGACACGTTTTGCCATGACACGTCCTGCGATACGGACGGTCTTGCCTTCCAGTTCCGCGAAATTATTCTTGATATCTGTGCTGTGATGGGTCACATCATATTTTGTGATCTGGAAAGGATCCTTTCCTGCTTCCTGCAGGTTAGCCAGCTTTTCACGCTTTACCTTTAACAGCTGGTGAATATCCTGCTCCTGTACCTTTGTATTCTGTGTATCTGCCACTTTTTTCCACTCCTTACTAATCTATCTTACTCAACGTTACTTCTCTGGATCTCCAGAATCTTATATGCGAATACACCTGCGGGTGTCTCTACTTCTACGGTATCACCGACTTTATGACCGATCAGGGCCTTTCCTACGGGGCTCTCGTTGGAGATCTTGCCCTTTAAGCTGTTGGCCTCGGTGGAGCCTACGATCTTGTAATCCAGCTATTCGCTGTATTCGATATCCAGAATCTTGACCTGACAGCCGATATTGATCTTGTCCAGATCTACCTCATCCTCGACAACGACTTCTGCGTTCTTCAGAATTTTCTCCAGCTCTTCGATACGTGCTTCGATGTCTCTCTGCTCGTCTTTTGCCGCATCGTACTCAGCGTTCTCGGACAGGTCTCCCTGTTCTCTCGCTTCCTTAATCTTCTGAGCAACCTCCTGACGTTTTACTACCTTCAGGTCATGCAGCTCATCCTCGTATTTTCTGAGTCCCTCATAAGTTAAAATGTTTTTCTTCTCCTGCATTTTGTGCACCCTTCCTTATTATCTGTCTCTTTTTACCCAAAATCGTCCGGACATCTTGCTGTCGCAGCCGACACTTTGCCTTATACCGAAGGTATTATAACCACTTTTCCCCCTACTGTCAAGAAAATCTAAAGCTGCCGCCCTACGATTCCAAAACCGTAAGAGCGGCAGCCATTACTGTCTCTTATTGTTCAAAATTTTACTTTTCCTTGGATGCCATGAAAGCGTCAAGCTGAGCGTTTGCATCGTCCAGGACTGTATTGATACCATTCTGCTCCAGTTTCTCAAGGAACTCAGGAATCTTCTCGTCAGGATCTACAGTACCTGTACAAAGAGGAAGCATAAATTCTGCAACCACATTGGCAACTGCACCCATCTCGGTAGATACGGCGGAGCTGTCATATGCGAAACCAAGGATAGGAATTTCCTTTGCTGTACCGTAGTATGCCTTGAAGTTGTCCCAGAATCCATCACCCTGCTCAACGGTAGGAGGCAGGATGGTAACATTGCCCACACCGTTTGTCCAAGGCTGATAATTTCCGCGTTCCTCAGTGAATTCAACAAGACCGTCAGCGGTCAGGTTGTAATGAACGCCTTCCACACCATAGTTGAGTATTGTCATTACAGTACTCTGTCAATGACGTACTCTCTCTTCTGATTATCAAAATGTCCGTATTTCATTGTGAAACCCCCGTTTTGTTTCATGTTTGATTTTATTATAAAAACAGGGGCCTTTTTTCGGAATTGTCAGATATGGTAAAATTTGTATTGTTTTGGCTTTCACGTCTGCTGCGTCTCCATAAGCTCTTCAGGGATTCATACCGCACGCCGGGAGAAAGTCTTTGTATCCTCTGTTTCTTCTCCTCCACCGAGCCGAAATCAAGCCAGATACTACCCTCACTCAGCTCCCCGGCATATATCTTCTCCTCCTCCGTAAAATCCAGCACACAAACAGGTTTTCCGGATTTCAGCCTGAGACTGCGGAAAGCATTCCTGCCGGAAAGCGGTAACAGAGTTATGGCCAAACCGTATTCCGTATAAAAATCCTCCGCAAATTCCTGTACTTCTTCCCCACAGTCCTCCTCTTTCAGATACCAGCAAAGACTTTTCATCTCTCCGGCACAATACTCCAAAAGGAGCGGAATGCAAGGCGCAATTCCCAAGAGTATAAAACCGGGACCCTTTGCTGCGGACAGCAGGGATTTCACCCAGCGGAATTCACGATAATCCCGAAACTCCGGGATATTCCAGTACCTCCCCCAAAACCCGGAAATTTCTGCTTCCTCCTCTTTTAAAAAACCAAGTCCCTCCTCATAGACACAGCATATTTCTCCTTTGGCTCCTGCTTCCTCCACTGCCGTCAGAATTTCCGTCGCCATTTGACAGACTTCTTTCTCCAGCTCCTGCTTTTTCCGATTGTATTCCATAACTTGTCTTTCATATTCCTGCCGGAGTTTTCTTTGCTCCCGCCATCTCCCGAATTTACCCCTATTTCGAGTCTCAACTGACAGCACGGGTTCTGTCGGGACAGCCGTTCCGAACCATGTATCCTTTCCGATATCCGCTTCCACCTTTGCCAGCAGATAATCCTCCCGGTACATCAGTGACAGCCTCCACTTCATTAAATTTCGTTTTCTACAGAAAAAAATAATAGCGTCCATGCCTTAATATATGAATCAAAGCAGAACGCTATCACTTATCCGAATATCTCTTCCACACCCGCAAGCAGCTCTTCCATGGTTTCCATGGAGTTAATCATGCCTCTGAAATGAGCGGAATGAGGCATGCCCACAGTGTACCAGGCCAGATGCTTCCGCATTTCTCTGACTGCGGTATACTCGCCCTTTGTCTCAACCTGCAGGGCTGCATGCCGGAGAATGACTTTTTTCTTTTCTTCCCTGTCCGGCTTAGGCATCAGAACGCCGTCCTCCAGGAAACGCACTGTCTCCCGGAATATCCAGGGATTTCCCTGCGCTGCACGTCCGATCATGACCCCGTCGCAGCCTGTGGTCTCCAGAAGGGCTTTTGCCGCCTGCGGACTGTCTACGTCTCCGTTTCCGATGACCGGAATCTTCACAGCCTGCTTCACCCGGCGGATAATTTCCCAATCTGCTTTCCCGCTATAGTACTGGGCTCTGGTACGTCCGTGTACCGCTATAGCGGCGACACCGCAACTCTCCGCAATCTTTGCAATCTCCACCGCATTGACACTGTTCTCATCAAACCCCTTGCGTATTTTCACAGTAACCGGCTTCTTTACCGCCTTTACCAGCTTTGTCAACAATTCCTCCGCAAGCTTCGGATTTTTCATCAGAGCCGAGCCCTCTCCGTTGTTTACTACCTTGGGGACAGGGCATCCCATATTAAA
The DNA here is from genome assembly GCA_022769665.1 of Lachnospiraceae bacterium. Classification (GTDB taxonomy): domain Bacteria; phylum Bacillota; class Clostridia; order Lachnospirales; family Lachnospiraceae; genus Acetatifactor. The sequence continues at coordinate 14,422 of JALEIR010000063.1, read as the reverse complement.
GTCCAGAACAGAAAATGGCCTCTCTTCAATTCTGGCTGCCATGTCTGCCACGATTTCCGGGTCGGAGCCGAAAAGCTGCAGAGAGGTGGGCATCTCTCCCGGATGAATCGTCAGCAGTTCCTCCGTATTTTTGTTGTTATAATAGATTGCCTTGGCGCTGACCATCTCCATACAGACAAGCCCTGCTCCCATTTCACGGCACAGCAAACGAAATGGCAGGTCTGTCACACCTGCCATGGGAGCCAAAATTACATTGTTTTCCAAGGTCACATTGCCGATTGTCAGTTTTGTCACGGTTACTCCTTATTTTATCCTGATTACCATTTCCGGGCGACTGCCTGCCATAGGGCATACATCACCTTATTTACCTGCAATCATTCTTCTCATAAATAATTCTCAAGCCATCCAGCGTCAGGGAACTGTCATAAATATGAATGGCATCCGTCTCGTCCGCAATCAGTCTGCCCAGACCTCCGGTAGCCACCACCTTCAGATTTCTGATACCGCTCTCCTCCTGCACCTTACGGATAATATACTCCGTCTGCCCTATCTGGCCGTACACAAGTCCTGCCTGCATACTGGTAATGGTTTCCTGAGCCAGTATACTCTTGGGCTTTTTGATTTCAAAATTGGGGAGCTTTGCTGCCTTTGTCCACAGTGCCTCGGAGCTGATTCGGATTCCGGGAGCCGTAATTCCGGCAGCAAACTCGCCCTTTTCCGTTATCAGGTCATAGGTGGTTGCAGTTCCGAAATCCAGAACCAGAACAGGGCCTCCGTACTTTTCATAAGCCGCAACCGCATCCACGATACGGTCTGCACCGATTGCCCTGGGATCTTCCGTAATAATGCGAATACCCGTCTTAATCCCCGGTCCTACGATAATGGGCCGTGTACCGATATATTTTACCAGTGATCCGATAAGGGAATGCATCACATCGGGAACGACGCTGGCTACAATGGAACCCTCCAGTCTCGCAGTATCAATTCCCCTGTTTTTCAACATCTGTGTAATAACCACACCGTACTCGTCCGATGTTCTGGGAGTTTGAGTCATCATACGGAAAGTCCCCTTCAACTCTTCCCCTTCATACACACCCAACGTCATATTGGTATTTCCCACATCAATTACTAATATCATTTTACCCTCCGGCCTTCCATTCCGCCGCCTGTCACATGAGACTTATTCACTTTCTTTGTCCAACAGTCCGGTCACATCTTCTTTCAGAATAAACACCCTATAGTACAAACTCAACGATTCAAAAAGCTCCTGCCTGTTTCTGCGTATTTCCGCTACCAACAGTCCGCTGCTGACTTCATCATAATAGATGTCATCATCATCTGCATTCGTCTCCATCACAATGTTCCCGTCCTCCTCAAAGCCGATGGTAAACACACCGCCTACCTCCTCTGTAAAGAGGACACAGATAATATGCAGTTCTTCCTTGATAGAATCCGGAATCCCGTTGAACTGCTCATTAAAATAATATTTCATCTCATAGGCATTTGCTCCGCAGAGCACCGTTTTCGCCATAGTAAGCCTCTCTTTCCAAATATCCGGCATCTGCCCGTACATGTCCATCCGGTATCATAGCACTGCTTCTGCAGTCTTATATATATCCATAAACGCCCCGCACCGATACCTCGCCTGCATACACATTCTCAACATGTCCGTCGGGCAGCTCCACCAGCAGTTCTCCCAGTTCATTGATTCCTTCGGCCACACCGCTGTATTCGCCTTTGGGGTCCAGAACACGAACTGTTTTTCCCCGATTGACAAGCATTTTGTTATAGCTGTCAACCAGGTCCGATAAATCTGTTTTTTCCCGAAAGCTCTCATAGTATTTTTCAAAAGCCTTCATGATATTTGCTACCAGTGCCGCCTTGGGAACCTTCCTACCGCATTCCGCCTGCAGGCTCGTAGCGGTATCCGCAAGTTCCGGAGCAAATTCCTGCAGCCCTACATTGATACCGACACCGATAACCACATGATGTATAAAGTCTTTCTCCACGCTCATTTCGGTCAGTATACCGCAGACCTTTTTTCCGTTTACCACAATATCGTTAGGCCATTTGATACCGGCTTCCACACCGCAGGTCTCACGAATGCCTTCCGCCACCGCCAGCGCCATGACCAGAGTCACCATAGATGCCTTGTCCGGCACATACCGGGGTTTTAAAATCAGCGTAAAATAAACATTCAGTCCTGCCGGGCTGCTCCATGTCCTGCCCCGTCTGCCCCGTCCTGCCGTCTGCATATCCGCCACAACCAAAGCTCCCTCGGGCGCACCGTTGTCCGCGTCCAGCTTGGCGCGGAGATTCGTGGAATTGATTGTCTCATAAAAGCTTACCGGATGCCCCGCCCATTCGGTATCCATCCGGCTCTCCAGTTCGTTTTGTCCAAAAACTTCATCTTCCGAAACCAACAGATATCCACGATTCTGCACTGCCTGAATACAGTATCCCTCTTTTTTCAATTGATTGACTGCCTTCCAGACCGCAGTGCGGGATACATTGAAATGCTCACACAGTTCCTGTCCGGAAACATAACTCCCGCGTTCCCGCAGAAGAGATAAAATTTCTGCTTTCATTGCAATACACCTTGCTATATTTCTCCTCAAAACAGCAGTCACCGACTCATATACTATGCAAGAGTAGCATACATAACCGCCTTGATGGTATGCATACGGTTTTCGGCCTCCTCAAACACCAGAGACTGCTCCGACTCAAACACTTCGTCCGTAACTTCCATTTCCGTGATACCGAAGCGCTCTCCCATCTGAGCTCCGATTTTCGTCTTTAAATCGTGGAATGCCGGCAGACAGTGCATAAAGAGTGCTTTCTCACCTGCATTTTCCATAGCAGCTTTGTTCACCTGATAAGGAGAAAGCTCCTTAATCCGCTCTGTCCATACCTCGTCGGGCTCTCCCATGGATACCCATACATCGGTATAAATCACATCCGCTCCACAGGTACCTTCCTTCACATCCTCGGTCAGAGTAATGCTGCCGCCGGTTACGCCTGCAATGGCTTCACACTGTTCCACCAACGCTTTGTCCGGAAAATACTTCTTCGTGGTACATGCCACAAAGTGCATTCCCATCTTAGCACATGCCACCATCAGGGAATTTCCCATGTTGTAGCGGGCATCTCCCATGTAAGTCAGCTTAATTCCCTTCAGATAGCCGAAATGCTCTCTGATGGTAAGCAAATCCGCCAACATCTGAGTCGGATGAAATTCATTTGTCAGTCCGTTCCAGACAGGTACTTTGGAATATTTTGCAAGCTCCTCCACAATCTCCTGTCCGTAGCCACGGTACTCAATCCCCTCAAACATACCGGCCAGGACTCTTGCGGTATCGGCAATGCTCTCCTTTTTTCCAATCTGAGAACCGGTAGGATCCAAATAGGTGGTTCCCATACCCAAATCATGAGCCGCTACCTCGAAAGCACATCTGGTACGGGTACTTGTCTTTTCAAAAATCAGCGCAACATTCTTTCCCCGCAGAGTATCCACGGGAATTCCTTTTTTCTTTTTATCCTTTAAATCTGCTGCCACATCAAGAAGATATACAATTTCCTCCGGCGTAAAATCCAACAGTTTTAAAAAATCCCGTCCTTTTAAGTCCATAGTAATTAACTCCTCCCGTATAGATGCAAATATGAATTCTTGTCTTTATCATAGAGAAAGAATATCACACTGCGTCTTCCTTTTCAATAAAAAACATCGGACTTACCTTTGGGGAAATCATTTCCGGAAAAAATAAAAAGGGACAAATCCGAAGATTCATCCCTTAACTTTTTAATTTAGAATTTACGAAATAACATCGCCATCATATAGATGACAAATTGCCGGTTTACTTTTTGCCAACCTCTTTCCATGCGGTTGCAAGGCTTGCGATACCCTGCAGTTCGGAAGGAAGAAGAATGGTATTTGCCTGACCGTCTGCAACCTTCTCAAAGGCTTCCAGACTCTTAATCTTCAAGACAGCGTCATCAGCTCCTGCTTCCTTCAGCATTCTGATACCGTCTGCATTAGCCTGCTGTACCTTCAAAATTGCTTCTGCTTCACCTTCTGCCTCACGGATCATCTTCTCCTTCTCAGCTTCAGCGCGAAGGATAGCGGACTGCTTATCAGCCTCTGCACGAAGAATTGCGGATTCCTTGGCACCTTCTGCCTCCAGAATCTTTGCTTTCTTTTCACCTTCTGCACGCGTTACAGCCTCACGTCTCTCACGCTCAGCCTTCATCTGCTTCTCCATGGCATTCTGAATCTCTGCAGGAGGAATGATGTTCTTCAGCTCAACACGGTTTACTTTGATACCCCAGGGATCGGTAGCAATATCCAGAGCCGCACGCATCTTGGTATTGATGGTCTCACGGCTTGTCAGTGTCTGATCCAGTTCCAAATCACCGATAATGTTACGAAGAGTGGTGGCTGTCAGATTCTCGATAGCCATCATCGGATTCTCAACACCGTAAGTGAACAGCTTGGGATCTGTAATCTGATAGAATACAACCGTATCGATTCTCATGGTTACATTATCCTTCGTAATAACGGGCTGAGGCGGGAAATCAGCTACCTGCTCCTTTAAGTTTACACGTCTGGCAACCTTATCGATAAAGGGAACCTTCACATGAAAACCTACAGACCATGTCCCCTGATAAGCTCCCAAACGTTCAATTACATATGCCTGTGCCTGAGGAACAATCTTAAAGCACGACACCGCAATGATGAGAATGACAACCAGCAGTGCAATTAATATCCATCCCATATTTTACCTCTTTCTGTACTGTATTTGTGACAGTACGCACTTAATTTATGTTATCTCATGATTCCGTTTTTTACTGCTCCGGATTCTGAGATTCCATCTCCTCCATCTGAGAAACACTCATGGGCTCGGGTATCTGTTTTTCAGCGTTCTCCGGGCTCAATTTCTTCATCTGCTCATCCGGTTTTACAATCAACTTCACTCCGCTGACAGAAACAATATCTACCACACTTCCAGCCGGGATTCGAAGTGTATCATCCATACTTCTTGCCGACCACTCCTGGCCGCTCAAGGTTACCTGACCGATACCCTGAAGATTATCAATCTCGCTTGTCACAACAGCCTGGCGTCCCACCATGCTCTCAACATTGGTCTTCACCCGATCCTTATTGAAATATTTCACGGCAACCGGTCTTGTAAAGAACAGCAGAAGCAGGGACACTGCCATAAAGAGAATCACCTGAAGCCAGATGGGCGCATGTAAAAGTGTTGCAAGTATCGCAACAAGTGCACCGCCCGCGAACCAGATTGTAGTCAGCCCCATGGTCAGCACTTCAACAACAATGGCAATAATCAATAAAACCAACCAGAAAATCATGTTTTCAGTCATCTGTTTCACTTCCTCCTAACTTATTCTTTCTTTTTACTTTTGCTTTATTATAACTTATCTTTGAAATAACATCAATCGGATTCTTCACACGATAACCTTTTTTATCGTTCACGCGGACTCATTTCCGATAACATAAAAGAACAGTGCCGCCAAAAGCTGCACTGCTCTTTCTCTTTTAATAAAATACATGATTTCCGATGACAAGACCTTCTCGTCCGTTGTTTCTCCTGAAGTGGGTCATATCGCCTACATTGGAGACACCTGACAATGCTTCCTCGGCAGCTCTGATACAGCTGTCGTAAATCTTTCCGGAGTCATACACTCTGTTCAATCTTCCGCTCATTGCGGGTGTAAATTGTCCGGATGCGTAAATAACACCGTGAATGCTGTCCGGATAAGCACCGCTTCTCACTCGGTTCATGACAACCGCACCCACTGCCAGCTGACCCTCATAGGGTTCTCCGCCGGCTTCGCACTGAATCAATGCAGCCAACAACAATGTCGTATCGGCATCGGTAGTGTAGACACCGTAGTTAACGTGGCGCTTCGCCTCTGCCTCTGCAGCCTCCCTGGCTTTGATCTCCTCCATTGTTTCTCCCGCATCAATCAGGAAATCCAGTTCCACATACTCTGAGGACACATATCCGTCACTGCCCTCATAGTCGATGCATACCCAGCCGTTTTCTTCGTCATTGCTGATCACTTCCACAATCTCACCCTTGGGAAGCAGCCCGCAAACTTCCGCATCCGTATTGGGTTCCTTCCTCACGCGAAGAGTTTCCGTATTGATCGTGGCAATCATCTTTCCAACATCATTGGCAAGATTTATTGCATCCTCGCCAAACAACAGATATTCATCGGATGCCCATCCGACAATATTGCCCGACTGCAGCTTGGTCCATCCGCCTCTTCTGTCCAGAATAGTTCCTCCGCAGTCCTTGTACAGCTTACCTACCTTTTCCGCTTCTTCACTGGCATCACTTCTGACATTGAGCGCACTCTTTACATTTGCCATAACCAAATTACTCATGCGCTCCTCTTTCTCTTCCTGCCATAGGTCGAGGTTCAATTCCATTGCTTTCGCATTTACAATCTCGGTGGAATTCGTAACATCCGGATTCAGAAGGGCGGCTACACCTCCCCGCAAATCCGAAAGGTTCTCATTGCTGCCGGCCCGAACGGTCATGTTCATCTGCACTGTCAGGAACAAAAACAAAGCCAGCCCCGACACCGCAATAAACAGCCTTCTGCTTTTTGCCATTTTTTTACCTCCGAAACAAATCTCAATTAAGATTATTCCATTTCTTAATAAATTTATTACAAAGTTGTTAAATTTGTTACGGAAGGTATCATAGCAGACATTAAAATATTTGTCAAGTTTTTGCATCAAAGCTGCATCATGGACGCAGAGGTCCGGACGGTTGCCACGGCTGAACTGTTCCTTTATGACATACTCTTTGATTTTTCGATACAAGCCTCCATGGCATCCATCACAGCCGCGCGCATACCTTTTTCTTCCAATACTTTGACTGCCTCAATGGTGGTTCCCCCGGGAGAACACACCATATCCTTCAGTTCTCCGGGATGTTTTCCAGTCTCCAGCACCATTTTCGCACTGCCCAAAACAGATTGCGCCGCAAACTCATACGCCTGTTTTCTCGGCATACCTGCCGCCACAGCCTCATCCGCCATAGCTTCTATAAACATAAATACGTAAGCCGGAGAACTCCCGCTGACTCCCACAACCACATCCATCAGTCTCTCGGGAACAACACTGGCTTTTCCAAAGGATTCCATGAGTGCCACAACCTTTTCCAAATCCTCAGAAGGGACCTCCTCTCCGGCGCACACTCCGGTACAGCCCTCCGAAACCAGAGCCGGTGTATTGGGCATGCATCGTATTATCTTTAACTCCGGTCTTCCAAAGGCTTCCCTCAAATATGCAAGAGTTTTTCCCGCCGCAATACTCACCACCAAAGCATCCGCTTTCACAAAATCGCGAATTTCTTGTATTATTTCAGGGAAAAACAAAGGCTTTACGGCAAGGAACAAAATATCTGCTTCTTTCGCCACTGTCCTATTATCAAGAACGGTTGTTATGTTAAATCTTGCCTTAATCTTATCCGCAGTAGCCCTTGTTTTTGAGGAGCCTATCACATTTTGCGGTTCTACCATTCCCTTTTCCAGCATGCCACCAATCATTGCTGTAGCCATGTTTCCCAAACCGATAAATCCAATTTTCATAACTTGTCCTCCTCTTTCTTCTATAATAAATATCATTTCTTCTTGTCTGAAGCAAAGATGATACCACTCAATCCATTCCGACAGAATTTCTCTGCCTGTGTGCTTCGTACATCAGCAGCGAAGCTGCTATTGCCGCATTTAACGATTCGACTTTCCCTTCCATAGGAATTTTCAGGTAATCTCCTGCCAGCTCCGCTGTCTCTCTGCGCAAGCCGTTTCCTTCATTTCCAATCAGAAAAGCTGTCCCTTCCCGAAAAGAAAAGCTGTCATAATATTTTTTACCCTCCAGATGAGCGGCATATGTATGAATTCCGTTGTCGTGCATTTCCCGGATTGCCTCTTCCAGGCTGTCCACATATAAGAACGGCAATCTGAATATGGAGCCCATGGTTGCCCTAATTACTTTGGGATTAAAAATGTCCACAGTCTGACGACTCATAATCACACCGGTGATACCTGCGCCTTCACCGGTTCGCATAATTGTACCCAGATTTCCGGGATCCTGAAGATTCTCCAAAACCACAAGCAACGGAGCCTTCGTTTGAAGCATCTGTTTCAGGCTGTACTGCGGCTGCCTCATCACACATAAAATTCCCTGAGGGGTCTGAGTATCCGACATTTTTACAAACAGTTCATCCGTCACCGTCTCATATCCGACTTTTTCCAGCTTGTTTGACAGCATTTCCCGGGAACCGGCTTTTCCCGCTGCGCTTTCCGAGACATACACTTCCCTGATCAGCTCCTCGGGAGCTTCCTCGAACATTTTGAATCCTTCTGTCAGAAACACTCCCGCACTGCGCCTCTCTCTGGCTTTTGTCTGCCATTGCACAACCTGCTTTACTTTAGGGTTTGCACTGCTGGTTATCATCTTGACTCTCCTCTTGCCTTCCCTGTTATTCTTAATTGCTTTCCTTTATCTGTTTTGCTTTCCTGTTTTGCACTATTACTTTACTTTTTCGTTTTGCTTCTCGTTTTTTCCGTGATGCTGTCGCATCAGTAGTTACAGCATATCACACTGCCCGGATTTTACGCAACAGATATAAAGAAAGCGGCCCCCGCTTCCGAAAGCCGCTTACATATGAATCATATTTTTAAACAGTCAGCAGATGTGCTACCTCAAACTGATATTCATCGATTCCCTTCTCCATCTTCAATGCATCCTCGATGTCGAAGTCAACAAACTGTCCGTTCTTATAGCCTACCACTCTGTTGGTCTTACCCTGAAGCATAATATCCACTGCATAAGCTCCCATGATGGACGCATAATAACGGTCAATTGCAGTAGGATTACCGCCTCGCTGCATATAACCGAGAATGGTTGCTCTGGTCTCGATACCGGTAGCTGCCTCAATTCTTCTTGCCATAGACGTAGAATGTCCGATACCTTCTGCATTGATGATAATGTGATGGGTCTTGCCCTTCTTACGGCTTTCGATAATATGATTAATTATCTCCTGCTCGTTGTAATCGTATTTTTCCGGAATAAGCACATCCTCCGCACCGTTTGCAATACCGCACCACAGAGCAATATAACCTGCGTTACGTCCCATAACCTCAATAATACTGCAACGCTCATGGGAAGAGGAGGTATCCTTGACTTTATCAATTGCCTCCATGGCAGTATTCACTGCTGTGTCAAAACCGATTGTGTAATCGGTACATGCAATGTCAAGGTCAATGGTTCCGGGAAGTCCCACCGTATTGATACCCAATCTGGATAGCGCCTGCGCTCCACGGTAAGAGCCGTCTCCGCCGATTACCACGATACCGTCAATGCCGTGTTTCTTACAGATGTCTGCGCCCTTCTTCTGATACTCGGCTTTTTTAAACTCCAGACATCTTGCCGTACCGAGAACGGTACCGCCTCGCTGGATAATATCGGAAACGTTGCGAGCTTCCAAATCTACAATTTCTTCATTTAACAGGCCCATATAGCCTCTCTTGATACCTTTAACCTTCAAACCTCTGGAAATGGCGGTACGAACCACAGCGCGGATTGCAGCATTCATGCCCGGAGCATCTCCACCGCTGGTCAATACTGCGATTGTTTTAATCTCATTTGCCATAACTTACCTCCTGCTTGTAAACATACACATTTTAATCCATTTTTTTGCGTATTTCAATAGGTTTCGTTAGATTTTTAACGAGTTTTTACGGTTTTTACATTTTCCGCACCGAAAAGTTCCTGAAGTTTTTGAGTCAGCTTCTCGTCCGCATTCACACGTCTGTTGGGAGGAAGAACCTTCATACCTCTGGTATTTTTCAAATAGATAACCACATCATCGTTTCCGTCGGAATCCGCAATCGCCTGAAACAGCTCCTGTTCACGCTGAAAATAGCTTTCCGCATCCGGAAACTGCAGCCAGATTCTGCGTTCACTTTTACCTGCCGCAAAACGGTTCTGCCCTTCGTAGTTTGTGCTTCCGGCATTGCCACCACCGATATTGTTCTGTCCATATCCGTTCTGCCGTCCTGCGGCACCGCCGTAATTGTTTCTACGACCGGCAATGTTTTGTCCCGCGCCGCCGTATCCGTTTCTTCTCTGAAAAATCGGTGCTCCGTTTGCCTGCTCTGCTTCTTCGAAACTGACAATCTGCTCGCAAATCAGTTTTCCGTCCTTGTCCTCCTCCACGGAAACCCGGCCTTTTACAAATATTTTTGCATCCTCTGTCAGCAATGTACTGTATTTTTCATAGTCCCTCGGGAATACCACAATTTCCACATTGCCTACCAAGTCCTCCAGATTCAAAAAAGCCATAACCTGGTTATTTTTCGTGTACTTAATGGTTTTATCCGCAATCAGTCCTCCCACAACCGCAACGGTCTGATCCTCCACCCGGACCGCGTTTGTCTCTTCATCAAGCGCAAAATCATTGGTTGTGTTGGTAATATAGTTTTGCCAAAGCTGCTGATAAGATTCCAGAGGATGTCCGCTCAGATAAATACCGAGTACCTCTTTCTCAAAAGCCAGCATCATATCCTTGGGATACTCTCCTACGTCAGGCATACGTATGTCAAACTCTTCCTTCTGGGAGTCATCCGCAATGTCAAAGAGCGACAATTGTCCTGCCAGATTACTCTTTTTATCTTTTGTGATATGGTCCATAATCTGGACATACACGCTCATGAACTGTTTTCTGGTTCCTCCGAGGCTGTCCAATGCTCCCGCCTTGATAAAATTCTCAATGGCTCGTTTATTCAAATCTTTATCCGCCATTCGGGTAATGAAGTCTTTCAGATTGGAAAAAGGCCCCCGAAGCTTTCTTTCCTCCACAATTCCATCGATTACCGGCCTTCCGATACTTTTGATTGCCGTCAGGGCATATCGAATTTTTCCGTCAGAGACCGCAAAACCGCTGTGTCCCTCGTTAATATCGGGGGGCAGCAGCTCAATTCCCATGCTTCTGCTGGTCAGTATATATTCCGAAAGCTTCTTCGGATTGTCAATCACCGAGGTCATCAATGCCGCCATAAATTCCACCGGATAATAATACTTCAGCCATGCAGTCTGTAAAGTCACCACCGCATAGCAGGCCGCATGGGACTTGTTAAACGCGTATTTTGCAAAGTCCATCATCTCGTCGTAAATACCGGCCGCTACCTCTTCGCTGATTCCTTGGGAAACGCATCCGGGAACGCCTTCCTCCTTGTTTCCGTAGACGAAATTCGCACGCTCCTTTTCCATAACTGCCTGTTTTTTCTTGCTCATGGCACGACGCACCAAATCGCTTCGTCCCATGGTATACCCTCCCAGGGAGCGGACAATCTGCATAACCTGTTCCTGATAGACGATACATCCGTAGGTTGGCTTTAAAATCGGTTCCAGCTGAGGGCAGGCATAAACTACCGCTTCATTGCTGTTTTTTCCTTTGATATATTTCGGAATAAAGTCCATAGGGCCGGGACGGTACAGTGAAATGCCTGCAATGATATCCTCCAGGCTCTGGGGGCGCAGCTCCTTCATAAAGCTTTTCATTCCAGGGCTCTCCAGCTGAAAGATTCCGTCTGTTTTCCCCGTCCCGATAGAGGCAAGCACCTGCGGATCATTATAGTCAATATTGTCAATGTCAATGTGCTTTCCCGTTGTCTCCTCGATAAAATTGACTGCATCCCGGATTACCGTCAGATTTCTCAATCCCAAAAAGTCCATCTTCAGCAATCCCAGTTCTTCCAGGGTGGTCATGGTAAACTGGGTCGTGATGGAACCGTCGCTTCCCCTGGACAGCGGCACAAACTCATCTGCCGCCTTGGGACAGATAACAACACCTGCCGCATGCATACCGGTATGTCTGGGGAGTCCTTCCAGCCGCTTACACATATCAATCAGGCTATGCACCTGTTCGTCCTCCTGATACAGCTTGCGGAACTCGGGATTTTTTTCTAATGCCAAATCCAGCGTAATATTCAATTCATTCGGAACCATCTTCGCAATGGAATCTGCCAGTGCATAAGGCAAATCCATGACACGGGCAACATCTCTGATTACGCCCTTTGCTGCCAGTGTACCGAAGGTGACAATCTGCACCACCTTTTCCTCTCCGTACTTTTTGCTGACATAATCAATGACCGCCTGTCTTCCGTTAGGGCAAAAGTCCACATCAATATCAGGCATGGAAACCCGCTCAGGATTTAAGAAACGCTCAAAGAGCAAGTCATAACGTATGGGATCAATATTGGTATTTTTCAGGCAGTAGGAAACAATGCTTCCCGCCGCGGAGCCTCTGCCCGGACCCACGGGAATCCCATTGGACTTAGCATAGTTGATAAAATCCCAGACAATGAGAAAATAATCCACATATCCCATGGTTCTGATGACACCCAGTTCATAGTCCAGTCGCTCCCTTAGCGTCTGACCGGTGTCCCCCGCAGGCTGATTGCCGTCTTCGTAACGCTCCCTCAGGCCATCGTCGCAGAGCTTATTCAGGTAGCTCCAGGAATCATATCCCTCAGGGACCTCATAATGGGGCAGCTTTGTTTCCCCGAAGGTAATCTCCACATTACAGCGGTCGGCAATCACCTGGGTATTTTCCACAGCCTCCCAGGCATAGGGAAACAATCCCTTCATCTCCTCTTCGCTCTTTACAAAGTACTGACCACCCTCATAGCGCATTCTGTCCTCATCCGCCAGCTTTTTCCCGGTTTGAAGACAGAGTAAGATATCATGGGGCTCCGCATCCTCCGCGTAAGTATAGTGGACATCATTGGTAGCCACCAGCGGAATATCCAGCTCGCGGCTCATCTTCAAAAGTTCTGTATTTACCAGTTTTTGCTCAGGGATACCATGATCCTGCAGCTCCAGGAAATAGTTTCCTTTGCCGAAGCAGGCCTCATATTTTCTTGCAGCTTTTCTCGCTTCATCCGGTAGTCCCTTGACAATATATCTCTGCACCTCACCTGCCAGACAGGCAGATAAGGCAATAATTCCTTCGTGATAACGGTTCAAAACCTCCATATCCACACGAGGTTTGTAATAATAACCTTCCGTAAAACCCTTGCTGACAATTTTCACCAGATTTGCATATCCGGTATTATTCTCCGCCAGCAGAACCAGGTGATAATATCTGTCTTCACCACCGGTCAGCTCCTTGTCAAATCTGGAGTTGGGAGCTACATAGACCTCACAGCCCAAAATCGGTTTGATTCCCTCTGCTCGTGCGGCACGATAAAAATCAATCACACCGTACATGACACCATGGTCCGTTATGGCCGCGCTGTTCATTCCCAGCTGCTTCACCCGGGCAACATATTCTTTTATTTTGTTGGAACCGTCCAGAAGAGAATATTCCGTATGGACGTGAAGATGCGCAAATGCCATGACCCTGCTCCCTTTCCTGTAACTCTACCCTTCCAATATACTGAAAAAGCCGGTGTTTGTAAAGTGGAGGATTACACCAAAAAGCGCCTGTCAAGGGAATATATTCCTTAACAGGCGCCACATATTACTGTAAATATTTCTTCAGGCTTTCTGCCCGGTCTACAGCCTCCCAGGGAAGAGAAATGTCATCCCGGCCAAAATGGCCATACGCTGCAGTCTGTCTGTAAATAGGTCTGCGCAAATCCAACATCTTAATAATTCCGGCAGGACGCAGATCAAAGTTCTCACGCACAATTTCCACCAATCTTTCATCCGTCAGCTTTCCTGTTCCGAAGGTATCAATCATGATAGAGGTGGGCTGAGCCACGCCGATGGCATAGGACAGCTGAATTTCACACTTATCGGCAAGACCTGCTGCCACGATATTCTTAGCCACATATCTTGCGGCATAAGCTGCGCTTCTGTCTACCTTTGTACAGTCCTTTCCGGAAAATGCACCGCCACCGTGACGGGCATATCCGCCATAAGTATCCACGATAATCTTACGTCCGGTGAGTCCCGCATCTCCCTGAGGTCCGCCGATAACGAATCTTCCGGTAGGATTAATGAAGAACTTTGTGTTCTCATCAACCATCTCACCGGGAAGTACAGGATCAAATACGTACTTTTTGATATCTTTGTGAATCTGCTCCTGGGATACCTCCTCATCGTGCTGTGTGGAAAGTACCACGGCTTCCAGGCGTACAGGCTTTCCGTTCTCATCATATTCCACAGAAACCTGGCTCTTTCCGTCAGGACGAAGATAGCTTAATGTTCCGTCCTTGCGAACCTTTGCAAGCTGTCTGGTCAGCTTATGTGCCAACGAAATCGGATAAGGCATCAGTTCCGGTGTCTCATTTGTGGCAAAGCCGAACATCATTCCCTGATCGCCCGCGCCGATTGCTTCAATCTGCTCGTCACTCATCTTGGACTCTCTTGCTTCCA
>JALEIR010000061.1 GCA_022769665.1 Lachnospiraceae bacterium | reverse complement strand
CTACACCACCGGCGTTCCTGCCATGATCGGAGCCATGCTGGTGATGAACGGTACATGGAAAAAGCCCGGCGTGTTTAATGTGGAGGAGTTCGATCCCGATCCCTTCATGGAGGCATTGAATCAGTATGGTCTGCCCTGGGTTGTGGAAGAGAATCCTGTGTTGGTAGATTAAGTTGAATAATTAATACCCAAAATAAAAGGGCTTTTGTTCCATAGGTTATTTAACCTATCTTTCAAAAGTCCTTTTTTTACTTAACCATCGAAGACGGAATTTAAATTTCTTTTTTGCCATATTTATTTAAAATTGTGCTCTGCCCTTGAATAAGTATAGGTAGGGTAGTGTAGCTTTGAATCAATAAATTCGGATTCTCTAGTTTGCGAATCATCATACTGCCGGCTTGAATTCCCATATCGTACATATTGATGTCGATTACAGTGGGAAGGGAACCTATGATTTTAGAGTATGGATAATTGTCGAATGTAACGAATGAAAGAATGAAAAAGTATTTTAAAGATTTTGGCATTGCAGTGAGAGATGGAGACCTTTGGACGAAACTGTCCTTGATTATTATGGGTGCAGGATATTGGAAAAGAGGCCAGATTGCAATTATATTCCTGATGACGGCACAAGGGATTCCTTCTGTTTTTTATGGCGATGAATGAGGAATTCAAGGAATGACTGAATCGGAATACCGAAGTCCGATGCCATGGGAAAAGGAAAAAAATGAATTGCATGATTTTTATCAGTCTTTGATTGCATTAAGAAGACAACATGGAGCATTACAGAAAGGTTCCTTTCATGTACTCTACACAGAAGATAATCTGATTATTTATGAAAGGGCTAATGAGATAGAAAAAATTTATGTTATAATTAACAATAGTTATGCCAAAAAAGAAGTGTATTTGAATGAATTGGTGATGGAAGATATGGGAACTGTTACACTGAAGGAAATGAGCAGTGTCATAATTATCGGCAGAAAAATGTATGAATTTTTTTAAAGAACTGCCGGAACGGTTATGCATTTTTTCTGCCGTCCGTATTACGGGCGGCAGATTTATCTTGGGAGAGTTACTATATGTAGTCAAAAATGCCCTGAATTGCGTCTGTAATGTTAATAATGTCTGTCATATGTATGCTGTCAATTTTTGAAAAGCCTCTAACATTCAAATCTAATAATGCCAATTTCTCACATTGAACATAGCCATCTACTGTGTCAGATTTTATTCGAATGTGAAGGGGTCCTGCCGTACTGTCACTCAGAATAGGGCAACCTATTATTTCTCCTGTCTGGTTAAAAAAGTCTTTACTTGCAACAAGTACAGGACTTTTTATGTTTTCAATTCTGATAATATCCCCTTGATGTAAGGATTCTTTCATTACCAAACCTCTCTTCCCACAGGTTCTCCCCAATCATATTCTCCATCCATATTTAATTTGCCATCAAATTCAGCGGCTCTTTCTTCAAGAGTTTTATGTCTGAAGGGCTTACTAAGCATAATCATTCCATCAGATACTTTCACATCCAAAATATCATCTATTGCAACATTTGCCTCTTGTAAAATGTCCTTCGAAATACGAATACCCTGACTGTTACCCCATGCTTTTACTTGTGCTTGCATAGAAATACCTCCGACAATAGCAGTATATACATAGTATATACTGCTATTGAATATATATCAACAGATAATTCAAATTGTTTACGGCTCCATAACAGTGCCTATAAAAATGGGTAGTTTTTCTTCGCAGTCGATAATCATATAGACAAAGGGTCTGTCCAGTGTAATATAAATCGGTTCTGTAATATCAATAGATGCAGATTCGGTACAGATTTCCACCAGGGTTGCGGCACCTGCCTTTGTACCCTGCTCATCCACTGCGATAAAAGTCTTGTGTATGACATCGCTGATATAAAGATTACCATCGGAACTGAAGCCGATACCCGAAAAATCAGCCTGTTCAGGGTCGAAGGGAGTTGTCATTCCCATGTCCTGTAAAATTTCTTTCATTCCAATGCTGTATTCTGCCTCGAATTTTGGCAGGGATGCCCGTATATCTGCATTTGTGGTTTCGGTCAGTATTTTGTTTAAATGCTCCCCTGAAAGAGTTTTGACATATTCCCCGATATCCATTCCTTCTTCCGGCAGCAGGGCGGCAAAAGCATATTTATCGTCGGCATAGTATTTGAGAAATCCCATTGCCGTAGTGTCTCCGTTTTCGTTGATATCTTGAAGTAAGATGTTTTCTTTGGAATGCATCATGGAAATGCTTTTTTCTATTCCGTTTTCTGTTGTAAAAACATCGTCGCTGATATTGTAGCTCTCGTAAGACGTCTGCCATTCCGCGTCAAAGGCCAGGGCATTTACCAGATACATGACGGCATCGGATGATATTTTTTGAAGAATTTTAGGAATCATGTTATCTGTGTTTTCTGCTACCCAATGATTGATATCCTTCAGTGTAGAGGCGTCAAAGGGAGCTTTATAAATGTCAGCTTTGTACAGTCGTTGGTTGGTCTTTAGAAAGTCTTCTTCTGCGGCAAAGCCTTCTTTGTCCTTCAGCCAAATAGAATTTGCCACATGCAACTTGTATTTTTCTTCGGAGGGCAGAGAGGAATTAAAGTCAGAAAGATATTCGTTGAGAGATGGAAGGTCTGCCTTAAAAAGCTGTTCCATCTGAGACAGTGTTTCTCCCTTGGCACCGTTTGCGGTCATGGCGAGAGCATTGATTACAGAGAGCGGAGAAATCAAGATATTTTCTTCGGTATTCAAGCTTTCCTGAAACAGCCGTACCGCAAAATCGGTGTAGGTAATTGCGTTTGCGGAAGGCAATATGATATCTTTTCCTACATTTTCTGAGTCGGTTTGTGACAGAATATCGGAGGAAGATGTATCTTTGTCATAGTCCTGAGAGAAGTCATCCATCAGATTGGCAGCTTTAGACTGCGATCCGCAGCCTGCCAGAGTGCTGATGAGCAGTGTAGAACAGATTCCTGCAGAAATCATTTTTTGAAAGTGTTTTTTCATAATATGTTCCCCTTTTCCAATATATATATAGTTGTGCAGGAAAACCAAATGCCACCTTTGGCGTCGCTTGGTTTTCCTTTGCACAACTATATGGACGGGAAAGGGGATGGAAAGTTTCAATCTCTGAAATTAATTTCGTATCTCTTTCCATTTGAGAACAGCACACCGTCGGTGAGTCGGATGCAGAGTATGCAGGTATTTACATCCTCAAAGTTATTGTGACCGTTGTCAATCCATGCGGCGAAAGCTGTCCTGAGTTTGCCTGCAATTTCGGCATTTTCCGGCTTCCCGAAGTATCCCAGGTTGACACCTTCGCCGTGAGCAGTAAACCAGTCCCCGGAGATAGCCACTGTCGGGTTCTTGCCAATCTGATGCATCTTATTGGACAGACCATGGGTAATTACATAAAATGCACCATCTTCATAGTATGCGTCAACAGTGCGTACATGGGGTACATTTTCCTCTGCTGTCGCCAGAGCAATCAAAGAATCCTTTCCAAAGCGTTCCGTCATGATTGTTTCTGTTTCTTTTGTCAGTTTTTCCATATGAATTTTCTCCTTGTATTTTCATTATTGAAGATTCATTATTGAAGATCGGCCTTTTCTATATCAATCTGGTAGATTACCAAAAACTTTTCCTGCTCTTTCGAATATTTTTGGCATAGCATAGGATAAGCTGTCCACATCAGTTCCTGACTGACAGGCGTGTCATTCTTTTTTGCAGTACCGCTGATTCGTATCCATTTTCCTGTGATTGGATTGTAACTGGCCAATTCAATTTTACTGTTTTGCTCCAAATCCGAATAAACACTTTTTCTACTGTCGGTTGCAATAAAAAGACTTTGCCCATCGGTGCTAATCATGCCGAAGGGTCTAAGCCTTGGTTGTTCGTTCACGGAGGTAGCCAGAAAGAAATAGCCGCATTCCCGGATAAAGGTCACACAGACAGTTGCCGTTATATCTTCATTTACCTGTCTATTTCCGTTTGTTACTTCGTTCAACAGAAAATCAATACTGCATGAAAATAATTTACTCAAGCGGATTAATTTTTCTGTTTCGGGGAAAGCCAAGTCCATTTCCCATCGGGATACAGATTGTCGCGCCACCCCTAATATTTCTGCCAATTGTTCCTGTGTAATGCCCTTTCCCTTGCGGAGCATTGCTATTTTCTCACCGGTTGTCATCTTTCCTCACATTCTGCCGTTTCAGCGGCTAATGTTGTTTATAGGTCTATTTTATCTTTTTACAGGTATAAAAGGAACCCCCTATAGAGTGCAAAATGTAACATTTGAATTGCTTGGCTCAAAATGAAACAAAATCAGAATCTCACTTTTCGGAATTATCGGAATGTGTTATGATTAGTTAAATTTCTTATCGGAATTATGTGTTTGGGTTAGGATGAATAAATAAATCAGACTGAAACTTTGAATTCTCACTTGAGGTATTTTTAGGAATTTAATAACTGTTATA
>JALEIR010000052.1 GCA_022769665.1 Lachnospiraceae bacterium | reverse complement strand
CAAGAATATATTGTTATCATTTTCTTCCCATCTTATCTCTGATTTACAACCCAAATCTCTTTCTACACTGTAGTTGATTCCCCTGGGTGCCAGTTTCAAAAATAGCGACAGGTGGCAAACTCTTGTTTTCGGTGGCAGATTTCTCACTTTACAGCAAAATCGGGTGGCAATCTGCCACCCAAAATCATCCGTAAAAACAAATTTGCAGCAATGATTTTGGTCAATCATTACTGCAAAAAATGGCTGTTCCCACCGGGAATCGAACCCAGAACTAGCGCTTAGGAGGCGCTTGTTATATCCATTTAACTATGAGAACGAATGCCGTATTTTCGGGCTTTTTGGCCACTTTGGTATCGGCAACCATATCTATGAATCATTATAGTACTGCTTCCTCCGGGAAATTGATATGTCCCTGCAGCCAGATAATTCCCTTGAATCTTCTGCCTACCTGAGGTTCGCCGAACAAATCTATTATATTGATTGAAACGTCAAATGTCAATTCATTACAACAGATTGTCAGAATATAAATTTTTTCCCCGGTTAGTTTATTTGTAACCATACGCATTCCGACAATTTCTCCCAGAATGGAATACTGGTCGCATTCTACACCGTAGGGCATAAAATAAGTATCTACAAGACTGAAGACATCATCCTTCTGTATCCGTTTTGAGATTGTAGTATACATATCCATGTCTTCCAGAGTAAGAGTTTCAATTGCCTCCTCATCACCTTTTCTTGCAGCTGCCATCAGCTTATTTCTGGTAATGGAATCCTGCTTCACACGCTGAAGCTGCTCTTCATCTTTTTGTATGGGAAGCATAACGGAACCCTTGACCGATAATGCAGATAAGGTCAATGTAGTTCCCCTTATGGGGAGCTTATCCGTAGCCTGTGCCTTAATATAGGGAATTCTGTTTTGTAAATAAAAAATCAAAGAAATTCCAACCTTGATATCGTCACAAACTCCGGCGTAAGAATCCTTATCGGCATGACGTTCTACTGATACATCCTCATATGAAGTAATACCGTTTCCCTCCAAATAAGGATAGTAGTATTCGTAAGTAAATTTCTCTTCATCGTCAAATTCTCCACAGACTGCTATCCCCAGGTTATCGGCAAAATTTTTGCAGAATTCTCCCAGCAGCATATTGTCTTTATTCATGGTAATAGCGCGTCTCTCGGAATTCATTACTACTTCCGTCAAAAGCTCCTGCAGTTTTTTTCGGCTTTTCAGGGTACTGAATCCTACCGCTCTCATATATTTATGCAAAAATTTCACCTTCTTTCTTACAACTATCTTTTCGGTTATGTATAGTCAATAATTTTTCCGGCCAACAAACTTTCCGTATCCACATGATATTTACTGAAGTCTGTTCCATCCACATAGATTCTGATTTCTGAACCAGGCTCAATAACTTGTGACGGGTCCGTCCAAAGATTATCACTTTTAAAACGATAAATCACATCCTTATACTCATCTTTGTAGGAACAATAAATCACAAAAGGATGACGTCCGTTTACGGAATAGGAAGTATTGATATCAATACTGTCCACTGTGGCATAGATGGAATGACCCGCGTCAATCAGTTTCTTTCTCTTTGAACTCTTTCGGCCCATTACGATAAAAGGACAAATTCCAACCAGTGCAAAAATACCTCCCATACCGATAAACACGGATGATCCGATTATACTGCCAAGCTGGGTAGATATTCTGCTTGGATTTACCGGGTCAACCAGCAGTTCAATCTCTTTTCCTTCATACATTCCGCTGCTGTATTCACCCAACGGGATATCATTATATGTGTTACCGTCGTAAGAATAATTCACATATACTTTATGATTTGTATCTCCGTCGGAATCCCTATAGGTATCGATTTCAGAAATAACCGCCATAACTTCTGCCGCATTTTCTCTGAATCGGATTCCTGAAATCATCCAAAAAATCCCGGCAATTACAAAAATAGTGCCAACCAATGCAAAAATACCAAAAACAAAATATTCGGTCTTGTTTTTTTTCATTGCCTTTTTTCCTTTATTTTTTTGTAGGATAAATCTTCTCTTTTCCACCCATGTAAGGCTGTAATGCTTTTGGAATATTAATTGTTCCGTCCGCATTTACATTATTCTCAAGAAATGCAATCAATCCTCTGGGCGTTGCAAGTACTGTATTATTTAAGGTATGCACATAATAAGTCCCGTTTTCTCCTTTGGTACGGATTCCGAGACGTCTCGCCTGTGCATCTCCAAGCGTTGAGCAGGAACCTACTTCAAAATATTTCTTCTGTCTGGGACTCCATGCCTCCACATCACAGGATTTTACCTTCAAATCAGCAAGATCACCACTGCAGCATTCCAATGTACGGACAGGTACATCCAGACTGCGGAAAAATTCAACTGTGTAAGACCACATCTTATTGTACCAATCCAT
The DNA here is from genome assembly GCA_022769665.1 of Lachnospiraceae bacterium. Lineage (GTDB taxonomy): Bacteria > Bacillota > Clostridia > Lachnospirales > Lachnospiraceae > Acetatifactor. The sequence continues at coordinate 44,752 of JALEIR010000052.1, read as the reverse complement.
CGATTCTTCCGGTTTACAAAGCACTACCATCTCCTGTTTTTCAAACTGATGTACACGATAAACACCTCTCTCCTCGATTCCGTGAGAACCTACTTCCTTTCTAAAACAGGGAGAATAAGAAGTCATTGTGATAGGGAGCTGATTCTCCGGAACAAGTTCACCCTTAAATTTACCAATCATGGAATGCTCGGACGTACCAATCAGATAAAGATCTTCTCCCTCAATTTTATACATCATAGCTTCCATTTCAGCAAAGCTCATTACACCGTTTACCACGCTGCTGCGAATCATAAAAGGAGGAATACAATAGGTAAAGCCCTTATCAATCATAAAGTCTCTTGCATAGCTGATCATTGCGGAATGAATTCTTGCGGCATCGCCTATCAGGTAATAAAAGCCGTTTCCGCTGGTACGGCCTGCAGCCTCCTTGTCCAACCCGTTGATACTCTCCAGAATATCAGCATGATAAGGAACTTCAAAATCGGGAACAACAGGCTCTCCATATTTTTGAATCTCCACATTTTCACTGTCATCTTTTCCGATAGGAACAGAAGAATCAATTATGTTGGGAATCACCATCATAATTTTTGTAATTTTTTCCTGAAGCTCGGCTTCCAGGGTCTCAAGCTCAGCCAGTCTCTTTGCTCCTGCGGCAACCTCTGCTTTTTTCGCCTCAGCTTCTTCCTTTTTTCCCTGGGCCATCAATGCACCGATTTCTTTGGAAATCTTATTTCTTGCGGCGCGCAAGTCATCGCCTTCCTGCTTTGCCCTTCTGTTCTCAGCATCCAGTGCAATTACTTCATCTACCATGGGTAGTTTTTCATCTTGGAATTTTTTTCTGATATTTTCCTTTACTACCTCAGGATTTTCTCTCAAAAACTTAATGTCAATCATAATGTCCTCCTCTTAGTCCAATGCTTTTTCAATAAAAATATTATGAATCTTTATCAAATCCTTAATCACTTCACCGTCTATATCTTTTCCATCTTTATCCTTCAAAATACGGATAACTGGCCTGTCCTGGAAGTCTTTGTTTTGCGACAGAACAATGGCGGTCTCTCCTTCATTTGTCAGAACAACCGTTCCGGCCGGATAAACTGCGGTGAATCCTAAAAATGTATCAACAATCTTGGCATCAAACAAAATATCTTTAAAGCTTTTCATGTATTCGATTGCTTCATATACTTTCATTCTTTTACAGGCAATACCGCAGATTAATTCATCAAATGTATCACACACATTAATAATCTTGCATTCATACGGAATTTCTCTGGTACGAAGAGGAAATCCGGAACCATCCAGTCGTTCATGATGATATAATATAATTGCTTTACTTAAATCAGATATCCAGGTTTCACTTTTCAGGGAGGAATATCCGTATATGGGATGTTTCTTATATTCTATCAATTCCTGCTTATTTAATGTTGCTATATCCTGATTATTGTAGTCAATCGTCATATACCTCAGGCCGATATCATGCAAAAGACATCCGACACCAATATCATGGATTTTACTGATTTCTACGCCAAGCTTCAAAGATGTCAATATAGCAAGCGAACAGATACTGATGGAATGTTCGTAAATATCTGCACTTCTTTCCCTTATATCGTATATTTTTTCTACTACCTGTTCTTCTTCCAAGATGGATGAAATAATATTGTCTGCCGCTTCGCCCAGTTCCATAAGCTCATCGTTATTCTGATAAGTATGACGTTCCAGAATATCTTTCACCGTTTCTCTGATTGCTTCTTCCGTTTCACTTTTCAGAATCACAATTTCTCCGGTTTTTGAATCTTCTTCCTTCACATATACTTCAGAAATTCCAAGATCACATAATTTATCAATGTAATCTTTGCGAATTTTTGCCCCTTGGGGAAGAATAATCTGGTAATCCCAGGTCATGATGTCTCTGGCAAGAATTTCATCACCTTTTAAATCCTGAACCTTTTTTAACAGTGTCATATCTATTCTCCCATTGCCATTGCAAGTGCCTCGGCTTCTTCTGTTCCCAAAGATATAGAACAGATACCATTTTTAATTTCCTTTGTATAGGAATAGCACCCGTCTGTACTATGTACAGAATTAATTATAAATCCATTATTATTTTCATCCAACAATGCAAGACTGAAGCTTAACTGTCCTCCCATTTGATGAAAGGCATCATACTTTACAAGCCCCATCTTTTGATAAGCGGATTCCATCCTCTTATACAGATTACGGATATCCTTTTTGTTTTTTTCGGTACTGTTTTTTAAAAACTTATTATCTTCACATAATCCGATAATTTCCTGTTCCAGACTGAATCCGTCCTTCCCTACAAGGAACTTATCCAATCTGCCTTTTAGTTTTTTTACCTTGATTATCTGCACAATTAACAGCATGATGACAATTAACATCAATACCGCTAATACAATTGCCGCAATAAACAGATATCCGGGATCAAATGAACCAAGACCAATCTTATTTAAAAATACACTATTCATAATTCTCCTTTTGTACTTATCAATATCTACTTATTTCCCATCAAATCCATTAATCTGTCTAAATCTTCATGATTGTAAAACTCTATTTCAATTTTTCCGGCACCTTCTCCTTTTGAAGTAACAGTAACCTTTGTACTGAGACGTTGTTTTAATTTTTCTTCAATGTCAAGATAAATTGCCTCCATAGTCTTATCATCTGTAGACTTTTTGGAAGACTTTACAGGCTTGTGAAGATTCTTTACCAGTTTTTCAACATCACGAACACTAAGTTTTTCATCAAAAATCTTTTGAGCCACAGTATATTGCTCCTCCGGATTTTCAATTGCCAAAAGCGCACGTGCATGTCCGGTACTAATCATATCATCAATCAGCATCTGCTGTACTTCATCAGTCAGTTTTAACAGACGCATGGAGTTCGTAACCGCCGCCCGGCTCTTTGAAACTCTCTCCGCAACCTCGTCCTGTTTCAGATGAAACTCTTCCAAAAGACGTTTGTAAGCTTGTGCCTCTTCAATAGGATTTAAATCTTCCCGCTGAATATTTTCAATCAAAGATATTTCCATGATTTCCCGCTCTGTATAATTGCGGATAATCACCGGAACTTCCTTTAATCCGGCCATCTTTGCAGCGCGCCATCTTCTCTCACCGGCAATAATCTCATAATGATCTTTTCTGTCCTGTACAAGAATCGGCTGAATTAATCCAAACTGCTTAATGGAATCAGACAATTCCTGCAACGCATCTTCATCAAAATTTTTACGTGGCTGCTTTCTGTTAGGCTCCACCATGGTAATTTTCACAATGGTTTCCTGTCCGCCCTTTTCTTCTTTTTCTACTTCCTGCGTACTCTTTTTTACTTTTGCTTCTCCCACTGCGTTCGGAATTAAAGAGTCAAGTCCCTTTCCCAATCCTCTGGCTGCCATACTTCCACCTCACTTATCTTACTTATTTTGAATAATTTCTTCCGCCAATTGCATATATGCCTCAGCACCGGCAGATTTTGCATCATATTTATTAATAGGCATTCCATAGCTTGGTGCCTCTGCAAGCCTGATATTTCTGGGTATCAATGTATTATAAACCTTTTGTTTCAAATTTGCCTTTACATTTTCTACCACCTGCATGGACAAATTTGTACGGGAATCATACATGGTAAATACAACACCTTCCATTTCCAATTCCGGGTTTAATCTTTCTTTTACTAAATTTACTGTATGAATCAACTGGCTCAATCCTTCCAGCGCATAATACTCACACTGAATAGGAACCAAAACACTGTTTGCCGTTGTCATGGAATTTATGGTCAACATATTTAAAGAAGGAGGACAATCAATAATTATGTAATCATAATCTTCCTTTACATAGTCCACTTCATTTTTCAATATGTATTCCTTTTTTTCAACACCGATCAGCTCAATTTCAGCTGCAGCCAGATTAACATTTGAAGGCAGAACAGAAACATTTTCAATTACATTTTGAATGATACAGTCTCTGATAGAACTTTCTCCCAAAATCAATTCATATATGGTATTTTCTAAATCATTTTTATCAATACCGAATCCACTGGTGGTATTTCCCTGCGGATCCGTATCAATTACAAGAACTTTCTTGCCTTTTTCTGCAAGACATGCTGAGAGATTAATAGAAGTAGTAGTTTTACCTACGCCACCCTTCTGATTTGCAATTGCAATTATTTTTCCCATATTCTTCACCTTTCGTTAGTTTCGCTTTTCAATTATAGCACTATTTTCTGCTTATTTCTACATGAAATTAAATCTTGTACTGCATAAAGTTTTCATTTTTTACAAATCCAAAATCCGTATATAACAATACCCCCTTGACAATAACCCTACCTTACCACATGGACATCCAAAATACGGTGGCTTTTCAACAAATGACATTCCACTTGTTCCGATTATCTTATCATTATCCAATGCCAGCCAGGACACAAATGTTCCGTCTGCATATGTTTTTTATAGTAATCCTGGGTTCGGATATTTTCATAATCCAATTCTGCTCCATTTTGCAGTGTGTAAGACTTTCTGTTATTGTTATTGTTAATTTTACTTTGCACATAAAATTTATCTCTCCTTAAATTCAATGTTTAAGTTTAACCACAATATCTAGTTATACTGCTTTTTCCCTCTGTATTTTTCAAAATGTTTCACGCATGATATGTAAAAATGTTTCACAGAGAGTAGTAACAATATCTTGGGTTTATTTGTTTCACGTGAAACATTATCTTGTGTCCTAAATTGTAATAAGAAAGGAATGTTTCACGTGAAACATTCCTCTTCTGACTATATCTATGAACCACAATATGTTGAATCAATAGAGTTTAATTATATCATTCTTAATAGCAAATACAGCAGCTTGTGTTCTGTCTGAAACATCAATTTTCTTAAAAATATTTGAAATATGGTTCTTAACGGTTCTTTCACTTATATTTAAAGAAGTTGCAATTTCCTTATTAAACATTCCATTTGCAACCTGTATAAGTACTTCTAATTCTCTACTTGTAAGGGAATCGATTTTATCTTTATCAACATCCCTTGCAACCAATCTGTTATTCAATGCCGGAATTAATTTAGGTTGTATGTAACTTTCTCCGTTCATAATTACACTGATTGCTCTTTTTAATTCTGTTGATTCTGAATCTTTTAATATATATCCGTCAACTCCAATATCAACAGCTTTTATTAAATATTCTATTTCATCATGTACTGTCAGTATTAAAACCTTAACATCAATATTTTTTCTTTTTATTTCTTCTAAAACCTCAATTCCATTTTTCTTAGGCATATTAATATCCAGTAACAGAATTTGAGGTTTTGTAAGCAATAATTTTTCAATACACTCTTCTCCATCATTTGCTTCAGCAACGACATCAATGCTTCCGTCGAATTCCAGTAATTGTCTTATTCCTTCCCTCATTAAAATATGGTCATCAGCTAACATTACTTTTATACTCATATAAATTTACCTTCCTATGCATATACAACAAATGCTATTCATCTGTCAAAATTATAAATTCAAATTGAAAGGAATTTCGAAATGTATTGTTGTACCTTTTCCAATAATAGAACAAATATCAATCTTTCCGTTTAAAAGCCGGGTTCTTTCTTTCATCAAAGAAAGCCCAAAATGTTTCTCTTCAATATCATTGTTCATGCAAAAACCTTTACCATTATCTTTTATATCAATAATACAAATATGATTATCATTTCTACATATAAAACTTATTTCACTTGCTTCTGCATGCTTTACAATATTATTTAAACCTTCTTGAACAATTCTATAAATAGAAACCAGGATTAAATTATTTTCACATGAAACATCATCAATTTCAGAGGTTATTATATATTGCTTATTTTCGTTTATATCGGAAAGCAGTCTTTCCAATGCTGCCTTAAATCCCAAATCATCAAAAGTCATGGGACGTAAATCAAATATTATATTTCGAATTTCATCTATTGTTTCTTTCAGTATTTTACTGACCACCGATAATTCTAATTTTGCTTTAACAACATCTTTATCAATATATAAACTGCTCAGTTCAATTTTATGAACCAAATGAGCAAGATTTTGTAGTGATGTATCATGCAAATCCCTTGCAATTCTTTGTCTGTCTTCTTCCTGAACATTCAAAACAGCAAAATCACGTTCTCTGCATTTCAGAATATTTTCTAACTGTTCAATACGTTTACTCAGTACTTCCTTTTTCAAATTCAGATTTTCATTTTTCTCCAGATATTCACTTTTTTCACGATATGTCTCTTCTATCTCGTTTTTATGAGTGCTTACACCGTTTCTTGGAGAAAAAATCTTATATTCTTCCGAATCTGAATCTTTAATTGTATTTACATATATATCTGCTTCTTTTATGCAACGAAGATTATATTGAATTTTATTTTCCAGCTCTGTTAATTCTAATTTCAGCTCTTTTACAATTTCACTCAATACATTATAATCGTCAAGATTCATAATACCCTCTCAAGAACATATGTTCTATATATAATTACAGTTTACCTACCATAATAATATACTAAAAATGGAAATAAGTAAAATTAATTTTATAAAGGTTCCTTTGAAGGAAGTCCTGCTTTTCTCGGAAATTTTTTTGGAGTTTCTTTTATCTTTTCTATGACAAAAAGATTTCTGTAAATATCCGAATCAGGCAATGTAAACTCTACCTGGTTTTTAACCCTACCTCCAAGAAATGAAATTGCATTTTCCGCCATTTCAAACTCTTCTGATATCTTTTCTGATTTATAGGAAATAAACATTCCTCCTTTTTTTACAAAAGGAAGACAATATTCAGATAAAGTTGAAAGATTAGCTACTGCTCTGGATACACACAAATCAAATTTTTCCCGAAGTTTACCCGGTTTTGCAAAATCTTCCGCACGTCCATGAATTGTTTCAACATCCGACAAATTCAATTTATCAATTACAGCATCTAAAAACAGAATTCTCTTATTTAAAGAATCAAGTAGTGTAACCCGAAGCTGCGGAAAAGCAATTTTTAAAGCAAGTCCCGGAAATCCTGCACCGGTTCCAACATCAATGATTGAAACACTTTTTGTTACGTCATATGCTTTTATTAAAGACACACTATCGACAAAATGCTTTTTCATCACATCCTGAAAGTCAGTAATGGCAGTCAGATTCATTTTTTCATTCCATTCTACAAGCATTTCATAATAAATTAAAAACTGTTCCAACTGTTCATTAGATAAAGTAATTCCTAATTTTTCCAAATCACTTAAAAATGTCTTTGTATCGTAACTGTTCACTTTCTACCTCTTTACACAAACTTACTGTTTCTTAAAATGCTCTAAATAAACAATCAATACAGATATATCAGCCGGTGACACTCCTGATATTCTTGATGCTTGTCCGATTGAAACCGGTTTGAACATTTTCAATTTTTGTCTTGCCTCAATCCTAAGAGAAGGAATCTTATCATAATCAAAATCTTCAGGTATTATTTTCTTTTCCAATTTTTTATATTGTTCCACCTGATTTTTTTGTCTTACAATATAACCCTCATACTTTATCTCAATTTCAACCTGTTCCTTCACTGCATCCGGTAATGGTTTTCTTTCTTTATCAATTTCTTTAATCATTTCATAAGAAAGTTCAGGTCTGCATATCAGTTCTGCGAGAGTTGCGGCTGTTTTTAATGAAGAACTTCCCTTTGATTCCAAAAACTCCTGAATTTCCTTATTAGCACCAACTGATGTGTTTTTCAGACGTTCTATTTCTTCATTTATTAATCTTTTCTTCTCCAAAAGATTTGTATATTGTTCTTCGGAAATCAGTCCAACTTTATAACCTTTCTCCCGTAGTCTCAAATCAGCGTTATCCTGGCGAAGCAATAAACGATACTCTGCTCGGGAAGTCATCATTCTGTAGGGTTCTCTGTTATCCTTTGTTACCAGGTCATCAATTAAAACACCAATATAACTTTCAGAACGGTCTAAAATGAAAGGGTCTTTTCCAAGAATTTTCATCGCTGCATTAATTCCTGCAATCAAACCCTGACAGGCCGCTTCTTCATATCCACTGCTTCCGTTAAACTGTCCTCCACTAAATAATCCCTTCACCGTCTTAAACTCTAGAGAAGGATACAATTCTCTTGCATTGATACAATCATACTCAATTGCATAAGCATTTCTTACGATTTTGCAATTTTCCAGACCGGGTACCGTTCGATACATGGCAAGTTGAACATCTTCAGGTAAAGAGGAAGACATACCTCCCACATACATTTCATTTGTATGGAGCCCCTCCGGCTCAATAAAAACCTGATGGCGTTCTTTTTCTGCAAATTTTACAACCTTATCTTCTATAGATGGGCAATATCTGGGACCTGTTCCTTCAATAATCCCTGCATAAATAGGTGAACGATCTAAATTATTTCTGATAATTTCATGTGTCTTTTCGTTTGTATAAGTAAGCCAACAGGAAGCCTGCTCCTTTTGTATTGATTCCGGATCTGTTGAAAAAGAAAAAGGAATAATTTTTTCATCGCCGAATTGTTCTTCCATTTTTGTAAAATCTATGCTTCGCTTATCCATTCTCGCCGGAGTTCCGGTTTTAAATCTTCTCAGCTCGATTCCCATATTTTTTAATGAATCTGATAAATGAGTAGCTGCCTGCAAACCGTTTGGTCCGGTATAAGTGATTGATTCTCCGCACAGACATCTCGCTTTTAAATATGTTCCTGTACAAAGAATCACTGCTTTACATTCATAAATTGCTCCTGTAAAAGTTTTCACACCTGTTACTTTCTTTTCAGCTAAACCTTCCTTTTTTATATTCTCCCATAAAATTTCACAAACTTCCGCCTGTTTAATTGTTAAATGATCCTGATTTTCCAAAACTTTTCTCATGGCACGGGAATATTCTGCCTTATCTGCCTGAGCGCGAAGAGAATGTACGGCAGGACCTTTGGAAACATTCAACATCTTAGATTGAATAAACGTTTTATCAATATTTTTTCCCATCTCTCCGCCCAGAGCATCCAGTTCTCTTACAAGATGTCCCTTGGAAGAACCTCCCACATTGGGATTACAGGGCATAAGTGCGATGCTGTCCACACTGACAGTAAAAATCACTGTTTCCAATCCAAGTCTTGCGCAGGCAAGAGCTGCTTCACATCCCGCATGGCCTGCTCCAACTACACAAACATCTACCTTTTCACGTATTTCCATCTTTCGACCTCTCCGGAAAAATACAAAATATTATTTTCCCATACAAAATTTACTGAATATTTCTTCTACCAAATCATCATCTACTTCTTCTCCGATGATTCTGCCAAGTGATGCATAAGCACTCATTAAATCTATAGAATAAAAATCCTCCGGCATCTTCCGCTCTATGCTCTCTTTTACAAGTAATAAAGCTTCTTTTGCCTGACAAAGAGCTTCCTTGTGTCTGATATTTGTAATCATAATTTCATGATTTATTTTAATTTCTCCTGCAAAAAACATATCTTTCAATTTATTTTCCAATTTGTCAATACCGTCATTTTCTCTTACAGAAGTCTTTATCATATTTATTTTCTTTTGTTCAGGTATCTCTTCATTAATAATTGCTGTTATATCCTGTTCCGTTACAATACTATTCAGGTCACTTTTATTTAAAATTACAATAAACTTTTTATCTTTCAAAATCGGTATAATTTCCCTGTCACTCTCATCCAATGGAACAGAAGTATCTACTACATATAGGATTACATCTGCATCTTTCGCATAATTTCTTGCCTTCTCTACTCCGATTTTTTCTACAACATCTTCCGTACTCCTGATTCCTGCAGTATCAACAATTTGAAGATTGATATCGTGAAGTTTTACAGATTCACACAATACATCTCTTGTAGTTCCGGCAATATCCGTAACAATTGCTCTCTCTTCACCTAATAAAAGATTCATCAAAGAAGATTTTCCTGCATTCGGTTTTCCGACAATAACTGTTTTGATACCTTCTTTCATCAATTTTCCATTATCTGCCGTAGAAAGCAATTTTTCAATCTCTTTTATTAAATCATCTAATTTATTTTTTAATCTTTCGTCATATCCTTCCAGACTGATATGTTCCGGATCATCCAAAGCAGAATCAATAAATGCAATTTCATATATCAAATCACTTCTCAGCATCTTAACTCTTTCATATAGATTTCCCTTTAATTGTCCCACTGAAGCTGCTAATGCATACTCACTCTGAGATTGAATAACATCCATCACTGCTTCCGCTCTTGTTAAATCAATACGTCCGTTTAAAAAAGCTCTTTTTGTAAATTCTCCCGGTTCCGCAAGTCTTGCTCCTGCAGATAATACTGTTGTAAGAATTTTTTGCATCACAAAAACACCGCCATGGCACTGTATTTCTACAATATCTTCCCCTGTAAAGCTTTTGGGACCTTTCATGACTACTGCCATAACTTCATCTATTATAAAATCCTTCCAATCGGATTCAATTTCTGTCTTATTTTCAATCACATACCCATAATGTATGGTATGAGATTTTACATGATTTAAAATTGATTTTCCAGAAGGGGATCGAAATAAACGATTTCCTATATCAATTGCATGATTACCACTTATTCTGATTATTCCGATTCCGGAATCTGTTAAACCGGTTGCAATTGCAGCTATTGTTTCCCTCTCCGACATATTTATCCTCATTTCATTTATACTAAAAACATACAATTCTTTCTAAGAAAACCGGATATATAATATATCCGGTTTTCGTTAAAAATGATTCAGTAAATTATTTCTTTAAAGAAACAACAACTTTTCTGAAAGGCTCCTCACCTTCACTATGTGTTGTAACATATTTATCATTCTGAAGAGCTGAATGAATAATACGTCTCTCATATGGATTCATAGGTTCCAGAGCAACTGTTCTTCTGGTTCTCTTGACCTTATAAGCAATATTTTTTGCAAGATTTTCAAGAGTTTCTTTTCTTCTTTCACGATAATTTTCAGTATCAACCTTAACTCTTATGTAATCCTCTGATTCTTTGTTTACAACAAGAGAAACAAGATACTGAAGGGAATCAAGAGTCTGTCCTCTCTTACCGATCAGAACTCCCATTTCATCACCGCTTAAGTCAATATCCATTTCTTTTTCTTCTTCATTATATTTCACATCTACAACAACAGTCATATCCATGGCTGCAAAAACATCATTCAGAAAATTCTTTGCACTGTCTTCAACAGAAACTTTTTCAACCTTCACAGCTGCTTTAATAATCGCAGGTTTGGAGCCGATTCCCAAAAATCCGCTGGAACCTTCCTCTACAACCTGATAATCAAGTCTGTCACTTGTAACACCAAGCTTTTGGCAGGCTTCCGTAATTGCTTCACTTACTGTCTTAGCAGATACTTCTATATATTCCATGTTAATTCCCCTCCCTAATTATTCTTGTTATTACTGTTATTTCTCTCATTGTATTCTCTAACTTTATTTGCCTTTGCCATCATGCTTCCCGGCTTTGCGTTTGAAGTAATATTATAATCGGTTGCTTTTTTCATTGCTTCTTCTTTTTCCGCATCAGTCATGGAAGATTTAATATTTGCTTTATTTTGCATACTGCGTGTATTCATATTCGCATATGCATTCATTCTTTCCTGTGCTTCTTTCATCTTTTCCAATTTTTTTGAACTTTTTGCGGAGTTCTTTTTGATTACTTCATCAAAATCCATTTTGTCAATATGCTTATTTATGGCAATCTGTTGTATACTTCTTACAACACTTCCGGCTATCCAGTACAAACCCATACCGGCAGGCAATGTAAAACAGAACCATGCAGACATAATAGGCATCAACATATTCATTGTTTTCATGGATTGAGCCATACTGTTGGCCTGTTCATTACCATCAGTATTCTGCTGAGGCATTAACTTTACATTAATCCACTGTGTAACAGCAGAAAGAAGAGGAATTAAAATTGCTCCGATTACAATTCCGATAGCTCCTGCAGCCCATGCAGTCTTAATTAATGTCATGGGAGAATCGCCCATGTTTAATCCAAGAAAATTATTGTAATTATCAATTAAACCTCTGGTAGTCTCATTACTCAGAATAAGATGTCCTTCGTAGGTTAAATTTGCTAAATCATAATGTTCTGCAACAGTTGCTAAGTCAGAAGAAGAAAGCTTATTCAATACGTCAATAATACCGTTTGACAAATTTCCGTTTGTCATAGACTTTCCATAAGCAGATACTGTACTTGCAATGGAATCAATTCCGGAATTTTGTAAAAAATTACCGTTATCTACAGAAATAATTTTGTCAGCCAATACTCTGAAGGTATTACCTATTTTTGTAACATAAGCAGGCATTGAATAAATTACCCGGTACAAAGCAAACAAAATAGGCATCTGAATCAAAAGCTGTACACAGCTTCCGCTTGGAGATACACCATATTTTGCATAGACTGCCTGGATTTCCTGATTCTGAGCCATCATGGAATCCTGATCTTTTTTATTCTTATACTTTGCCTGAATTGCCTGAATCTCAGGATTCATTTTTGCAGAAAGTTTAGAAAACTTCTGCTGTTTGATGGTAAGAGGCATCATCAAAAGATTTACCACAATGGTAAATAAAATAATAGCCAGACCTACATTCGGAAGGCCTATTTTGTCAATCACAAAAAAGATACCATTCATAATGTAACCTAACAGCTTGGCTACAACTCCGATAGGTCCGCTGCTTTGAGTCAATAAGATGAAATTCATTTATCCTCCTGATTTTGCCGTTTTCTAAGGTACAGGATCATATCCTCCCTTTGAAAAAGGATTACACCTCAATATTCTCCAAATTGCCAAAAGACTTCCTTTAAAAGCTCCATATTTCTGAATAGCTTCCAGTCCATACTGCGAACAACTAGGAATATAAGGACACTTTGTTCTTTTCATTGGAGAAATATATTTTTGATAAAATCTAATACCGGCAATTAAAAATTTTTTCATATTATTAGTCTGTATAAAGAAAAACCTTTATGATATGATGAAGCTTTCCAAGGTGAAGCAGGGCATTTTCTATTTCCTCATAACCTACCGTAGCTGCACTCGCCCTTGCCACGATTACGATATCCAAACCACTATTGAATACCGCTTCATGTAATCGATAACTTTCCCGTACCAGTCTTGTAACCCGGTGCCTCACAACACTGTTACCAACTTTCTTGCTCACACTGATTCCAATTCTGTTCTTATCTGTGCCATTTTCCTTAATATACATAACCAGATACTTATTAGCATAAGATTTTCCATATTTATAAACGAATTGAAATTGATGATTCTTCTTTAAGCTTTCAGAAAATTTCATTTAAGTTCCTCATAAAATTTTCTCTTCATAAATTAATGTTATTTGAAATACCTATAAGAAGAGAAAAAGGTCACATTTCTGTGACCTGCACATTTCTGTGACCTATGCTGATAATTTCTTTCTTCCTTTTGCACGTCTTGCTGCCAAAACTTTTCTTCCGCCGGGAGTACTCATTCTTGCTCTGAATCCGTGAACCTTAGCGTGAGAACGCTTTTTAGGCTGAAATGTCATCTTCATTGAAACGCACCTCCTTCCCGTTTTCAGGAAAATAGCATATTGATTGTATAAGAAAAAAACGGTAATGTCAAGAAAAATTCAGTAAAAATCATGGTTTCCGCATAATAAAATTTTTTTAAAAAAGTTATACACATAGATATCCACATAAAAACATGTTCATATAGTTATTCACATCCTGTTGATTATTTGTGGATAAAATAAAAATATATATTTATAAAATGTGCAATTCATGTGAAAAAGGCATTTTTATCAAGTAAATTCAGTATTTTCGTTATTCATATAATTATCCACTTATTCACATTTGTATCCACATTCACCTGTTAAACATTAATTTATAAACATAGTTATAAACAATATGTGGATAACTTTATCCATATTATGTTCATAACTTGCGTTTGAAATATTAAAGAAACTATATTACAATGAATCTGTGTAATTATTTATAAGGAAAGGTCCTAAAAATGGAAGACATAAAAGAAAATTGGCTGGCAGTGAAAGAAACAATCAGAAGAGAGTACAATATTTCAGATATTTCTTATCAGACCTGGGTTGCACCTCTCGAATTTTACAATGTTGTAAATGATGTTGTAAGCATCATCATACCCTCCGATCAGGCACACGCTCTTAACTATATTTCTTCAAAATATAAGAGCTTCTTTCAAGTTACCATCACGGAAATGTTTGATCATAATTATGATGTAAAATTTATCCTGGAAAAGGATGCAAAGCGCCCTGAGATAAAAGAAAACGAAATTGCTTCGGTAAACCCGGTTTACAATATAAATTATGAAAATGCTAATTTAAATCCAAAATATAAATTTGATACTTTTGTAGTAGGAAGTAACAATAAATTTGCTCATTCCGCATCTCTTGCCGTAGCCGAATCTCCCGGAGAGGCATATAATCCTCTCTATCTTTACGGCGGTCCCGGATTGGGAAAAACGCATTTGATGCATTCCATCGGACACTTTATATTGGAACAGAATCCGGATAAAAAAGTTTTGTATGTAACCAGTGAAGAGTTTACCAACGAAGTAATCGAATCCATTCGAAGCGGTAATGCAGCTTCCATGACAAAACTCCGTGAAAAATACAGAACTGTTGATGTATTGATGGTTGATGATGTTCAATTCATCATCGGAAAAGAAAGTACCCAGGAAGAATTTTTCCATACTTTTAATGTACTTCATGCAGCAAGGAAACAAATTGTTCTTTCATCGGACAAGCCTCCGAAGGAAATGGAAACTCTGGATGAACGTTTCCGTTCCAGATTTGAATGGGGATTGATAGCGGATATTCAACCTCCCGATTATGAAACCAGAATGGCAATTCTTCGAAAAAATGCAGAAAGTTACGATAAAAAAATAGATGAAGAAATCATCAAATATATTGCAACCAATATTAAATCAAACATCCGTGAACTGGAAGGTGCATTTAATAAAATAATTGCCTTTGCAAAATTAAATAAGGTAGATTTAACCATCGATTCCGCAGAGGAAGCGTTGAAAGATGTTATTTATCCAAACAAAGCAAAGGAAATCACACCTACTCTTATTATTAATGTTGTGGCTGAACATTTTGGTGTAAAACCGGAAGATATTACTTCCAAAAAAAGAAACTCGGAATTCGTTCAGCCAAGACAGGTTGTTATGTATCTTTGTCGTGAACTTACCGATATTTCTCAGGTTAACATCGGAAAAATACTCGGAAAAAAAGATCATACAACGGTAATTCATGGAGTAAAGAAAATTGAATCAGAAATAGAGAATAATGAAGAGCTTCGAAATAAAATAGATATTATAATTAAGAAACTGAACCCTTCATAAAGAGTTAACCACATTTCAATGTGGTTAAGATGTGAGAAATGCAAAATCAGGTGTTGATAACTTTCACAAAGAAAAATCGGTTAAAAAATACATGTTGATAACATGAAAGTTATTCTCAGGTTATTCTGAAATATTAACCACTTTACCATTTTCTTTTTTCCTGAAAAATAGTATAATAGAAATGGTTATGCACATATAAACATCTATTACTGATTATAATATGAATTTCTTTATATATTTATATTATTTTGTGCCTGCACAAACATTCATTTTATCACGAAGGGAGTTATTCACATGAAATTAGTTTGTTCAAAATCAAATTTATTGAACGGAGTGCAGATTGTATCCAAAGCTGTCTCAAATAAAACAACCATGTCTATCCTTGAATGTATTATGGTAGATGCATCAAAGGGAATAATTACTTTGACTGCAAACGATATGGATCTTGGAATAGAAACTATTATTGATGGCGATATTATTGAAAAAGGAGTAATTGCTCTTGATGCAAAAATATTCCTTGAAATTGTCAGAAAGCTTCCCGACAGTGATATAACCATAGAGACAGATTCCTCTTATAAGACAACTATTACCTGTGAAAAAGCAAAATTTACAATTATCGGAAAATCCGGTGAAGATTTCTCTTATCTTCCCGTTGTAGAAAAGGAAGACAGTATTGTCATCAGTCAGTTTACTTTAAAAGAAGTTGTAAGACAAACCATATTTTCTATTTCAGATAATGACAACAATAAATTGATGACAGGAGAACTGTTTGAAATCAACGGAAATGAATTAAAGGTTGTTTCTCTTGACGGACATCGTATTTCCATCAGAAAGATAGAACTGAAAGAGGAATATGCACCTAAAAAAGTTGTGGTTCCCGGAAAGACTCTGAATGAAGTAAGTAAAATTCTGCCCGGCGGAGCAGACAGCTTTGTTACAATTTCTTTTACTTCCAAGCATATTGTGTTCGAATTTGAGAATACGACAGTTGTATCCAGATTGATAGAAGGTGAATACTTCAAAATTGATCAAATGCTTTCCAGTGATTATGAGACAAAAGTTCAGATTAATAAAAAGGAATTTTTAAATTGTATCGACAGAGCAACTCTTCTCGTTAAAGAAGGAGATAAGAAGCCAATTATTATTAATATTACGGACGGTAGTATGGAGTTAAAGATTAATTCCATACTTGGAAGTATGAACGAAGAAATTGACATTGAAAAACAAGGTAAGGATTTAATGATTGGATTTAATCCAAAGTTTTTGATTGATGCTCTTCGTGTTATTGATGATGAGGATGTTGATCTTTATATGGTGAATCCGAAAGCTCCCTGTTTTATCAAAAATCCGGAAGAGAGCTATATTTACCTGATTCTTCCTGTCAATTTCACAACTGTAAGTTGAGAAATTAACATTTAATTCTTACAACTGTAAGTTGAAAAATTGATATTTAATTCTCACAACTGTAAATTAATGTTAAGCTGTCATAACAGTAAGCTGATGAATTTAAGTTTCATTATGACAGCTGTAAAAAAAATATTTAAGAAGGTTTTTGTTATATGGAAATCATTCATTTAAGGGAGGATTTTATTAAGCTTGGGCAGGCTTTAAAAGCCGCAGGTCTTGTGGAATCCGGTGTAGATGCCAAATTTGTCATACAGGATGGTGAAGTAAAGGTAAACGGACAAGTGGAAACGCAGAGAGGAAAAAAGCTTGTAGCCGGAGATGTCGTAGAATTTGATGGACAAACCATCAGAATAGAATTGTAAGAGTGTGAAGTGATGATAATTAAATCCATTGAATTGGCAGATTACAGAAATTATAATTCTCTCAATATGGAATTTGATAAGGGTACAAATATTCTTTACGGAGATAATGCCCAGGGAAAAACAAATATATTGGAAGCAATTTTTTTATCTGCCACAACGAAATCCCATAAAGGAAGTAAAGATAGGGAAATCGTAAATTTTAACAAAGAAGAAGCGCATATCAGGACTTATATTGAGAAAGACGGTGTAGAAACAAGGGTTGATATGCATCTGAGAAAAGCAGGTTCAAAGGGAATTGCTGTTGACGGACAAAAGTTGAAAAAAGCTGCGGATTTGCTTGGATTATGTAATGTTGTATTTTTTTCTCCGGAAGATTTGGGTATTATAAAAAACGGACCTTCCGAGAGAAGAAGATTTGTTGATATGGAACTTTGTCAGCTTGACAGTTTTTATCTTTATAATCTGAATCATTATAATAAAATAGTTAACCAAAGAAATAAATTATTAAAAGATATGTATATGAATCCTGCTTTAAAAGAAACATTGGGTATCTGGGATATGCAGCTGGTTTCTTTTGGAAGTAAGATTATAGAGCGTCGTAAGTTATTTGTGGAACAGTTGAATGAAATAATTTATGGTATACATAAAAAGCTGTCCGGCAACAAGGAAGAAATAAAGATTGTATATGAGCCTGATACGGAAATTGAAGAATTTGAAAAAAAATTAAGATTAGGTCAGGACAGAGATATCAAAGCAAAAATGACTTCTGTAGGTCCTCACAGGGACGATTTTTCTTTTGTTGTAGGAGATATAGATATCAGGAAATACGGTTCTCAGGGTCAACAGCGTACAGCGGCTTTATCTTTAAAGCTCTCGGAAATTGAGCTTGTAAAAAGAATAGCCAAAGATACGCCTGTTTTACTGTTAGATGATGTACTTTCAGAGCTTGATTCCAACAGACAGAATTATTTGTTGAACAGTATCGGTGATATTCAGACTATTATTACCTGTACAGGATTGGAAGAATTTGTTAATAACAGATTTGAAATAAATAAAGTATTTAAAGTTTCTGAGGGAACCGTTACCTGTATGAGTAACAGTGAAAATCAGTAAGAAAGAGGTTTTTAATGAGCGAAGAAACGATGAATAATACAACTGTAAATCATGAATACGGTGCGGACCAGATTCAAATATTGGAAGGTCTTGAAGCTGTCAGAAAACGTCCCGGTATGTATATCGGTACTACTTCCAGCCGCGGACTTCATCATCTGGTCTATGAAATTGTCGACAATGCGGTTGATGAAGCACTTGCAGGATTTTGTGATACAATTGATGTATCCATAAATGCCGATAATTCTGTTACTGTTACGGATAACGGAAGAGGTATTCCCGTAGGTATCAATCACAAAGCCGGTATTCCTGCTGTAGAAGTAGTATTTACAATTCTTCATGCAGGCGGAAAATTCGGCGGTGGGGGATATAAAGTTTCCGGCGGACTTCATGGTGTAGGTGCGTCTGTTGTAAATGCTCTTTCAAATTGGCTGGAAGTAGAAATCTGTCAGGAAGGAAAAGTATATAAACAACGTTATGAGAAAGGTCATGTATGTTATCCGTTAAAGGAAATAGGTACATGTCCTGTTGAAAAAACGGGAACAAAAGTTACTTTTATGCCTGATGAAACAATTTTTACGGAAACTACGGAATTTGAATTTGACGTATTAAAGGTTAGACTTCGTGAAATGGCTTTTCTGACAAAAGGACTTCGTATTATTCTGAGGGATGAAAGACAGGAAAAGCTTGAATACGACAATGAAAATGAACAGATAAATGATCTTCTTCAGCGTGCGGAAGTAGATATGCAAATGCAGGATAAGGAAGAAAGTACGGAAAATTCCGGTGAAGATTCCGAAAAACCTGTTGAGAAAAAGAAGAAACAAGTTGAATTCTACTATGAAGGCGGTATAAAGGAATTTGTTACTTATCTGAATAAGAGTAAAACTCCTCTTTATGACAATATTCTTTATTTTGAAGGAGAAAAGAATAATGTTTATGTTGAGGTTGCTTTTCAACACAATGATTCCTATAACGAAAGTGTATTCAGTTTTGTAAATAACATTAATACGCCGGAAGGTGGAACTCATCTCCAGGGCTTCAGAAATGCAATTACCAAAACTTTTAATGATTATGCCAGAAATGCAAAGTTGTTGAAAGACAGTGAACCGAATCTTTCCGGTGAAGATATCAGAGAAGGTTTGACTGCAATTGTAAGTGTTAAAATTGAGGATCCTCAGTTTGAAGGACAAACGAAGCAAAAGCTTGGAAACAGCGAAGCAAGAGGTGCTGTTGACAACATTGTCAGTGAACAGCTCACCTACTTCCTGGAATTGAATCCAACAGTTGCAAAATCAATCTGTGAAAAGTCCATTCTTGCACAGCGTGCAAGAGAAGCAGCCAGAAAAGCCAGAGATTTGACAAGAAGAAAAACTGCTCTTGACGGAATGACTCTTCCCGGAAAACTTGCGGATTGCTCTGACAAGGATCCTGCAAATTGTGAAATTTATATTGTAGAGGGAGACTCCGCAGGAGGAAGTGCAAAAACAGCCCGTTCCCGTGCTACACAGGCAATTTTGCCTTTGAGAGGTAAGATTTTGAATGTGGAAAAGGCGAGACTGGATAAAATTTATGCCAATGCTGAAATCAAAGCAATGATTACTGCTTTTGGTACAGGTATTCATGAGGATTTTGATATCAGTAAACTTCGTTATAATAAAATCATTCTTATGACTGATGCCGATGTGGACGGAGCTCATATCAGTACTCTGCTTTTGACATTTATTTATCGGTTTATGCCTGAATTGATCAAGCAGGGACATGTATTCCTGGCAAAGCCTCCTCTCTATAAGCTGGAGAAGAACAAAAAGGTATGGTATGCTTACAGTGACGAAGAACTCGATGCAATACTTCAGGAAGTAGGAAGAGATCAGAATAATAAAATTCAGCGTTATAAGGGACTTGGAGAAATGGATGCGGAGCAGCTTTGGGAGACAACCATGGATCCCGAACGCAGAATTCTTCTTCGTGTCAATTATGACGAAGAGATGGAATCAGAGCTTGACCTTACTTTTACCACACTAATGGGAGACAATGTGGAACCCAGACGTGACTTTATTGAAGAAAATGCGAAATTTGTAAAGAATATTGACATTTCTTAAAATAAAAATGGAGACTGAAAATGAACGACGATATTTTTGACAACAAGCCGGAAGTGGATAAGATTCACGAAGTCGATTTAAAAGAAAAAATGGAAACCTTTTATATCGAATACGCTATGAGTGTTATTGCATCCCGTGCGCTACCGGACGTTAGAGACGGATTAAAACCTGTTCAAAGACGTGTGCTTTATTCCATGATTGAATTGAACAACGGCCCCGACAAGCCGCACCGTAAGAGTGCTCGTATTGTCGGTGATACAATGGGTAAATATCATCCCCATGGCGACAGTTCTATTTATGGTGCATTGGTAAATATGGCTCAGGAATGGTCTACCAGATATCCTCTTGTAGACGGTCACGGTAACTTTGGTTCTATGGATGGTGACGGCGCTGCCGCAATGCGTTATACGGAAGCAAGACTTTCTAAAATTTCCATGAAGCTTCTTGCGGATATTGACAAGGATACCGTGGACTTTGTACCTAACTTTGATGATACGGAGAAAGAGCCTGTTGTACTTCCCAGCCGTTATCCCAATCTTTTGGTAAACGGTACTACAGGAATTGCGGTAGGTATGGCTACCAATATTCCTCCACATAATTTAAGAGAAGTATCAAATGCAATTGCAAAAATTATTGACAACAGAGTAGAGGAAAACAGGGAAACCTCTATTGATGAGATTCTTCAGATTGTAAAGGCTCCCGATTTTCCTACCGGCGGATTAATTCTCGGTACCAGAGGATGTGAGGAGGCTTACAGAACCGGGCGGGGTAAAATTGTTGTAAGAGCAGTGACAAATATAGAAACACTTCCCAACGGAAAGAGCCAGATTATTGCAACAGAACTTCCTTATATGGTAAATAAGGCTAATCTGATTATGAAGATTGCCGAGCTTGTAAAGCTGAAGAAAATAGACGGAATCACAGATATCAGGGATGAGTCGAACCGGGAAGGTATCCGAGTTGTAATTGAATTGCGTAAGGATGCAAATGCCAATGTAATTTTAAATCAGCTTTATAAACATACACAGTTGCAGGATACCTTTGGTGTTATCATGCTGGCTTTGGTGAACAATGAACCGAAGATTATGAATCTTCTGGATATGATGAAATATTACCTGAAGCATCAGGAGGAAGTAGTCACCAGAAGAACAAAGTATGATTTAAACAAAGCAGAAGAGAGAGATCATATTTTACAGGGATTACTCAAGGCTCTGGATTATATTGATGAAGTTATTTCCATTATCCGCAGCAGTGAAAATACCCAGGTTGCCAAGGACAGATTGATTGAACGCTTTGAATTGTCGGATGTTCAGGCACAGGCTATTGTTGATATGCGTCTGAGAGCTCTTACCGGTTTGGAAAGAGAAAAGCTGGAGAATGAGCATAAGGATTTACAGATTCGTATCGGGGAGTTGAAAGCAATTTTGGCCGATGAAAATCTTCTGCTTGGCGTGATAAAAACAGAGCTTCTGGAAACATCTGATAAATACGGTGATGAGAGAAGAAGTAAGATAGGTTATGACGAGTTTGATATTTCCATGGAGGATTTGATTCCAAATGAAAATACAGTAATCGCCATGACAAATATGGGATATATCAAGCGTATGACGGTTGATAACTTCAAAGCCCAAAATCGTGGTGGTAAGGGAATAAAGGGAATGCAGACCATCGAGGACGATTTCATCGAGGATTTGCTTATGACTACTACGCATCATTATTTGAATTTCTTTACCAACATGGGACGTGTGTACCGATTAAAGGCTTATGAAATTCCGGAGGCAGGAAGAACGGCGAGAGGAACGGCAGTTATCAACCTTCTGCAGTTGAATCCGGGCGAAAAGATTACTGCCATGATTCCCATTAGAGAGTATGATGAAAATAAGAATCTCTTTATGGTGACCAAAACAGGAATCGTGAAGAAAACACCTTTGAACGAGTTTGCAAATGTCCGTAAGAACGGGCTGACTGCAATCAATTTGAGAGATGATGATGAATTGATTGAAGTAAAGACCACAGATAAGGACAGTGAAATCTTCCTGGTGACAAAGCAGGGTATGTGTATCCGCTTCAAGGAAACGGATGTCCGTGCAACGGGCAGGGCTTCCATGGGTGTTATCGGTATGAATCTTGACGATGGCGATGAAATTATCGGCATGCAGCTGCAAAGCCAAGGTGATTCCCTGTTGATTGTATCCGAAAACGGTATGGGAAAGCGCACCTTCCTGAATGAATTTACTGTTCAAAAACGAGGAGGAAAAGGCGTTAAATGTTACAAGATTACCGAAAAGACAGGGGATGTTGTTGGAGTTAAAGCTGTTAACGATGACAATGAAATCATGATGATTACCACAGAAGGCATTATTATCCAGCTTCGTATGGAGGATATCTCTACTCTGGGTAGAATTACATCCGGTGTGAAGATGATAAATCTGGAAAAGGGTATCAAGGTAGCCCAGATTGCCAAGGTAAGAGAAAAGGTTTCAAACGGAGAACAGGAATTCGACAATGTAGATGATGCATTGGAAGAAATTCCGGAGGAAGAATCTTTTGTTTTAAGTAATGAAGCAGAAGATAGCGAAACAGAAGATAACAAATCAGAAGAATAGTTTTGACAAGACGAGATTTATGATATATGATAAATCTCGTCTTGTTTGCCGTTAATGACATTATTTGGAATATTTTGAAAGTTCATAGATATCGGAAAGGTTTGGTTGAATGTTATGGAAGTTTATAGCGTGTTTAAGGATTTGGCAATTATCATTATCTTTGCAAAGTTTTTCGGAGTGTTGGCAAGAAAATGTAAGGCACCACAGGTTGTGGGTGAAATCATTGCCGGTTTATTAATTGGACCCAGTGTTTTGGGTTTTGTGCAACAGTCTGATTTTCTGGCAGGTATGGCAGAGGTAGGTGTAGTTTTGCTGATGTTCTCCGCCGGTTTGGAGACAGACTTAAAAGAGCTGATGAAAACAGGACCTATTGCATTATTGATTGCCTGTGCTGGAGTATTTGTTCCTCTTTTAGGTGGTACCTTACTTTACATGGGATTTTACGGTGCGGCACCTTGGGGTTCCGAAGAGTTTTTTAAAGCAGTATTTATCGGTGTCATTATGACAGCTACAAGTGTCAGCATTACGGTGCAGTCTCTGAAAGAGATGGGAAAACTGAGAGGAAAAGTTGGAACGACAATTTTAAGTGCTGCCATTATAGATGATGTGATTGGCATTATTGTGCTGACTTTTGTTGTCGGTTTCAAGAGTCCTGACAATAACCCCGGCAAGGTCGTGTTGAATACAATCCTTTTCTTCGTATTAGCCATTGTTGTCGGTTTTGTACTTTACAAAATATTCAAAGGTATTGATGAAAGATATCCTCACACAAGAAGAATTCCTATTATGAGTCTGGCTTTGTGCTTTGCATTTGCTTATATAGCGGAAAAGTATTTCGGAATCGCAGATATTACAGGTGCTTATGTTGCGGGAATTATTCTTTGTTCCATGCGGGATTCAAGCTATATTGATGAAAAGATGGAAGTCAGCTCCTATATGATTTTCGGACCGGTATTTTTTGCAAGTATTGGTTTAAAGACGAATATTGACAATGTAGACGGTAAAATTCTGCTGTTTTCCCTGGGATTCGTCCTGGTAGCTTTGGTAGCAAAGATTATCGGCTGTGGACTTATGGCAAAAATATGCGGATTTCACGCTCTTGATTCATTGAAAATAGGTGTCGGCATGATGACAAGAGGCGAAGTTGCACTGATTGTTGCTCAAAAAGGTCTGTCTGTTGGTCTTTTGACACCTGTATATTTTACGTCAGTGATTTTGCTGATTATTGTTTCCAGTATTTCAACTCCGATTATTTTGAAATTGTTATATGCAAAAGATAAATCAGGAGAAGAGCCCGTAACCGTAAAAGCAGAATAGAAATGAACAAGCAGAGTATAAAAGGTGTAACCTCAACTTGAAGTTACACCTTTTTCATATAATCAAATATCAAGTACCCTTATCAGATTTAGTTTCTGATCAACAAAAATGACATCCGCCCGTTTTCCGGGAGTAATGGAACCGACTTCATCAAAGATACCTATGCTCTTTGCAGGAGTGATAGTAACAGCAGCTATGGCTTCCTCCAGAGGTATACCGAATGATACCGCATTACGCATTCCATCAAATACATTGGTGACGGAGCCTGCAATGGTTCCGTCCGAAAGAGTCGCAAGTCTTCCGTTTACGGTAACCTGCTGACCACCTAAATCGTAAGTACCGTTTTCCATTCCTGTGGCGCGCATGGAGTCGCTGATGAGTGCGATTCTTCCGGGGAACAGCTTAAATGCTGCACGTACCATGCTTTCATGTACATGAATTCCGTCACAAATCAGTTCTGCCACGCACCCTTCTTTTTCCGCAGCTGCAGCGATAAGACCGGGAGCCCGATGTCCGAGAGGGTTCATGGCATTGTAAAGATGAGTGACATGACAGGCGCCTGCATTCAGGGCTGCTTTTGCGGTATCATAGTCCGCTCCACTGTGTCCCAGGGAAATCACGGTCTCATTTTTCAGCTCATCAATAAATTTCATGGCACCTTCCATATTGGGAGCAAGAGTGACAAGTCGAATGCGATTTCCACACAACTCATTGCATTTCCGAAAGAAATCCACATCTGGAGCAAGAATACATTCCTCCCTGTGAGCCCCTTTTTTAGAGGCATCCAGGAAGGGACCTTCCATATTGATACCTACAACATGGGCCATGTCTTTTTCATCCTGCCGGTTTTTCATGGCATGAAAGATTTCCAGAAGTTTTTCCTTTTCCACGGTCATGGAGGTGGGACAATAAGAGGTAACACCGTGGGCATATTCATATTTTAGAATTTCCCTCAGTCCGTCCATATTTCCGTCGGAAAAATCATATCCTACGGCACCGTGGCTGTGTATATCCACAAAGCCCGGTAAAACATAGAGGTCAGAGGCATCAATTTCAGTCATGTCCCTTACCCGGGAAAGATTTGCGGCAATCCTGCCATCTTCTATATACACATCACGTTTGGCAAAGGTTTTATCCTCCTGAAAGACGATACCGTTTTTAATTATCATAGGTTACACTCTCCCAGCCTGTTTTTTCACGAATCAGAGATAAGGCTGCTTCATCCGCAATCACAATACAGTCATTGTGCAATTGAAGGATGGAAGCAGGAACGCCGGGAGTTACAGGGCCGAAAAAGGAATCATATAGAGCCTGTGCCTTCGCATTGCCTGTGGCAAGGAGAAGCACCTTCTTGGCAGACATAATGCTTTTGATACCCATGGTAAAAGCGTGAGTGGGAACCTCATCGATAGAGGAAAAAAATCTTGCATTGCTCTGTCTTGTCTGATCTGTCAAAGTAACCAGATGAGTTTCCTTTTCAAATGCAGAACCTGGTTCATTGAAACCGATATGTCCGTTTCCGCCGATTCCAAGAAGTTGAAGATCAATTCCTCCCAGAGTTTTAATAATATTATTATATCGTAGACACTCTGTTGCAGCATCTTCAGCCAATCCATTGGGAACATTGGTGTTTTCTATTTTTATATTAATATGATGAAATAAATTGTGGTTCATAAAGTAGCGATAACTCTGATCGTGTTCACCGGAAAGCCCCTGATATTCATCCAGATTAATGCTGAATGTCTGGGAAAAGTCAATATCGCCCTTATTGTACCATTCAATTAACTGTTTGTATGCTCCTACGGGAGTAGAGCCGGTAGCCAGACCTAAAACAGCATTTGGTTTCATAATAACTTGAGCTGAAATTATGTTTGCTGCCTTTCTGCTTAAGTCTGCGTAGTCCTTTGCTGCGTAAATCTTCATTTTATAACCATCCATGAAAAAAAGCCAAATAAGATTTGACATACCAATACAAATTTGGTTCGTCAGAATCCATCTGGCTTCATAATAACACGAAGAAAAAAGGATTACAATAGAAAAATGAAATATATTTTCATTTTTTCATTTTTATTGGAAATTATTTTTAAAATGATTTTTCCACTACGGATGCAGCAGTAAGTTCATTATTGCGAACAGAAACATTCAAATTTCTTTCGTAGAAACTTTGATAAAGTAAGTCTATGAGATAAAGCTGGCCTGCCTTTGCGGACATGGAACCTCTGTCCAAAGGTCCTTCTTTTGAGCCACATAAAAGAACAATATCACAGTAAGCTGTCAAAGGAGATTTTTGAAAATGGGAAATGCAGACAACATGTGCACCCCTTGCTTTGGCGATTTTTGCTGTTTGTACATTGTCTTTTGTTGCGCCGGAATAGGAAATAAAAACAAACAAATCTTTTTCTTCAGCAAGCGATGCTGTTACTGCCTGCATATGAGGATCTGTGACACAATTTACCTTTGGTGTAATGCGTAAGAATTTATTTCTTGCCTCTTCTGCTGCCAACAGACTGTCGCCAACTCCGAAAAAAAAGACATGTTGAGCCTGCTCCAGCATATTGAGAACCCTTTCAAATTCTGGGGCATCCAGCAATTGAAAGGTTTCTTCCATTGCGTTGATGTGAGAAGCCAGTACTCTTTGAGCCAGGGAATTGGCGGAGAAATCAGAATCACTACGAATTGCAGAGCCTACAGTACCTGCAGAATTCTGACTCAGGGAAAATTTCATTTTAAATTCCTGATAACCGTCAAGTTTCAAACTACGGCAAAATCGATATACGCTTGCATCTCCCACCTCACAGGCATCTGCCAGGTCACTGATGGAAAGATAAGGTATTTCGTCTCTGTGATTAAGACAATATTCTGCAATTTTTTTTTCTGCTTTGGTAAATTGATTATATGAGGATTGTATCATTAAAATTAAATTTGTTTCTTCCATGAAATAACCTCTTTTTTTTGTTCTGCAGGCAGATAATGCTTTATGTGTAAGCACCCACGCATTACTGCTGTCATGTTAGAACCCAATTTTTATATAAATATAGTAACATTCTGACAGAATGAATGTCAACATAGGGAGGTTTGTGCTATACTGAAGACAAATAAGTTTATGGATTGGAGAGAATTATGCCGGATACGGAAGCTTTTGAAGCGGCAAAAAAGAAAATTATAGGTGTGGACAGACAGAGGATAGGAATTGGTACCTTGTCTGAGAAAACAATTCACGCTATTTTGAAGAATTATTATCAACCGGACGAAGATAAACAGGAGATGCCGATTGAAAATTTTGTAGCTGATATTTATTCAGATGGTGAAATCATCGAGATTCAAACCAGGCAGTTTAACAGAATGCGGGATAAATTGAAAGCCTTTCTGCCTCTTTATCCGGTAACGATTGTTTATCCTATACCCCGGGAAAAGTGGCTTGTTTGGATAGACGAGGAAAGCGGAGAATTGAGTAAAAAAAGGAAATCCCCTGTTAAAGGCAATCCGTATATGGCTTTTCCGGAGCTATATAAAATCAAAATGTTTTTAAAGGAACCGAATCTTCGTCTGAAATTTGTATTTCTGGATATAGAAGAATATAGATTGCTCAATGGATGGAGCAGAGACAGAAAAAAAGGTTCCAGCCGCTATGACAGAATTCCCACAGAATTGGTAGAGGAGATTGATATAAACTGTATCCGGGATTATATGCAGTTTGTTCCATACGAACTGGAAGGGGAATTTACCTCAAAGGAATTTGCAAAAGCGGCACATATTTCTGTCTCTTTGGCACAGACGGTGTTGAACATCCTGTATTATGTGGGAACTGTAACAAGAACGGGAAAAAGAGGTAATCAAATTTTGTATACAGTATTGGATTAATCTGAAATTTGAAGTGGTTGTTACTCGATTTATTCATTGATTTATTCATTTGAATGATATATAGTTAATTTATCAGATTCTGTTTTTTCTTTTTTAAAGAAAGGCAGGATACAAATTTAAGGAGGATATTAAAGATGGGCAGATTGCAGGACAAGGTTGCTATTGTTACCGGCTCTACCAGCGGAATTGGTATCGGAATTGCCAGATTGTATGCTGCAGAAGGTGCAAAAGTGGTGATTTGCGGACGCAGACAGGAGAAGGGACAGGCAGTTGTTGACAGAATCGTAAATGAAGGTGGAGAGGCTTCCTATCATTTTATGGATATTACCGCTACGGAAAGTATTGAGGCGCTTTTTGCAGATACTGCGGAGAAATACGGTAAAATCGATATTCTGGTAAACAATGCGGCAAATGTAGGTCTGAAGGACGGACGTGTGGATGAGCTGACTTTGGAGATGTGGGATCATGTATTCCAGAGTGATTTGCGCGGTACATTTTACGCTACAAAGTGTGTATTGCCTTATATGCAGAAAAACGGAGGCGGTTCCATTATTAACATTGGTTCCATGGCTTCCTGTGCAGGAGATTTGGGTTCTACAGCATACGCCTGTGCGAAAGCAGGTGTAGATATGCTGACACAGTCTACAGCACTGCAATACGGAAAACAGAATATCCGTTGTAACTGTGTGCGTCCCGGTCTGATTGTAACACCTGAAAATGAAGCACATGTTCCCCAGGCATTAAAGGATATTTTCCTGAGCAATATTATGGTGGATCGTTACGGTTGTCCCGAGGATATCGGACATATGTGTGTATATCTTGGCTCCGATGAAAGTGCATATGTAACCGGACAAATTGTCAATGTGGACGGTGGTTTGAATTCTCATGTTTCAACTGTTGCACAGTTTAAGCAGCTGAATTCCCGTACCTGGTAAAAACGCATTTTCGTTGCTTTTTGTAAAATGCTGTGCTACAATACTGACTTGAGTGAATAAGAGCATTACAGGTGTCGGATGAACGAAAAGGATTTTGTTTGGTCCGGTGAAAAGGGAAGCAGGTGAAAGACCTGCACGATCTCGTCGCTGTAAGAGAGGAGCTGTGTTTCCTGTTTTGTAATGAAACAGTAATGTCACTGGAGATTTTCCGAAAGAATGTAATTGGAAAAATCCGGGAAGGCGAAACAGAGTGTAGATACTCAAGTCAGAAGACCTGCCTGTAGTGAGTACTGTGTGACCACGAGGGCTTGGTTAGTACGAAATAATGCGGGTATGCTGCAATTTTATTGCAAAGTATGCGTTCTATTTTGTGTCGTCAACTCCTGCCGAAAGTGGCAGGAGTTTTTTTGTAGGTGCACTTGACAGTGTACGTTTCCTAACGAACAGGAATTCTTTTCACCAAAATACATGTCTGTAAAAGGCAGCGAAAATGGAGGAAATGAAATGGAAACCAAAAAAACAAACAAAAAACTCATTGCGGGCATTGCAGCTTTAGTTGTTGTAATTGCCATTCTTGCGGTAGTATTTGTCGTTTTCCGTGAGAAACCTGTGGAAGGAAGTAAGTCCATCACCATCGAAGTTGTGAACAAGTCTTCCGAATCCGAAAAATACGAACTGAAGACAGATGCGGAATATCTTCGCCAGGCCATGGAGGAGGCGGAAGGGTTAACTTTTTCCGGTACAGAAAGCGAATATGGTCTGATGGTGGATACCGTAAACGGTGAGACAGCCGATTACAATGTTGACGGTGCGTACTGGGCATTTTATGTGAACGGAGAATATTGCATGTACGGTATTGATACGCAACCGGTAGAAGACGGAGACGCCTTTTCCATTGTATATACTGCAGGTCAATAGGTCAGATTTGATATTGTAGATTTACCGAAGAGGCGGAATGAAATATTATGGCGAAATCAGAAAAGAAACACAAGATTACCATACAGGATATTGCGCTTATAGGTGTCATGGTAGCAGTGATTGTGGTCTGTAAAGAAATGCTCAGTTTTGTGCCGGGTATTGAGTTGGTATCTTTTTGGACTATCATGTTTACTTTATTTTTCGGATGGAGAATTCTGTTTGTTGTGCCTGTTTTTGTACTGATAGAAGGTTGTATATACGGTATGGGTCTTTGGTGGATTATGTATCTGTATGTTTGGCCGCTTCTGGCATTTCTAGCATACCTGAACAGAAAACAGGAATCTGTCTGGTTTTGGAGTATACTGTCTGCCGCATTTGGATTATGCTTTGGTTTTTTATGCGCAATACCGTATTTTGTGATTGGTATTACGGATAAAGGAATCCGAGGCGGACTTTACGCCGGTTTTACCTGGTGGGTTGCCGGTATCCCACATGACATTCTGCATTGCATCGGAAATTTTGTGGTAATGCTGGTTTTGTATGTTCCTATCAGAAAAGTTATGAGAAAATTGAAAACGACGGGGAGCTAATCTTCCTCGTCGTTTTTTGCTGACAAAGCAAGGGAAAAAATAAATTCACTTCCCACACCCTCTGTACTGATCACGTTGATATGTTCATTGTGGCAATTGATAATTTCTTTCACGATGGAAAGGCCCAGTCCGGTACCCTTTTTATCTTTGCCTCTGGATAAATCCGATTTATAGAATCTGTCCCAAATCAGTTTCAAATCTTCTTTGGGAATACCGATTCCCGTATCTTTTACCGAGACAAAAAGCTTATTCTTTTTCAAAGAGGTTTCTACCTTGATGACCGAGTCATGATGACTGAACTTGATGGCATTGTCAATCAGATTATAAAGCACTTGCTGAATTCTGTCTTTATCGGCATTCACATACATTTCATCTCCGGTAAGTACCAGTTCAATGGCAATGGTTTTTTTCCGGCAGGTACCTTCAAAGGAGGCAGCAGTGTTTCGGATTACCCGGTTGATATTGAAATCCGTGCGGTTTAACATCATTCCCTTGGTATTTAAATTGTTTAGTGTCAAGAGACTGTTAGTCAGATTTGTCAGGCGTTCTGTTTCATTCAATACAATTCCGAGATACTTTTCGTGCATTTCCGGAGGGATGGTACCGTCAATCATTGCCTCCAGATAACCGCGGATAGAGGTTAGAGGAGAGCGGAAATCATGAGATACGTTTGCAACAAATTTTTTCTGGTCATCCTCGGCACTTGCAATCTGGCTTGCCATATAGTTGAGACAGACAGCAAGATAACCGATTTCATCATCACTTTCCACCTGAAATTCATAATGCATGTTTCCGGCGGCATACTGTTCGGTTGCATAAGTAATTTTTCGTAACGGTATGTATACCATCTCCGTAAAGAAAATGAGAATAATTAATGAGAGCAGCAACAGGATTACCAAAGTAATATAGGAAATATTCAACATGCTGTTGCAGGAATCCTGTATATCATTCATGTCACAGTGTATTACCACATATCCCTTTACCATATAGCTGGAAGTAATAGGAGCAAATACGCTGAGCATTTCTGAATCAAAGCTGCCGAAAAAGTCATTTACCATGTAGTAAGAGCCTGCAGTGGCAGTTGGGTCAAAATTTTCAATCATTACTACATCTTTTACGTTGAGAGGAGTATTGGTATCCAGGACAAGCCTGCCGGATGGATTGATGATACGGATGGTGGAATCCAGATATACAGCCAGAAAATCAAGCTGTGTTTTTACTGTTTCCAAATCCGTTTCACTGGTATACAGTCCGGTAGCGTAGGTATTGGATATCAGGGTAGCTTCGGAATAAAGGGTTTCTGCCTTTTCTCGAATCAAATGTTCCTTTGTCATATTGGGAACAAAGACGGAAACAATGATGAAGCTGAAAACACCAAATATGAAATAAGCCAGTATAAACTTCAAATAGAGGGTCTTTTTCATTAATTTCTTACCTCAAACTTATAACCGATGCCCCAGATAGTGGATATTTTCCAGTTTGCATGGTCTTTGATTTTTTCCCTCAGACGCTTGATATGGACATCCACGGTGCGGGTGTCGCCGATATACTCATATCCCCAAATCTGATCCAACAGTTGTTCTCTGGTGAATACATGGTTGGGAGAGGATGCCAGAAAATATAAAAGCTCCAGCTCTTTTGGAGGCATATCAACATTTTCACCCATGTATACTACGGAATAGTTCGTGAGATTGATGGACAAATCGGTGTATTCCACACACTTGTCATTGGGATTTTCGGGAGCAGTATTTACAGTTTTGTAGCGGCGGAGAACTGCTTTGGAGCGGGCTACCAGTTCCTTGGAATCAAACGGCTTTTCAATGTAATCGTCTGCACCGAGTTCCAATCCCAAAACCTTGTCAAAGACTTCTCCTTTGGCGGAAAGCATGATGATAGGAACGGAATACTTTGCTCTAACTTCACGGCATACCTGATAGCCGTCCATTCCCGGGAGCATGATGTCCAACAAAATTAAATTCGGCGAAAAACTCTCAATAGCAGGCATGACGGATTCCCCATCATTTATAATCAAAGTATCAAAACATTCTTTAGTCATGTACAGAGAGATTAATTCTGCAATATTGTTATCATCATCCACAATTAAAATTTTCTGTTTGCTTACCATTCCATTCCCCATTTCTGCGCAATAACCGCACTATCTGTTCTCATGATATATTCTACTTAAAAGTTACAATTGTGACACCTGCGTCACCTTCTCCGTACTCACCAAGACGGAATTCTTTTACATATTTCAGTCGCTTTAAATGATTGTGAACCGCATTGCGAAGAGCACCGGTTCCCTTGCCGTGTACTACCCTGACACTGGGCAGGTGTGCCAGATAGGCATCGTCAAGATATTTGTCCAACTCGGACAAAGCCTCATCTACAGTCTTACCCAGCAGATTGATTTCTGTGGAGACGGATAAGGATTTTGACATCTTGATTTTTCCTGCGCCCGTACGCTGTAGGGTTGGAGTATTGATGGTAACCTCGTCAATCAGCACAAGGTCTTTTACATTTGTTTGTGTTCGCATAATACCGCATTGTACAAATAAAGCGCCCTTTGCATCCGGCAGGGTGCTGACGGTACCCTTAAGGCCCATGGAAACAATTTTGACGGTATCTCCCTTTTTCAGCTTTTTCGGGTCAAGAGTCTTGATTGTCGGTTCTTTGCTTGCGCCAATAGAAAGTTTTGCATTCTTTTCATTAATCTTGTCCCGAACTTTCTGGCGTTTTTTCTCCAATTCCCGAATATCGGCACCGGCACTAACCTTGTTGAAATCGCGGATGGTTTCATCGGCGACATCCTTGGCCTCCTGTAGAATTTCCTTTGCCTTTTCGTTCGCTTCTCTCAGGATACGATCCTTAGCCTGATCTATTTTTTCGTTTTTATGTTGCAGTTGTTCCTGAAGAGTACGAATACGTTCCTTGTATTCTGCAATTTCCCGCTGTTCCTTTTCAATGGTGATGCGGCTTTGCTCCAAGTCTGCGATAACATCTTCAAAGCTCTTGTCTTCTTTCCCGATTTGTTCTTTTGCGGCATTGATAATTTCATCGGAGAGCCCCAATTTGGAGGAAATGGCGAAAGCATTGCTCTTTCCCGGAATACCGATAAGAAGTCTATAGGTGGGCTGCAGGGTTTCCACATTGAATTCACAACAGGCATTTTCTACAAAGGAAGTAGAAAGAGCATAAATTTTTAACTCGCTATAGTGTGTGGTAGCCATGGTCCGGATACCTCTGTCGTGAAGATAATTTAAAATGGCAATAGCCAGAGCGGCACCTTCCGTAGGATCGGTTCCCGCGCCCAATTCATCAAACAGACACAAAGAATCCGCATCCGCATGTTTTAAAATGTGGACAATACTCTTCATATGGGAAGAGAATGTGGATAAGCTTTGCTCAATACTCTGCTCATCGCCGATATCTGCATAAACCTCGGTAAAAACGGAAAGTTCCGAGCGGTCCAGGGCGGGAATGTGCAGACCGGCCTGACCCATAAGGGTAAATAAACCAACGGTTTTTAAAGAAACGGTTTTACCTCCGGTGTTGGGACCGGTGATAATTAACAGGTCAAAATCCTTACCCAGATTGATATCTATGGGTACAACCTTCTTTTTGTCCAGAAGAGGATGTCTGCCCTTACGGATATTGATATAGTGTTCCTCGTTAAAAACAGGAGCAATTCCGTTCATGTCCATGGCGAGCTCAGCTTTGGCAAAAATAAAGTCCAGCTCTGTCATAATTTTCTGATTTGTTGCCAGTTCCTCGGTATGTTCTCCCGCAATGGCGCTTAGACCCGCCAGGATAATTTGAATTTCCTCTTTTTCTTCCAGTTCCAGTTCTCTGATTTTATTATTCAGCTCAACTACGGCAGCAGGTTCAATAAAGTATGTGGAACCTGTGGCGGACTGGTCATGAATCATACCGTTGACCTGTCCTTTGTATTCTGCCTTAATGGGGATACAATAGCGATTGTCGCGCATGGTAATTACCGCATCCTGTAAATAAGTGCGGTAGGCTCCTGCCAACATGGAATTCAGCTGAGAATGAATTTTTTCGTTTGTCTGAATCATAGAGCGGCGTATGCTTTTTAGTCTGGGACTGGCATCATCTGCAATTTCTTCCTCGGAGAGAATACAGCGGTTGATTTCGTTTGCTACCTGTGTCAGAGGAGTCAATTGTTCAAAATATTCCGAAAGGCTGTCGTCCGGTATATCATCTCTGTCCTTTTTCCCGTAGGTCTTGATACGGGATACGTTGTCCAGCATGGCAGCAATTTTTATCAACTCTGCAATGGAAAGGGTACTGCCGATTTCCAGAGATTTGATAGAAAAGCCGAGGTCGCTGTTGCTTCCGAAGGAGGTGCTGCCCACCTTAAACAACCGGCTCAGAGCATCCGATGTCTGTGTCTGGTTTTTACGAATTTCCTCCGGATTGGTGGAAGGGAGCAGCTCACGGCAAAGCTTTTTGCCCGGCTGAGAATCTGCCTTCTCCGTCAGCATGTCTATGATTTTGTTATATTCCAGTTTTGATAATACTTTTTGATTCATGGGTACTCCTATCTAAAAATTAACGTTGCCTGATTTACAAACTTTGAGATTTGAACTGAATTGTTACTACATAATCACGCTTCTGCCAAAAGTATAGCATAGTCTTGGGAAAGATGATATAATATTTTAATTAAAAAATAGAGGGAATAATTGTGTTATGAAAGAAATGATATTATATTATGCGCCCGAAAATACGCCTCACACATCCTTGCTTCGGGGTGTGATGGCACAAATGGGTATAAAGGTAAAAAATCTGACTCCGGAAAGATGTATTCAGAGAATCGGTTATCTGGTGGGCATGGACGGTGTGGAAAAGCGGGAGGTATCGGATGGTTTTCGGAAGTATGCTCCTGTGATGAATGAGGAAATGTTGGTGATTTCCGGTTTTTCGGAGGAACGTCTGGAAGAACTGCTGGATAAACTGAAAAAAGAGGGAGTACCCAAAATCAATCTGAAAGCTGTTGTGACGGAGACAAATGCCGGGTGGACCGTTTATCAGCTGTATGAGCAGCTGCGAGAAGAACATGCACAGATGCAATGAAAAAATGTTATCAGCAAGTGATATGCAATTATGAAAGAAGGCTTAAAGATATATGAAAAACAGTTTTCAAAAAACGATTACTGCTTGTTTTATCGGGTACATTGTACAGGCGATAATCAATAATTTTGTACCTCTTTTGTTTTTGACTTTTCAGAGCACATATGGGATTCCGCTTTCCCAAATTACCATGCTTGTAACAGTTAATTTCGGTCTTCAGCTTCTGATTGACTTAGCATCAGTTACGTTTGTTGACAAAATCGGATACAGAGCTTCCATGATGATAGCCCATGTTTTTTCTGCTGCCGGATTGATAGCTTTGGCAGTTCTCCCGGATATTCTGCCAAATCCGTTTGTGGGAATCCTGGTTGCGGTCATGATTTATGCTGTGGGCGGCGGGCTTCTGGAGGTGCTGGTGAGCCCTGTGGTGGAGGCTTGTCCTACGGATAACAAGGAGCAGGCGATGAGCCTGTTACACTCTTTTTATTGCTGGGGACATGTTGGTGTAGTGCTGATTTCTACGTTGTTTTTCCGGATATTTGGCATTGGAAACTGGAAAATACTGTCTGTCATCTGGGCACTGGTGCCTATATGTAACGGAATACTCTTTTCAAAGGTTCCTATCGCCTCCCTGATGGAAGAAGGTGAAAAGGGAATGTCCGTGAAGGAACTGGCAAAACAGAAGGTTTTTTGGGTGTTTATGCTGATGATGCTCTGTGCGGGAGCCAGTGAACAGGCAGTAAGTCAATGGGCATCTACCTTTGCGGAAAAAGGTCTCGGAGTCAGTAAGACAGTGGGTGATCTGGCAGGACCTATGACATTTGCTGTTCTTATGGGAACAGCAAGAGCATTTTACGGAAAATACGGTGACAGGATTAATCTGGACCGGTTTATGACAGGCAGCAGTATTCTTTGTATGGCTTCTTACCTTTGTATTTCCCTGATTCCGAATCCTGTATTCGGACTGATAGGCTGCGGAGTGTGCGGACTTTCTGTAGGAATTATGTGGCCGGGGACCTTCAGTAAAGCTGCGGCGACCATACCAAAAGGCGGCACGGCACTGTTTGCTTTAATGGCACTGGCAGGAGATGTGGGGTGTTCGGGTGGCCCTACAGTGGTGGGTATGATTTCCGGAGCCTTCGGTGATGACTTGAAAAAGGGTATTCTTGCGGCAATCTGTTTCCCGTTTTTATTGTTGATGGGTATTATGCTTTGCAAATCCGACTGACCTTTACTTTTCAGCCCTGATTCTGTATACTGAGAGAGTCGAGAAAGGAGTATCCATGCCTGAGAAAGAACAAAATAATCAAAATGATTTTATGATAGAAAGAATCAAGGAGCGTCCGATTAATCGAAAGAAGCTTCTCAGAAGAACCATCCTAACAGCGGCTATGGCTGTGATTTTCGGACTGATTGCCTGCTTTACTTTCCTTGTGCTGGAACCGGTTATCAGCAACTGGCTGTATCCCGAGGAAGAGCCGCAGATTGTGGTACTTCCGGAGGATTTGGAGGAGATGTCACCGGAGGATATGTTGGCGGAAAATCTTCCCACGGAAAGCCCTGTCCCCGAAGAAGAGCAGGAAGGCGTGGTACTGGAAAAAGAGCAAATTGATGAAATTCTTTCCGGTGTTGTATTAGACAGACAGAATTACAAGGAAATTTATGCGGCATTATCCAACTATGTGACGGAATTGAATCACTATATGGTTACGGTAACGGTTGTGACATCCAATATAGACTGGTTTAATAATGTGCAGGAAAGTAAGAGTCAAACCTCCGGAATCATTATCACCGATAACGGAAAAGAACTTTTGATTTTGACGGATGCATCTTATCTCAGCTCGGCGGAAAGTCTGACACTGACTTTTTATACCGGAGATCAGGTAGATGCACAGATAAAGCAGACAGACAGCTATACCAATCTTGCGGTGCTGGCAGTGTCTCTTGAAGACTTACCTGTCGGAATGAAGAAAGAAAAGCTTGCTTATCCCGTTCTTGGTTCATCTAATACAAAGCTTTTGGGCATGCCTGTTATTGCAATGGGAAGTCCCATGGGCACAAGCAATTCCATCGGATATGGCATGATTACTTCGGCAAGTTCTACATACTCCGTACCGGACAGAAATTATAAAATTATTCAGACAGATATTATCGGAAGTCAGAATGCCAGCGGAGTACTTTTTAATTTGGATGGTCAGGTGGTAGGTATCATCACCGGAAATAAGTCCGGTTCCGATATGAAAAATATTATTTATGCATACGGAATTACAGAGATGAAAAAAATTATTGAAAAGTTGTCAAACGGAAGTGAGATTGCTTATCTGGGAATCAGCGGGCTGAATGTGACACCGGAAGCCAGCGGAGAACTGGGAGTGCCGTTGGGAGGCTTTGTAAAGAAGATGGATATGGATTCCCCCGCTATGCTGGCAGGAATTCAACAGGGCGATGTCATTATCAATATTGACGGCAGGAATATCAGTACATTTAATGAATATACCAATATTGTGATGCAGCTGGAGCCGGGAAAGACAATTGAAATGACGGTAAAACGGAAATCCCAGGATGAGTATAAGGAAATGAAATTCACAATGGAAGCGGGAGAGGCAAAATAATGAAATATATCAAGGATTTAAAAGAAGGAGACAGAGTTTTTGATATCTATCTCTGCAAGCACAAGCAGTCTGCGGTGACAAAAAACGGAAAGCCCTATGAAAGTGTGATACTACAGGATAAGACGGGAACCATTGATGCAAAGGTATGGGAGCCCAATAATCCGGGAATCGGAGATTATGATGCACCGGATTACATTGAAGTGTACGGAGATGTCAATAATTTTCAGGGAGCACTTCAAATCAGCGTAAAGAGGATTCGTGTTTGCCGGGAAGGAGAGTACAATCCTGCGGATTATCTGCCTGTAAGTTCCAAGGATATTGGAACGATGTACAGTGAACTGAAAGGATTGATTCATAGTATTGAAAATCCTTACCTGAAGAAGCTGTTGGAAGCTTTCTTTGTGGAGGATGAAGCTTTTTCGGAAGTATTTCGGAATTCATCTGCTGCAAAAACAGTGCATCATGGCTTTATCGGCGGACTTTTGGAACATACGTTGAGTGTGACAAAGCTGTGTGATTACTATTGCAGCGCATATCCGGTTTTGAAAAGAGACTTATTGCTGACTGCAGCTATGTGCCACGATATCGGAAAGACAAAGGAGATTTCCCCTTTTCCGGAGAACGATTACACAGATGACGGTCAGCTTTTGGGACATATTGTCATGGGTGCCCAGATGGTTGCGGAGAGAGCAGCCAAAATAGACGGATTTCCACACGGTCTTCTTGCAGAGGTACAACATTGTATTCTTGCCCACCATGGCAAGTATGAGTATGGTTCTCCGAAGATTCCCGCATTAATTGAGGCACTTGCTCTCAACTATGCGGATGATACGGATGCAAAACTGGAGACCTTTAAAGAAATACTGGAAAACAATACGGAAAATGCAGGATGGCTGGGTTATAACAGATTGTTTGAATC
The DNA here is from genome assembly GCA_022769665.1 of Lachnospiraceae bacterium. Lineage (GTDB taxonomy): Bacteria > Bacillota > Clostridia > Lachnospirales > Lachnospiraceae > Acetatifactor. The sequence continues at coordinate 5,534 of JALEIR010000052.1, read as the reverse complement.
CAATTTGCGTGCCACTAAACTGTAAGAGAAAGTTTGACAGCTTCAAAGCTGTCGTAAAAAATGAGTAGTACAGAAAGGAAGTTGGGGAAATGAGAGTGACAGATGATATTTTGTACGTTGGTGTCAACGACCACGAGGTAGATTTGTTTGAAGGGCAGTATACTGTACCTAACGGTATGGCGTATAATTCTTATGTTATTCTGGATGAAAAAGTTGCTGTGATGGATACTGTGGATGTACACTTCGGAAAACAATGGATTGCCCATGTGGAAGAAGCGTTGCAGGGGAGGACTCCTGATTATCTGATTGTTCAGCATATGGAGCCGGACCATTCGGCAAATATTCCCCTATTTTTGGAAAAATATCCTCAGGCAAAGATTGTGGCTACTCCTCCGGCATTTAAGATGCTGACACAGTTTTTTGACTTAAGTCTGGGAGACAGACAAATCACTGCCGCAAACGGGGGTGAGCTGGAGCTGGGTACTCACACTTTACAGTTCATTTTTGCGCCCATGGTGCATTGGCCTGAAGTCATGATGACCTACGACAAAAAGGATAAAGTTCTCTTTTCTGCGGACGGTTTCGGTAAGTTCGGGGCATTGGATGTGGAAGAAGAATGGGCATGTGAAGCAAGACGTTACTACTTTGGAATTGTAGGCAAGTACGGCATGCAGGTACAGAATGTACTGAAGAAGGCAGCAGCATTGGATATACAGATTATCTGTCCGTTACACGGACCGGTTTTAACCGAGAATCTCGGATACTATCTGGATTTGTACAATACCTGGTCATCCTACGGTGTGGAAAGCGAGGGTGTGACCATTGCTTACGCCTCTGTTTACGGACATACCGGGGAAGCGGCTTTGTACCTGGCAGAGATTTTGGAAAAGAAAGGTGTTAAAACAGCCATTCATGATTTGGCAAGGACAGACATGACAGAAGCTGTTGAAGATGCCTTCCGTTACGGGAAACTGGTGCTGGCATGCAATACGTATAACAACGGAATCAATCCTTTCATGAATGATTTTATATCCAGACTGACAGAGAGGGCTTATCAAAAGAGAACCGTTGCGTTTATCGAGAACGGATCTTGGGCGCCGACAGCGGCTAAGGTGATGCGGGGTCTGCTGGAGGGCTGTAAGGAAATCACCTTTACAGAAAATACAGTCAGCATTTTATCTGCCATGAAACAAGCAGACAAAGTCAAGATAGAAGCATTGGCGGAAGAATTAGCGTAATGTGGTGAAAGCCGTCCTTTCGGGCGGCTGTAACTTTTTGCAGTTAAGCAATAAAAGCAGATGGAAGAGTACGAAAAATGGATTTTAAGAAAAACGACATTGTGACAGTGACAATCGAAGATATGGGAAGCGAAGGGGAAGGCATTGGTAAATCCGATGGCTTCACTTTGTTTGTCAAGGATGCCGTAGTAGGCGATACTGTTGAAGCAAGAATCGTAAAACCAAAAAAGAACTATGCCTATGCCAGACTGGAGAAGCTTTTGACGCCCTCTCCTTACCGTGCAGAGCCGAAATGTAAATACTACAGACAGTGCGGCGGCTGCCAGCTTCAGGCACTTTCCTATGAGAAACAGTTGCAGTTCAAGCAGGAGAAGATTCGAAATAATCTGATTCGCATCGGCGGCTTTGAACCGGAGTATGTAGATGCGCGGATGGAGCCCATTGTCGGAATGGACGAGCCATGGCACTATCGGAACAAGGCGCAGTACCCTGTCGGTACCGATAAAGACGGCAATATTGTCACCGGGTTTTATGCCGGACGGACGCATTCCATTATTGCAAACACGGACTGTGCCCTTGGCGCAGCAGAAAATAAGGAGATTCTGGAACGGATTCTGGAATATATGCGTGAAAATAAGGTCAGTGCATATGACGAAGAGACCGGGAAAGGTCTGGTACGGCATGTATTGATCCGGAAGGGCTTTACCAGCGGAGAAATTATGGTATGCCTGGTGATTAACAGAGAGCCTCCTGCCTCTACTGTCCGGCAACAGAGCAAGAGCAGCGTGCAATCGGCAGAATTGGGGGATTTAAATCCGACGCGGGCAGACTTTTTACCCAAGCAGGAAAGGCTTTTGAAAAAATTGACTGTAATTCCGGGAATGACCTGTATATCTGTCAGCATCAATCGGGAAAAAACCAATGTCATCATGGGTAAGGAGGTTTATACCCTTTGGGGACGCGACACCATCTCCGATACCATTCATGTCCGGGACATGACAAAACCCGGATATCCTTTTACCGGAAAGGAACTGACCTTTCACATTTCTCCTCTGTCCTTTTACCAGGTCAATCCCGTACAGACGGAGAAGCTCTACAGTCTTGCGTTGGAATATGCCGGATTAACGGGACAGGAGACCGTCTGGGATTTGTACTGCGGTATCGGCACAATCTCCCTGTTTCTTGCAGACAGCGCAAAAAAGGTATGCGGTGTTGAGATTATCCCGCAGGCCATTGAGGATGCAAGAGAAAATGCTGAACGAAACGGGATTACAAACGCTGAGTTTTTTGTGGGTAAGGCGGAGGAGGTACTGCCGAAGTTTTATGAAGAGATGAATTCCAATATGCGCCACCCCGATGTCATTGTAGTCGACCCGCCCCGTAAGGGCTGCGACGAGGCTTGCCTCGATACCATGCTCAAAATGCAACCGAAGCGCATTGTGTATGTCAGCTGCGATTCCGCAACCCTGGCAAGAGATTTAAGAATTCTCTGCGACGGAGGATATGAAGTTACGAGGATTCGGGGCGTTGATCAGTTTGGAATGACGGTGCATGTGGAGACGGTTGTCCTTTTAGGTAGGAAAAACACAGAAACAGTTTCTTTTGATATTGATGTTCCAGCATTAGGCATTAGAACATACAGAAAAGCTACCTATAAAGAGATTTCGGAATATGTACTTGAAAAGTATGGATTAAAAGTAAGTAATCTGTATATTGCACAAATAAAGAGAAAGTGCGGTCTAGAGCTGGGCGAGAATTACAATCTACCTAAAACAGAAGATTCAAGACAGCCTATGTGTCCTCCAGAAAAGGAAGAGGCAATCTTAGATGCCTTAAAGCATTTTGGATTGATATAGTTTTCTGGTGACATAACAAAAAAGCTAGATAGCATCACTGCTATTTAGCGGTAAAAGTTTGAACTAAGGAGAAGTCACATTTGTGGCTTCTCCTTTTTATTCCTCTACATCACCAAATGCATTTATAAATTCGTCTGCATCCATATGTTTCATTGCCCACGCCCTTGCCACTTTATCAGAGAGTGGTATTATCACACTTCCGCCACACATCTCATTTCCTATACGCTCACCATATTTTGACAAGGGACCTCCTGTGCCATAAAGGAAATATTCATTCGTTCTCTTTTTATATAAATATTCCGCCATATGGCAGAAGTCACTACATGAATACCCATTTTCATATTCTCCGATAAGTGTAGCAGTATCAGTGTTGTACAATTTGTTATTTATAATTTTTTTCATATAAACTCCTTTCTTAACGAGTTCTTTTAGGGAGAGAACTCTAGACCCTATATAGTTATTTCATAAAAGAAAGGCAATGGGCGATGATGGGCGTTGACCATGCATCGCCTAGGGCGTTGTTTGCTTGGTTGTAGCTAAAGTCCTTGGTATAGGAGTAAGGAATTCCCTGTGCCTTACTCATCTCAATTCGTGTAAGGTAACGATAGAAGTCACCAAAGGCAATTAGTCCAGATGTGGAGGGGGTTCTATCGTTCTTAAGCGTGAGCGCTCCACATTTGGTGGAGGTAGGAAGGTCAAGGTTCTTGGAGGCATAGGGACCTTTGTTGAGGCATGCGTCCCACATCTTGATTCTGAAAGGCATAACCTTTTGGGTGGCTTCCCAAAGTTGAGCGTGTAGCTCATCAACAAATTCCTTCCTCGTCATGGAAGGCTTGAACTTCTTCATTTCCTCGTAGGCCCAATGGTTGTCTTTAGCTATCTTGTTGATTTCGTATTTCGTGAGGGTAAGGGGAAGCTTGTCCTCATGAAACTTGTTGTGGCGAATAATGTGCTCCACACGAGGCAAGGTCTTAAGCTTAAAGTCTTGGAAGTTAAGCTTGGCATCTTGTGGCATCGTAATGCCTTTGATATTGGTCCAATAGAGCCTATCCCTATTTTGGTAAGTAAGAAGGTTGCTATTGATGTGCAAGGCTTTGGTTCCTAGATAATTGGAAAGCTCCTCTTCGCTTTGCTTCTTCATTTTTACATTCTCGAAGAAGTAGTAGGTAGGGTTGGCCTCCTTGAGAATACGAAGGAACTCGTAGAAGAGTCCCGACTTTCCCGACAAGCCATACTCCTTGTTGCCATAGGAGAAGTAGTGGGCGCTGCTAAAGGATTGGCAGGGGCTTCCCGATAAAATAAGGTCGATTGGCCCCTCGTGGACAGGTATTGCTTTTTTCCAGAGCCATTTGTAGATATTGCCGTCGTCGCACACCTCAAGGTGCTTCTTCTCAAAAGCTTTGATTTGTGAAGGGGTCCATTCACTTTGGGTTGGGTGATTGGCAATGGAATCAACGATTTCACGCTCACAATGGCTGTAAAGCGTCTTGTTCCACTTGTTGTAGTAGACCTTGGTGACATCTCCTATTTGAATGGTGCTAGGAAAATGCTTTTGCGTATGAGCGATTGCGAAGGTTTTGATTTCGCTTGCGATATACTTGTCCACTTTGATTTGTGCGGATTCGAGGGCGAGTCTTCCACAAGACATGCCATCAAAGAGTGATAAAACAACAATTCCATTTTCCTTTGTGATATTTTTCATAGTTAAAAGCTCCTTTCTTGAGTGGAGCTTTCCTAGAAAAGGGTAAAAAAGGCGTACTTTAACACAGCCCAGAAAATCCCTTTTTTCTAGGAAAGCGAGATTGTTAAGTTAAATTGGTTATGGGTATCGTTAGCCTTGAACAAGGCTTCAAAGAATGTTCGTAAAGATAAGTGTTAGTTCAAGTGATTTATCCATAAGTGTTAATAGTGTTTATTTTGCTAGCCGACCTTATCGCTTTGGAAAGACTACGCTATGAAGTTGTCAAGGTACAAAATGGGAACGATTGGGAAGGGTCTCTCCCCCGCCGCACCTTATATTTCTATTATAGGAAATTCTGAGGCTTGCTTTTTGAGTCACGACACGAGCGTTCCCTTTTTTGGACATAAAAAAAGCGAGCCGTTTTATGGCCCGCTTGTTAAGTAATGACTATTCCTCCCCTGGGTATTTGGATATGCTTCCCCTGTTGCTCTGCAGCAAGGGAAGTTTGCTGATATATAGTTATTATAGATAAAGGAGCAGGGAGTATTCCGATAAACTGCTTTATGCTTAGATGTATTTTCTTATCTCACGAAAGACCTCATAACGTTCCTTGAAGTGCCTCTCGCAGGAGATGACCTCCACCTGTGAGAGAACGGGTAGGAACAAGGCGTACTGGGAGAGTGCAGAAAATTCTTCCCTGAGAATGGGGAGCTTGCCCCTTACGATTTCCCTGTGCTTCTCGGTGTATACAGAGACCAC